>NZ_MKRN01000107.1:6991-18740 GCF_001896955.1 Nitrobacter sp. 62-13 | reverse complement strand
GTAGGCCGACACGTCGTTGGCCTGGGTCTCGATCACCGGCAGCGCGGTCAGCGAGCCGTTGCCCTGGCTGTCGTTCAGCTTGGCGGCGCGTTCCAGAAGGCGCGAATGCAGGTAGAACACGTCGCCCGGATAGGCTTCGCGGCCCGGCGGACGGCGCAGCAACAGCGACATCTGGCGATAGGCGACGGCCTGCTTGGAAAGGTCGTCGTAGATGATGACGGCGTGCATGCCATTGTCGCGGAAATACTCGCCCATGGTGCAGCCGGTGAACGGCGCGAGATATTGCATCGGGGCCGGATCGGATGCGGTCGCGGCGACGACGATCGAATATTCCAGCGCACCTTGCTCCTCGAGCACCTTGACGAACTGCGCGACGGTGGAGCGCTTCTGGCCGACCGCGACGTAGACGCAATAGAGTTTCTGGCTCTCGGGGGCGCCCGCGGCGTTCAGCGGCTTCTGGTTGAGGATGGTGTCGAGCGCGATCGCGGTCTTGCCGGTCTGGCGGTCGCCGATGATCAGCTCGCGCTGGCCGCGACCGATCGGGATCAGGGCGTCGATGGCCTTGAGGCCGGTGGCCATCGGCTCGTGCACCGACTTGCGCGGAATGATGCCGGGAGCCTTGACGTCGACGCGCTTGCGCTCGGTCGCCTGGATCGGGCCCTTGCCGTCGATCGGATTGCCCAACGCGTCGACGACGCGGCCGAGCAGGCCCTTGCCGACAGGCGTGTCGACGATGGCGCGGGTGCGCTTGACGGTCTGGCCTTCCTTGATCTCGCGGTCGGCGCCGAAGATCACGATGCCGACGTTGTCGGTTTCGAGGTTCAGCGCCATGCCGCGGGTGCCGTTCTCGAACTCGACCATCTCGCCGGCCTGGATGTTATCGAGGCCGAAAACGCGGGCGATGCCGTCGCCGACGGACAGCACCTGTCCGACTTCGGAAACTTCGGCCTCCTTGCCGAAATTCTTGATCTGGTCCTTGAGGATCGCGGAAATTTCCGCGGCGCGGATGTCCATCAGCCTGCCTCTTTCATCGCGTGCTTGATCGAATTGAGTTTGGTGCGGAGCGAGCTGTCCACCATGCGGCTGCCGAGCTTGACGACAAGCCCGCCGATAATGGAGGGGTCGACCTTCACGTTGAGCGTGATGTCCTTGCCCGTCACGGATTTGAGCGCGGTCTTCAGCGCATCGAGATTCTTCTCATTAAGCGGTTCGGCGACGGTGACATCGGCCGCGGCCTCGCCCTTGAACCTCGCGACCAGCGCGCGGAACGCCCGGATCACGTCGGCAACCGCGAACAGGCGCCGGTTGGCGGTCAGTACCTTGAGGAATTTTGCGGTCGTGCCGCCGATCCCGGCCTTGTCGAGTACGGCGCCGAGCGCCTTGGCCTGGGTGTCGGCGCTGAAAACCGGGCTGCGCACCAGGCGAACCAGCTCGGGGCTGTCCGCCAGCATGGCATCGAATTTATCGAGGTCGGCTTTGACCGCGTCGACCGATTTGTCTTCGCGGGCCAATTCGAACAGGGCCGTCGCATAACGGCCGGATACACCAGAAACCGAGGGATCTACAGCAGCCACCACCGCGCTCTTCAAGCTGTCAAACTCGCAAGGGTAAAGCCGTCGCCAAACACGCGGCGCCTAAGCGGCCCAAGCCCTTGGAATTCAAGAGGGACTTCGATTTCCGACCGACACAAGCGTATCGGCAGCGTTAAAATCGCGGCTTTGCTAACATAGCGCGCGCGCAGGTGCAACATGACGAGGGCGTACGGCGATGCCTTGTCGCATGGGCCCGAATTAACCAGGCGAACGTTCAGCGTCGCGCCGCGCTCACGCAGAGAATTCGTGGCGCGCAGTAATTCCGACGAGCAGGCGGGAGTCTGGCTGGACCCAAGTTCGTCCTGTGTCGCAGCGGCTTCCTGCTCCCCTGGCCATTGCCTCTCCGGTCGAAACGGTAGGCAGTACTTGGAGAATGAGCGCCGCCGCCGCGACATGACTTCCTTTTACAGTACAAGATAGAATATCATCGTATACAGTTTATAAAAATAAGTATTGTTTTGATTAGTTTGTCACGGGCAATCGATCAAAAGATATTTCAGCCGAAACATGAAGCAATACTCTGCCCATTTTACGCCTTAGTTACAGGATCAACCCTCCGGCGACTCAGAGGTCGTAGCTTTCACTTACCGCAGGGGCGGCAATACTGTTCAGGGGACTTCAATATGTTGCACTCGCAAAAGTCGACGTGGGGGTTTCTCATTCGGCCGCGCATGGCGGTCGCGATGATCGCCGCAACCGTTTTGATTGCGGGGAGCGTGACCGAGGCATCGGCCCGTTCGCGCCATCACCACCATCATCGTCATCACCATCACCACCGGGCACACCATGCTGCCGACCGGGCAGGCCAGCAGTCCTGGGGACAATCCTGGATGAACGCCAATGCGTCCCTTGGACGGTCCGCTGGTTCAGGCCGGTCGTTCTCCGGCGTGGCTTCTTATTACGGCAGTGAATCCGGCAGCCGCACCGCCTCCGGGCAGCGCTTCAACCAGAACGCCATGACCGCTGCCCATCGCAGCCTGCCGTTCGGGACCAAGCTGAGGGTCACCCATGGCAGCCGCAGCGTGGTCGTCACCATCAATGATCGTGGCCCGTTCATCCGCGGCCGTGTGCTGGATCTTTCGAAAGGCGCCGCTCGCGCAATCGGGTTGACCGGCCGCGGCGTCGGCCGTGTGGTCGCCCAGGTGATGTAGGCGCTGCGTGAGTGCAGGCGCCTTCGCGCGAAGCGGGGCGCCTGGTCAGCAAGCCGCCGGCACACGCTCGCGACGCCAGCGTTTTCGGGCGAAGCATGTCCTCGGGCTTGACCCGACGAGATGGATACCGTTCGCGGCAGGAAAACGCGTCAAACGAAATCGCGGAGCCTCGCTTCCGATTCCATCGGAAGCGAAAAGGCTCGAGGTCCGATGCGTACCCTGTCGGCCGGTGCAATCATTCCGCAGGCTCGGGCGGCGCGACCGACAGCGGGCTTACGTCCGTGAGCGCCTCGCGGGCTAACGGTTCGGTCCCGCCTACGCGCACCAATCCCCGATTCTGGACCGTGAACACGCGCCGCGCGCGTCGCAGCAGCGCCGGGCGATGCGCGACCACGATGCGGGTGATATTCATCTGGTCGATCAGATCCGCGATCAACTCCTCGTTCTGCTCGTCGAGGTTCGCGGTGCCTTCATCGAGAATCAGAATCTGCGGCTGACGATACAGCGCCCGCGCCAGCAGAACGCGCTGCCGCTGCCCGCCCGAGAGCGTCGAGCCCATGTCGCCGACGAGGCTGAGATACTGCATGGGAAAACGCATGATGTCGGCGTGCACGCGCGCGGCGTGAGCGGCGGCGACAACGCGCTCCATGTCGAGGTTCGGGTCGAAGCCGGCGATGTTTTCCGAAATGGTGCCGGACATCAGGCGGTCGTCCTGGGCGACGACGCCGACGCTCTGACGCCAGCTTCGCCAGCGCTCGGGCGTCGCGCGATGGCCGTCGAGTTCGATGGTGCCGTCGGTCGGATGCATCAATCCGAGCATCAGCTTGAGCAGCGTGGTCTTGCCGCCGCCGGATCCGCCCTGGATGGCGACGTAGTCACCCTGTTTGATATCGAGGTTGACGTCTTCGAGGATCAGCGGATCGCTGATGCCGTAGCGGAAGCAGACGTTCTTCAGCCTCATGTGCCCCTGATTGACCAGCGGGCCGGGCAGACCTTGCGTGACCTCGGATCGCGTTGTCACGATGTCGGAGAGGCGGTCGAGATGCAGCCGCAACAACCGGAACTGGACCATCTGGTTGACAAGCGCCATCGCGCGGTCGGTGAACGTCTGCCGGTAGGACAGGAACGAGAAGATCATGCCGACCGAAAACCCTGCGCCTGACAGGATGGTGACGCCGGCCACGTAGATCACGATCACGGTTTGCAGGCCGGTGACGACCGATTGCAGGAAGGTCTGCGAAATCTGGTAGCGGCCGACGGCGATGCCGGCGTTGGTGGTTTCGACGTGCAGGTTCCGCCAGGTCGCTTCCCGTATCGATTCCCTCCCCAACAGTTTCAGCGTCGTCGCGGCGCGGATGGTTTCGATGAGGTGCGATTGCTCCTTGGCCTCGGCGACGATGGACTCGGCCATGCGGCGCTTGGTACCCGGAAACAGCGCCAGCGTGATGCCGAGGTTGATGAGTACGCCGACAATGACGATGAGTGCGAGGGCCGTGGAATAGAAGAACAGGATGAAGCCGGCGATCAGCGCCATGATGCCGTCGATGACGGTGCCGATCACGCCCTGGGTGATGGCGTCCTGCACCGGCTTGACCGAACCGAGGCGCGAGATGATGTCGCCGACGTGTCGCTTCTCGAAATAGTCGTTGGGCAGCCGAAGCAGGTGCCGCACAAGATTGCCGGTGATCTGGAAGCTCAGAAGCTGGCCGAAGATGCGCAGCGCCCAGCCGCGGATCGCCTCAAGCCCGGCTTGAATGATGACGAGAGCGCCGAATCCCAGGGCGATCACCGTCAGCAACTGATGATCGGATTGGGCGAGCGCCTCGTCGACCACAAGCTGCATCTGCAGGGGCATCACGAAAGCCGCGATCTGCAGCGCCACCGACAAGATCAGCACCTGCGCGACCGCCCAGCCCCAGCCGTGCATTTTCGACCAGAGCAGCGACAACTTCATCGGCAGGCGCGCTTCGAGCGGTTCGAAGGTCTCGCCTCGCGCCAGTTCGAGGACCACGCCGGTCAGGTGCTTCGAGGCTTCCTCCATTGTGAAGGTGCGAAGCCCGATCGCCGGATCGTGGATGGTGATGCCCTTGGACGTGACCGATTTCAGCACCACGAAGTGATTGAGGTCCCAGTGCGCGATGGCGGGAAGCTGGACCTTGGGCAGCGCCGACAGCTCGACGCGGATGGCGCGCGTGGAAAATCCGAGCTGATCGGCGATCCCCATCAGGCTTTTCAGCGACGCGCCGGCCATCGACACCGCAAACCGCTGGCGCAGCGCATTGAGATCGACATCGTGACCGTGATAGCGCGAGATCATGGCGAGACAGGCGAGGCCGCATTCCGCGGCCTCCGACGCCATCACGACGGGAAGGGTTCGCCTGCCCAGATTGAGTTCCCGGAGAATGTTCATGCGCGGCGGCCTACGGCATAGATCGGATCGAACAGCCAGCGCAGCAGGCTTCGATGCTCGAAGACGACTTCAGCCGACACCAGCATTCCCGGCTGCATCGGCACGGACTGGCCATAGGCTTCCATGGTGCTACGGCTGAGAGAGACGCGAATCCTGAACACCGGTTCCTTGATGTCGAGACCGGGAAAGCCGACATCGGCCGGGCCGAGCACCGTGGTCGAGACCGTTCTCACCGTGCCCCGCACCGTGCCGAAGCGCTGATAAGGAAAGGCCTGAAGGCTGAGTTCCACCTGTTGCCCGGGCTGGACGAAACCGATCGCGCGCGACGGCGCCAACAGCTCGGCCTCGATCTCGCTGCCCGAAGGGATAATCACCGCCACTATGCCGCCCGCCGCGACGGCCTGTCCGTCGCTGACCGGGAGCGCGGCGATCCGTCCGGCGGTCGGCGCGACGAAAAACTGCAGGCGCCGCGCTTCCGATTCGGCGCGGCGCTGCTCGAGCGTCGCCCGGGCGACATCGGCGTCGGAGCGGGCGGCTTTGATTTCCAGCGGGATCGAAACCAGCCGGGCCTTGATGTCCGCGAGTTCGCGCTCCACCGTCGCCTTCTGGCGGCGCGCGCCGGCGAGATCCTGTTCGATCGCCAGCGCGGCGAGCCGACGCTGATCGACTTCGCGTTTCGGCAAATATCCCTTGGCGGCGATGGTTTCCCCGCGATCCACCTCCTCGCGCGCAAGCTTGAGCCGTTCCTGCTGCAACTCGATCTGCTGATCCACTTCGGCGAGTTCGTTCTGGCTTTTGCTGGACCGGACGGTCGCCTGATCGCGCTCCAGTTCCAGCAGGGCCAATTTCGATTCGGCTCGCGACTTCGCCGCGAGCGATTCCGACTCGAAGCCCTTGAGAAGCGCCTCGCCGGTATTGCCGGTTGCGGTTGCGGTCGAGACGTCGAGGATGGCGAGGCGCATCCCCTTCTCGACGTTGTCGCCTTCCTTGACGAGGACACTCCGCAATGTCCCCTGCGCCTGCGAGGTGATCCGGATCATGCCCCGATCGGGCACCAGAAAGCCGCTCACGGTCGTCTTCCGCGCATATGTGGCGGTCGCGGCGAAGATCGCGGCTGCGAAGACGATGCCCGAGAGCAGCAGGCCGAGCGTCTTCAGCGAAAGCGGCGAGGCCAGGAAGACCTGGCCCTCCAGCCGTTGCGTGGCATGTTCGATGGCTTCGCGGCGAAACAGATCACTCATCGCAGTGTCTCGTAGGTTCCAAATTCACCGGCTCACCGGAATCGGTCGACATGGATGCCGCTTCTTCCCAGGCCTCTGCCAGATGCTCAAGCACCTCCACTGTGACTTGCGACACAGAACAGCAGATGGTGCCGGTTTCGTCACGCCAACTCAGCGCCGAGTACCGATTGCGCTGGCCGCGGATCGCCACCGGCGCAGAGTCCGTTTCCGGAAACATGAAGACCGAAATGAGCCGGGTGTCCCGTTCGTAGACGCATGTGCCGACGGCCCGCTCTCCGACGTAGTCCATCCTGGCGCCCCGCAGGCGATAGCCCCAACGCTCCACGTCGCGGACCTTCGCGGCATGTTGCGACTGACGCAGAAGCCAGGCCTCCACCTCCGCCGGATCGGACGAGGCGAATTCGATCGCGGAGCCGCCGATATCGGCGCGGATGTGGGCTGCAACCACTTCTTTGATCTCGGAGAACTCGGTGTGGATCGGGCTGTGGACGCCGGGCCGGCTGACGATGGCGATCGTCAGAGGCGCGGTGGGATGGATCTGGCAGGCCAGCCTCACATTCGACGGTGCGTCGATCGCACTGAGAGTCGTCGCCTCGACGGCGTCGGGCGCAGGAAGCGACTCCAGTCCCTTTTCTATGCGGACCCGGCAGGTCGAGCAGCGGCCCCGGCCGCCGCACAGTGACGCATGCGGAATACCGGCCGACCGGCTGATTTCCAGAAGCGTCATGCCGGGCGTCAGATCGACGGCCGGTCCATCGAGGTAACTGATCCGGACCGGTCCGCGCTTTGCGGTCTCGCGGCGGTAGCGCAGGAATGCAATGCCGAGGGCGGTCGCGGCGAGCAGCCCGAATCCCCATCGGACAATGTCGCGCAGCGTCGCCATCGCTGCCGCATCATGGGCGTTCGGCCAATTCGTTCGCGCTTTCAGCGCGGCGAACGCGCTCGGGTCCGACATGATGTAGGTCGCGCGCATTCCTGCGACCGCAAATCCGGACAACGCCAGCACCGGCAACAACAGGGCGACGGCGAGCAGGAACGGAGCGAACCGGCTGTAGGAATCGGACAGCCGCAACCAGTAGTGGATGCCGATACAGCCGTGGAGCCATACGAGAACGAGCAAGGTGCTTTGCAGGATCGCGCTGTCGGGCCAGAGCCGGACCAGTTCGTAGAGATAAATGTCGTTGGCGCCGAACACCGCATGTGCCACGCGGGTGTTGACGATATGCGGAAACAGCAGGAACGGAATCGAAAGGCCGATGCCGATCTGTAGAGCCTCCCAGATCGGCATCCGCCAGGTTTCCCGCCGGCTCAATTTATAAAGGCCGAGGGCGACATGGGTGATCAGCGCGAGCAACAGGATGATCGACACCGGCCATGATCGGGTGATCGCGGTCCGCAATTCCTGCACCCGATGCATGGCTTCGAGGCTGACAAGGCCGACCGCATGGTTGGCGAAATGCGTGGCCGCGAACGCCATCAGCGCCAGCCCCGACGCCAACCGCAGACGCTGCAAACCGCTGCCCCGGAAGTAGATATGCATTCAGCCCTCGCGCGGCGGCAGATTGAATGCCAACCCCGGAGCCGTCAATCCCGGCGCGTGGTTGTGCAGAGCCGAGCGTGACTTATAGCACACGGCAGGGGGAGAGTTCCTTGTGCATCTCTGTTCGGATCACCGCTCGCGCGTCGTCCGGAACGGAGAAGCGCCTCCAGTTAGAGAAAGCTCTGGGGGTCGACGTCCACTTCGAGCTTGAGGTTGCCCTTGGTCTTTGGTCCCGCGGCGAGCCACTCGCGCAGATAGCCGGAGAGATCCACGCCGCGCGCCGACTTCGCCAGCAGGCGAAAGCGATAGCGGCCTTTGATGACGGCGAGCGGCGCTTCCGCCGGCCCGAGCACCTGGACGCTTTCGTCGATCGGGGCGGTCGCTGCGAGTTGGCGGGCGAAGCTTTCGGCGCTTGGGCGGTCGCCTGCGGATATGATCAGGCTGGCGAGACGGCCGAACGGCGGATAGCCCGCGCGTTCCCGCGCCTCGATTTCGCTGGCGTAAAACGCCTCGCGGTCGCTGGCGACCAGCGCCTTCATCACGGGATGTTCGGGCTGGTGGGTTTGCAGATAACCGATGCCGTGGCCCCGTTCGCGGCCGGTGCGGCCGATCACCTGATTGAGCAGTTGGAAAGTCCGCTCCGCGGCGCGCGGATCGCCGTTGCCGAGACCGAGGTCGGCGTCGACGACGCCGACGAGGTTCAGGCGCGGAAAATGATGTCCCTTCGCCACCAGTTGCGTGCCGATGATGATGTCGACGCGGCCTTCCGCGATGTCGTTGAGTTCGGTGCGCATCGTCTCGATCGAGGTGATCAGGTCGCTCGACAGCACCATGGTGCGGGCGTCGGGGAACAGCGCGGCGGCTTCTTCCTGCAATCGTTCGACGCCGGGGCCGACAGCGACGAGCGTTTCCTCCGCGGCGCAATGCGGGCATTGCGCCGGGCGGGGCATCGAGAAACCGCAGTGATGGCATACGAGCCGCTGCCGGAAGCGGTGATCCACCAGCCATGCGTCGCAGATCGTGCAGGCGAAGCGGTGGCCGCAGGCGCGGCACAAGGTCAGCGGCGCGTAGCCGCGCCGGTTGAGGAACAGCAGTGCCTGCTCGCGCCGTTCGATGGCGGTGCGGATCTCGCCGGCGAGACGTGGAGAAATGAAGCGGCCGCGCGGTGGCCCTTCGCGGCGCAGATCGATCAGCTCGATCCGCGGCAGATGCTGGCCGCCGAACCGCGACGTCAGCGCGATGCGCTGGTAGCGTCCCTTGCGCGCATTGACTTCGCTTTCGACCGACGGGGTTGCCGACGCCAGCACGATCGGGATTTTCGCGATGTGCGCGCGCACCACGGCCATGTCGCGGGCATGATAGTGCGCGCCCTCGTCCTGCTTGTAGGCTTGGTCATGCTCCTCATCGACGATGACGAGTCCGAGATCGGCGTAGGGAAGAAACAGCGCCGACCGTGCACCAACCACCACCTGCGCCTCGCCTGCCGCGATCGCGGCCCAGTTGCGCGCGCGCGTGCGCGGGGTCAGTTCGGAATGCCACTCCAGCGGCCGCTCGCCGAAGCGCGCCGCGAAGCGGTCGCGGAACTGGCCGGTCAGCGCGATCTCCGGCATCAGGATCAGCGCCTGCTTGCCGCGGCGGATGGTTTCGGCGACCGCTTCAAAATAGACCTCGGTCTTGCCGGAACCGGTGACGCCGTCGAGCAACGCGACGTGGAACGTGCCGTTCGCCGCAAGCGCGCGCATGGCGTCCACGGCGGCGCGCTGGATGCGGGAAAAGTCGGGGACGGCGAAATCGGGATCGGGCGGCGGCGGCGGTGGTGGAGGCGGCATCGGCTCGACCGTCAGCGTGCCCTCGTCGACGAGACCGTCGACGACGCCGGCGCTGACGCCTGCCTCCTTTGCCGCATCGGATTTCCCGTGCAGCAGGCGATCGGACAACACCGCGATCAGCCGCCGTCGCGCCGGCGTCATGCGCTGCGGCGGCTCGCCGCTGAGCCGCACGCCGGCTCGTGCCCGCTCCGGTCCGAGATGCTCGCCCATCCGCAGGCTCATGCGCATCACCATGCCGCGCGACGACAGCGTGTAGTTCGCGACCCAGTCGATCAGCGCGCGCAGTTCGTTTTTGAGTGGCGGCACGCCGAGCTTTTCGCCGATGTCCTTCAGGCGGTTGTGCAGGCGCGAATCGGGTGACGGGTTTTCGGCCCAGACCACGGCGATGACCTCGCGCGGTCCGAGCGGCACCGTGACCACGTCGCCGGGCGCAACCTCCATGCCGCGTGGAACGCGGTAGGAATAAGCCTGGTTAATCGCAACGGGAACCAGGACATCGACGACGCGGGTCGTCGATGACGATGCCGGGCGGTTGCGCGAAAAATGGTCCATCCGAAGAATCGGGCTCGAGTGGTGGGTTGCCAGTCGTAAAGTTAGCAAACGATAAACGAAAGCGGCGCGATATAATCGCCGGAATCATCGTGTTCGAGCCATTCCGCTTCTGATGGTATCAGAAGCGGGGCTCTATGATTTGATTTGACGCGTTTTCTTCACGCGAACCGGTATCCACTTCGCTCGAAAACGCTATAGGTACGAATCATGGTCAAGCCCGCTCCAGAACTGCTCCCGGCTCTCGCATGCGCGGCCCCGGATGTGGGACGGCAAATCGTGCGATGGCTTGCACATCTGCGGACCGAGCGAAGGCTCTCCCCTAAGACCTGCGAGGCCTATGAGCGTGACGTCCGGCAATGTTTGGCGTTTCTCGGCGAGCACTGGGGCGAGTTGGCGACACTGAAGCGCTTCGCCGCGCTTGAGGCGAGCGATATCCGCGCCTTCATGGCCGCGCGCCGCGCCGATGATGTCGGCGGCCGGTCGTTGATGCGCGCGCTGGCGGGACTGCGCTCGTTCGCGCGATTTCTGGAACGGGAAGGGCTCGGCAAGGCCGGCGCGCTCGGCGCGGTCCGTGCCCCGAAGGTTGGGAAAAGCCTGCCGAAACCGATTCAAGTGAGCGCGGCGAAGCGTTTTGCCGATGCGTCCGAGCGTGCCGGCGAGGATCGCGAACCCTGGATCTGGGCGCGCGACGCCGCCGTGATGGCGCTGCTGTATGGATCGGGCCTGCGCATTTCCGAGGCGCTCGGCTTGAGGCGCCGCGATGTGCCGCAGCCCGGCGCGGGCGACGTTCTGGTTGTCACCGGCAAGGGCAACAAGACGCGGATGGTGCCGGTGCTGCAGAACGTGCTGGCGCTGATCCAGGAGTATGTCGCGATCTGTCCGCATTCGCTGCCGCCGGAAGGACCGATCTTCGTCGGCGCGCGGGGCGGTCCGCTCAGGGCGCGCATTATCCAGCTCGTCATGGCGCGGATGCGCGGCGCGCTCGGTCTGCCCGACAGCGCGACGCCGCATGCGCTGCGTCATTCATTCGCGACGCATCTCTTGAGCCGCGGCGGCGATCTGCGCGCGATCCAGGAACTGCTTGGCCACGCATCGCTATCGACGACGCAAATCTACACCGGCATCGACAGCGAACGGCTGCTCGAAGTCTACAGCACGGCGCATCCGCGCGCCTGAGGTGCAAGCCGGAGGCTTGCGCCACGCCTCACACATTACATATGGATCGCGCGTTTGCCGACGGCCAGCGCCGCTTCCTTGATGGCTTCCGATCGCGTCGGGTGAGCGTGGCAGGTGCGGGCGAGGTCCTCCGCCGAGCCGCCGAATTCCATCAGCACGCAGGCCTCGTGGATCATCTCGCCGGCCTCGCGGCCGATGATGTGAACGCCGAGCACGCGGTCGGTTTTCGCGTCGGCGAGAATCTTCACAAATCCGTCG
>NZ_MKRN01000107.1:0-6980 GCF_001896955.1 Nitrobacter sp. 62-13 | reverse complement strand
CCTGCTTCAATTCTTCCTCGGTCTTGCCGACCGATGAGACTTCGGGCGTGGTGTAGACCACGCCGGGGATCACGTCGTAGTTCACATGCCCAGCCTGGCCGGCGAGAATTTCGGCGCAGGCGACGCCTTCGTCCTCGGCCTTGTGCGCCAGCATCGGTCCTCTCACGACGTCGCCGATGGCATAGATACCCTTCACATTCGTCGCGAAGCGATGGTCGATCTCGACGCGGCCGCGATTGTCCAGCGCGACGCCGGCTTCCTTCAGGCCGAGGCCGTCGGTGTAGGGTGTGCGGCCGATCGCAACCAGCACCACGTCGGCTTCGATCGTCTCGGCCGCGCCGCCTGCGGCAGGTTCGACCTGCGCCGCCAGCGCGTTGCCCGACGTGTCGACGCCGGTGACCTTGGCGCCGAGCTTGAACGCAAAGCCCTGCTTTTCGAGGATGCGCTGGAATTGCTTCGCCACCTCGCCGTCCATGCCGGGCAGGATGCGATCGAGAAATTCCACCACAGTGACCTGCGCGCCGAGGCGGCGCCACACCGAGCCGAGTTCGAGTCCGATCACGCCGGCGCCGACGATCAGAAGTTTTCCCGGCACCTTCTCAAGAGACAATGCGCCGGTGGACGACACGATGCGCGTCTCGTCGATCTCGATGCCCTTGAGCCGGGCGACGTCGGAGCCGGTCGCGATGACGATATTTTTCGTTTCAACGGTTTGTTTTTTGCCGTCGACGCCTGACACCTCGACCTTGCCGGTGCCGAGGATCTTGCCGTTGCCGGAGATGACGTCGATCTTGTTCTTCTTCATCAGGTATTCGACGCCCTTGACGTTGCCGTCGATGCCCTGCTGCTTGAAGTTCATCATCGTCGGCAGATCGAGTTTCGGCGCGTCGACGCCGATGCCCATTTTTGCGAACGAGTGCCCCGCTTCCTCGAACGTCTCGGAAGCGTACAGCAGCGCCTTCGACGGCATGCAGCCGACATTGAGGCAGGTGCCGCCGAGCGTTGGATTTTTCTCGACCACGGCGACCTTCATGCCGAGCTGCGCCGCGCGAATGGCGCAGACGTAACCTCCGGGGCCGGTGCCGATAACGATGAGGTCGTAAGTCGCCATGATCTCAAATCCTGTCGTTTCAATCCTTATGACGCGCCTTGCACCCGCAGGAAATGTTCGTCTTCATGCCGGCGACATGAGGGGCTTCGTCCGATAACAGCCAGGCGATGGCGCTGGCGATTTTGTCGGCGATGCCGCCGCGCGGCGGCTCACAGGAATCTCGAAACTGCTTGGTTTCAATAGCGCCTCTCAACCCGTTTGGTCCGGTCCGGGAAGCAATTTTGCACGCTGATCGAAGAGCAATCCGCCGACCAGTCGGTTGACCTCGTCGGGGTCGGCTCCGTCCGTGATCAGCTTTCGCCTCAAAGCGTGCGCCTTGTCGAGGTTGCCGAGCTTTTTCTCGATCGCCGATTGATGCTTTTCTTCAGCTTTCGCGTTTTCTTGAGCGGCCCGTGCCCGTCGCCGCTGGTTGTCATGATGAAACAACGTTCGTGACAAAACCCAGTCTGCTGATTTTTTCGAGATGTTCTCGAAAGAACCCAGAGTGTTGAAGGGACTTTCGCAGGCGATGGTTTTAATTTCTCCAGCGTATTCACACGTGTAAATTTTCCCGGCGGATTCTCCGTGCTCGAAGCTCAGACAGGCCAGGTAAAACAGCTCCAAAATGGCCGCATTCAACTCCAGATCGATCGAGGTCAAATGACCGAACTCGGTGGCTTGGGTGTCGGATTTCAGCAAGATTTGCGTCATGTGGTGTCTTCCTAGCTCGTTTTTCGAGCGAAGTGGATATCGATTCGCGTGAAGAAAACGCATCAAATCAAAATCATGGAGCCCCGCTTCTGATTCCATCGGAAGCGGAATGGCTCCAGCACTACAAATCCAGCACCAGCCGGGCCGGATCTTCGAGCGATTCCTTGACGCGCACGAGGAAGGTGACGGCCTCCTTGCCGTCGATGACGCGGTGATCGTAAGAGAGCGCGAGATACATCATCGGACGGATTTCGACCTTGCCGCCGATCGCCATCGGACGCTCCTGGATCTTGTGCATGCCGAGGATGCCGGCCTGCGGCGCGTTCAGGATCGGCGTCGACATCAGAGAGCCGTAGATGCCGCCGTTGGTGATGGTGAAGGTGCCGCCCTGCATCTCCTCGATCTTGAGCTGGCCGTCGCGGGCACGGCGTCCGTAATCGGCGATGCTCTTCTCGATCTCGGCGATCGACTTGCGGTCGCAGTCGCGCACCACGGGCACGACAAGGCCCTTGTCGGTGCCGACCGCGACGCCGATGTGATAGTAGTTCTTGTAGATCAGATCGGTGCCGTCGATTTCCGCGTTGACGGCGGGGACGTCCTTCAGTGCCTGCACGCACGCCTTGGTGAAGAAGCCCATGAAGCCGAGCTTGGAGCCGTGCTTCTTCTCGAACACCTCTTTGTAGTGTGCGCGCAGCGCCATGACGCTGGTCATGTCGACCTCGTTGAAGGTCGTCAGCATCGCGGCGGTATTCTGCACCTCCTTGAGGCGGCGCGCGATGGTCTGGCGCAGCCGCGTCATCTTCACGCGTTCCTCGCGTGCGGCATCGTCGGGCGGCGAGGGCGCACGCACCTGCACGGCGGCGGCCGGCTGGTTGACCGGTGTCGGCGCCGATGCCGCCTTCTCGATCGCGGCCAGCATGTCGCCCTTGGTGACGCGGCCGTCCTTGCCCGAGCCCGGCACCGTGGAAGCATCGACGCCGCTTTCGGCGGAAAGTTTGCGTACCGAAGGCGCGAGCGGCGCGTCGGATGGCGCTGCGGTTTCCGGCTTCGGCCGCGGCTCTTCGGGGCCGGCGTTGATCGGTTTCGTCGTATCGGATTTGAGGTCCGGGCGTCCCGTTGCGCTTTCAGGCGCGACGCTCGCCGACGCCTTGGCCGCCGCGGGTTTGGTCGGGGCGGCGCCTTCGGAAATCTGCCCAAGCAGTGCGCCGACGGCGACGGTCTCGCCGTCCTTGGCGACGATCTCGCCGAGCGTGCCGGCGGAGGGCGCGGGTACTTCGATGGTCACCTTGTCGGTCTCAAGTTCGACGAGCGGCTCATCGACAGCCACGGCGTCGCCGGTCTTCTTGAACCATTTCCCGATGGTCGCCTCGGTCACCGATTCGCCGAGCGTCGGAACGCGTATCTCAGTCATGTGAGCAGCCCTTCTTAAATCCTCCACCGGTCGTGGCCGGCCATAGCCCGTTCGAAGAACGGCGTCGCTTCGCTCGCTTGTCCCGCTATCCACGTCCTGACCTCGATGCAGAGACGTAGATGCCCGGCATCGCAGATAAGTTTACGCAATCTGCGCAAAGCTTGATTGCGCGCCGGGCATGACGATGCAATTAATTATCCGAGTGCTTCTTCGAGAAATGCCTTGAGTTGCGCAAGATGCTTCGACATTAACCCGGTCGCGGTGGCGGCGGATGCGGCGCGGCCGGCATAACGCGGGCGCTTGTTGGGTGCGCTGATCTGGTTGAGAATCCATTCGAGATAGGGTTCGATGAAGTGCCACGCGCCCATGTTGCGCGGCTCCTCCTGGCACCAGACGACTTCGGCGTTCTTGAAGCTGCCCAGGACCTGCACCAGCGCCTTCAGCGGCACCGGGTACAGTTGTTCGACCCGCAACAGGTAGACGTCGTCGATGTTGCGCTTCTCGCGTTCCTCGTAGAGGTCGTAATAGACCTTGCCGGAGCACAGCACCACGCGGCGGATATTGTCGTCGTCCACCAGTTTGATTTTCTGGTCCGGCAGCATCGCCGCATCGTCGTATAAAATGCGGTGGAACGTGGTGTCGGCGCCGAGTTCGTCGAGACGCGATACCGCCCGCTTATGGCGCAGCAGCGACTTCGGCGTCATCATGATCAGCGGCTTGCGAATCTGCCGCTTCAACTGCCGGCGCAGCGCATGGAAATGATTGGCGGGCGTCGTGAGATTGACCACCTGCATGTTGTCTTCCGCGCACATCTGCAGAAAACGCTCCAGCCGCGCCGACGAATGCTCCGGTCCCTGGCCTTCATAGCCGTGGGGCAGCATGCAGACGAGACCCGACATGCGCAGCCACTTGCGCTCTCCGGCGGAGATGAACTGGTCGAACACCACCTGCGCGCCGTTGGCGAAGTCGCCGAACTGCGCTTCCCACATCGTGAGCGAGTTGGGTTCGGCGAGCGAATAGCCGTATTCGAAGCCGAGCACTGCTTCTTCCGACAGCAGCGAGTTGATGACCTCGTATCGACCCTGGTCCCTGCCGAGATGATTGAACGGCGTGTAACGGCTCTCGTCCTGCTGATCGAACAGCACCGAGTGCCGTTGCGAGAAGGTGCCGCGCTCGCTGTCCTGGCCGGACAGCCGGACGTTGTGGCCTTCTAGCATCAGCGAGCAGAACGCCAGCGCCTCCGCCGTCGCCCAGTCGAGGCTGGCGCCGCTCTCGATCGCCTTGGCGCGGTTTTCGAGAAAGCGCTGTACGGTGCGATGCACGCGGAAACCGTCCGGCACGCGGGTGATGCTGCGGCCGATCTCCTTCAATGTCGCGACGTCCAAACCGGTGACGCCGCGGCGCGGCTCCTCGTCCTGGTCGGCGAGCTTGAGGCCCGCCCATTTGCCGTCGAGCCAATCGGCCTTGTTGGGCTTGTAGCCGGTGCCGGCCTCGAACTCGGCATCGAGCCGGGCGCGCCAGTCGGCTTTCAGCTTCTCGACCTCTCCCTCGGTGATGACGCCTTCAGCGGTCAGTCGCTTCGCGTACAGTTCGAGCGTGGAGGGATGCTCGGCGATCTTCTGGTACATCATCGGGTTGGTGAACGACGGCTCGTCGCCTTCGTTGTGACCGTGGCGACGATAGCAGAACATGTCGATCACGACCGGCTTGTGGAATTTCTGCCGGAATTCGGTCGCCACCTTGGCGGCGAACACCACCGCCTCCGGATCGTCGCCGTTGACGTGGAAGATCGGCGCCTCGATCATCTTCGCGACGTCGGACGGATAGGGCGATGAGCGCGAGTAGCGCGGATAGGTGGTGAAGCCGATCTGGTTATTGACGATGAAGTGGATCGAGCCGCCGGTGCGATAGCCCTTGAGGTCCGACAACGCAAAGCATTCCGCCACGACGCCTTGCCCCGCGAAAGCGGCGTCGCCATGCATCAGCAGCGGCAGCACCGAGTTGCGCTGGTCGGGCGGATCGCCGTGCTGGTCCTGCTTGGCGCGGACCTTGCCGAGCACCACCGGGTCGACGATCTCGAGGTGCGAGGGATTGGCGGTCAGCGACAGGTGGATCCGGTTGTTGTCGAACTCGCGGTCGCTCGAGGCGCCGAGGTGATACTTGACGTCGCCCGAGCCTTCAACGGCGTCGGGATTGACCGAGCCGCCCTTGAATTCGTGGAATAATGCGCGGTGAGGCTTGCCCATCACCTGGGTCAGCACGTTCAACCGTCCGCGGTGCGGCATGCCGACCACGATTTCCTTGACGCCGAGATTGCCGCCCCGCTTGATGATCTGCTCCAGCGCCGGAATCAGCGATTCGGCGCCATCGAGACCGAACCGCTTGGTGCCGGTGAACTTGACGTCGCAGAACTTCTCGAAGCCTTCCGCCTCGATGAGCTTCTTGAGAATGGCGCGACGGCCTTCCGGCGTGAAACTGATCTCCTTGTCCGGTCCCTCGATGCGCTCCTGAATCCAGCCTTTCTGGGCGCCGTTCGAAATGTGCATGAACTCGACGCCGAGCGTCTGGCAGTAGGTCCGCTCGCAGATCGCCACGATCTCGCGCAAGGTGCCGTATTCGAGGCCGAGCACATGGTCGAGAAAGATCTTGCGCTCCATGTCGGCATCGGTGAAGCCGTAGGCGCGCGGATCGAGTTCCTCGTGATCGCGCGCGGGTTCGAGACCGAGCGGGTCGAGTTTGGCATGGAAATGTCCGCGCATGCGATAGGCGCGGATCAGCATCAGCGCGCGAACCGAATCACGGGTGGCCTGATTGACGTCGACGCCGGCCAGCGCCGAATCCTTCGCTTGCGCCGTCTCCTGTGCCCTGGCCTGCACCCTGGCGCTTACGGCCTGCTCGACCTGAGCCCAGTTGCCGTCGAGCGCGGAGGTGAGGTCGTCCTGCGGCGCCGGCGGCCAATTCGCCTTCTCCCAGGAGGGGCCTTCCGCGTTCTTGCGGACGTCCTCCGGAGCGTCCGTCAGGCTTTTGAAAAACTCCTGCCACTCGGCATCGACCGAGGCTGGGTCTTTTTCGTAGCGCGCGTAAAGAGCGTCGATGTAGGAGGCATTCGGGCCGTGCAAGAACGAGGAAAGGGCAAATGCTGCATTCGCGTTCTGGCGAGACATATCGCGTCCTGACGATTGCTAGTCTTGCGAAAGAGACAGCGTGTTCGCCGATTCCGAGTCGGAATCAGCGGACTTTGAACATCTACCTTATTTGGGGTGGAACTTCGCGGCGAAAAGAACCAAAGTTTGAATCAGGACTTCAATTTTTCGACAAGAGTTTTTCCGAGGCGCGCGGGTGATGGCGAGACAATGATGCCGGCCGCCTCCATCGCGGCGGTTTTGGACGCGGCGTCGCCCTTGCCGCCTGAGATAATCGCGCCGGCATGGCCCATGCGGCGACCGGGCGGTGCGGTGACGCCGGCGATGAAACCGACAGTCGGCTTGCTTCGGCCGCGCTTGGCTTCGTCGATCAAAAACTGGGCGGCGTCTTCCTCGGCCGAGCCGCCGATCTCGCCGATCATGACGATCGATGTGGTCTCGGGGTCGGCGAGAAACATCTCCAGCACGTCGACGAATTCGGTGCCCTTGACCGGGTCGCCGCCGATGCCGACCGCGGTTGTTTGCCCCAGACCTTCCTGGCTGGTCTGAAATACCGCCTCATAGGTCAGCGTACCCGAGCGGGAGACGATGCCGACATGGCCCGGCTTGAAGATGTTGGCCGGCA
>NZ_MKRN01000106.1 GCF_001896955.1 Nitrobacter sp. 62-13 | reverse complement strand
ATCATGGCGATGCGCATCGAACAAACCTATCGGCCAGCGGCCGCGGGAGGCGGCTGTCGGGCTCGCGTCTTAGCAGACCGGGCGCGGGGGTGACGAGGGATCTGCGGCTGTCATCGTCCGCGGCTGTGATCAAGGAAACAAAATCCGATAAGCGGTTTCAATTGTGGGCAGATGGTGATAGGAAGGCAGACTTTCTTTCCGTTGCCCATCTATATGGCCCATATCAAACCGCTGTGACAAACGATCAATTGCTGAGCCAGATATCCGACTATTGCCGCCGGGCCGGGATGGCGGAATCGACCTTTGGCCGGCGTGCCGTCAATGATGGAAAGCTCGTGCAGCGGCTGCGTGAGGGCAAGCGCATCACCATCGACACCCTGAACCGGATCGAGTCCTGCATCGCCTCCGGTTCGCCGGATGGCGCGGCCCCGGTGCGCAGGCCGGAGCCGATCGAGCGCCGCGATCCCCGCGCCAATTTTCGTTTCTTCGAGAACCGGCAGAAATACCTGCTGTTCGTCCATACGTGCAGCGAGAAGCGCGTCATCGCCGACCGCATCGCGCTGGAGTTCGGCAGCATACATCCGCGTCCGCCGGCGCTGCGGGTGTTTGACGCAGGCGTCGGCGACGGCACCGTCCTGGCGCGGGTGATGCGCTCGATGCACGTCCGCTTTCCCCACATGCCGTTTTACGTTGCGGGCAAGGAGCTCAGCCTCGAGGATATCAAGCTCATGCTCGACAAGGCGCCGGACCGGCTGTTCGAGCACCCGGCGACCTGCATGGTGCTGACCAACATGCATTATGCGGAAGCGCCCTGGCTCGCGCCGCGTTCGCCGCAGGCCGCGGCCGGCATGGTTTGGCGCGAGGTGCCGCTGCGGGGGACATCCTCCGGCGAGTTCGAGGCGCAGATCCGGGATCTGTGGCCCTATCTCGAGGAGAACTGGCGGGCGAACGTCAGTCCGGTCACGGGAATGCCGGTCTATGAGAGGCCGGTGGTGTTGGTGATCTACCGGGAAGACCATCAATTTTTGCTCGATTCTGTCATTCCGCGGGCAGGGCGGGTGGAGGCCAACTTCGATCTGGTGATTGCGTCGCAGCCGTATCGGGCCAAATCGTCCCTCAATTTCAGGGTCAAACGGATCATCGCCCCCCTGGCGAGGGCGTTGCGGCCCGGCGGGCGTTTGATAGGAATTCACTCCCATGGACAGGACCCCGGACTGGAGATCGTCCAGGCGGTCTGGCCCGGAGAAAACCCTTTCGCCGTGAGCCGTCATGAGCTATTGCGCGCTGTGAAATATGAGCTGGGCTCGGTTGGGCGTGACCTTAATTTCAACGCTTATGCCGACCACCGTTCGATTTTTCGCTATGATATGGAAGCGCTGCCCAATGAGGTCACGGGATCGATCGGTACCTCGACGGCCTTCGCAGCGTGGAATGCGGCGGTCTACGTCGCCCAGGTCGAAGACGACCGGTTGACGGAGATGACCCAAAGCGGCCGCTATATGGACGCCACCAGGGAGGTTTTGCGCAAGCACAATGGTCTCTGGTTCTACGACGAATCCTACGTCATCTCGCGGCGGCGCGACTGACATCTAGTACCGCCGATTTGAAATTCCTGCACCACTTGCAGCGGGTTCATCTTCGGGAATTTCAAATCGAAAGCGGTACTAGAATCATAAAGTTACCAGTACCCTTTGCTTTCCGAAGTTCGTCAAGGGGGGTGTTGCGATGTCTCACGAACTTCGGAAAGCGGGTACTAGTGTTCCGGTCCGAACATTCGCATCACTTCGCAGCGAGTTCTTATGCGGATGTTCGAACCATAGGAGCACTAGCAAAATAAATATTCTGGTGTGGTTTTAGCTCTGACATTCGCTTGTAGGACTCGCGGCAATACTGAAGCGAATGTCAGAGCCACCACACCAGGTCAACAGCACGAAAGGACCGCTATCTCAGGCGGATGAAGGGGCGATTGATGCGCGGATCTTATTTGTTCACGAGTGAATCGGTTTCGGAGGGGCATCCCGACAAGGTATGCGACCGAATTTCGGACGAGATCGTCGATCTGTTTTTCAGCGAGGGTCCGAAAGCCGGCATTGATCCGTGGGCGATCCGCGCCGCCTGCGAGACGCTGGCCACCACCAACAAGGTGGTGATCGCCGGAGAAACCCGCGGGCCCGAATCCGTCACCAAAGAGAAGATCGAAAGCGTCGTCCGCGCCGCGATCAAGGATATCGGTTACGAGCAGGATGGTTTTCACTGGAAGACCGCCGACATCGAGATCCTGCTGCATCCGCAGTCCGCCGACATCGCGCAGGGGGTCGACGCCTTGCAGCCCGGCGCCAACAAGGAAGAGGGAGCCGGCGACCAGGGCATCATGTTCGGCTACGCCTGTAACGAGACCCCGGACCTGATGCCGGCGCCGATTTTCTATGCGCACAAGATCCTGCGGCTGATTTCGGAAGCCCGCCACTCCGGCAAGGAAAAGGTGCTGGGGCCGGACTCCAAGAGCCAGGTCACGGTGCAATACGAGAACGGCAAGCCGATCGGCGTGCGCGAAATCGTGGTGTCGCACCAGCACCTCATCGAGGACATGAGCTCCGATCAGGTGCGCGAGCGCGTCGAGCCCTATGTGCGCGAGGCGCTGCCGAAGGGATGGATCACCGACGAGACCATCTGGCACATCAATCCGACCGGCAAGTTCTTCATCGGCGGTCCCGACGGCGACGCCGGCCTGACCGGACGCAAGATCATCGTCGACACCTACGGCGGCGCGGCACCGCATGGCGGCGGCGCGTTTTCCGGCAAGGATCCCACCAAGGTCGACCGGTCCGCGGCCTATG
>NZ_MKRN01000105.1 GCF_001896955.1 Nitrobacter sp. 62-13 | reverse complement strand
CTTCATGAGAAACGACTCCGAAACGTCTCCTACGGATCACCTGATCGCCAGCTATAAAGAATCAGGAAAAGCTGTCTACGGCGCTGAAAACAAGAAAATAGGTTGCATCGAACGTGTCATGGTTGACAAGACCAGCGGGGAAATTGCCTACGCCGTGCTGAGCTTCGGCGAATTTCTTGGAATCGGCAACGAACGTTACCCAGTGTCCTGGAAGGTGCTCAGATACGATTCCGATCTTGGCGGCTATCTCTATGACTGGTCGGTCCGACGAGCAGAGCTGGACGACTACTACAACGGTAATACGTCCGAGTTTAATCGATGGAGTGAGGTAGATAGGCCGGGTCAAAGCCGTGGTCTGAGTTGACGGGGCGGGGCATCGAAATCGGACAGACCAGCGTGGCCAAGTATATGGCTAGGCGGAGAGGCCCGCCGTCCCAGGGCTGGAAGACGTTCCTCCGCAATCATGCCGAGGGGATCGCCGTGATGGATTTGTTCGTCGTACCGACGATCTCATTTCGCTTGCTCTATGGCTTGTTAATCAGGGGGCATGGTCGACGACAGGTTTTATGGTTTGGCGTGACCGCGCATCCGACCGCAGAATGGATCGCAAATCAGATCACGCACGCGTGCGGCCCCTCGCTATCTGATCCGCGACTGGGACGGGGCCTATGGCGAAGTCTTTATTCGAAGGAGTTCGATCCATGGGCATTCGTGATCGACCGACGTCGCCAAGATCCCCCTGGCAAAACGGATATGCTGAACGGGATATGCTGAACGACTGATCGGTTCGATCCGACGGGAGTGCCTTGACCACGTTGTTGTGTTCGGCGAGCGGCATCTCCGTCACGCGCTGCTGTCGTATTTGAATTATTACAACGAGGCTCGCATCTATCCTTGGAGAAGGATTCACCGGTCTCGCGCAACATAGGGAGCCATGGATAATGCTGATCGAACCTCATAGGGGCAGGCCAGTCACCCTATGCCAAGGTCATCATAGAGGCATGGCGGCGCTACTACAATACCCAGCGACCACACTCATCGCTCGGATATAAACCGCCGGCGCCAGAGGCCATCGCGTGGCCTTCAAAGCCAGCCGGATCACTTCCGCCAGCAGCGTAAGCAATGGCCGAAAAGCCCATCATGCATTAAGACTGAAAGCGGACCACACGCATTCTCTGTCGTCCGCTTCTGCGCGGACTGCACCATCGATATGCCAGGGTTTGATTTGCGGTAGGCACAGCCCCTCAGCGGTTCTGCGCGATTCCGGCGCAAGTTTTCGGAACACCGCAGGTATATCGGCGTTGAGCTCCAATTGCGTCCCGATTGTTCTCGCGTAGCTAATTGGGAGAAGTGTCATGAAGTTACGTACTGTGTTGCTGGCGGGGGCCGTTCTGCTTGCTGCTGTCAGCCCAAGCCTTTCAACGACCGCTCAGGCTCGTCCCTTCGGCTTCCATGGCGGCTTTGCCCATGGTGGTTGGGGTCATGGGGGCTGGGGCCACGGCGGTTGGGGCTGGGGTGGTGCCGGTATCGGGCTTGCCGCGGGTGCTCTTATTGGCGCCGCGCTCGCTTCTCCCTATTACGATTACGGCTATGGCTACCCTGACCCGGTCTATGACTACGGCTATGGTTACGCACCGGATTACCGCTACGGTTATAGCGATTATGAGTATGCGCCAGCCTACAGCTACGATTATGCCCCGGCGTACAGCTATGGCTTTGCAGCAGCCCCGTACTGGAGCGGCTATCGGCGGCATTATTATTGGGGCCACCGGCGTTACGGCTATGGTGTAGGATACCGGGGCTACGGCGTCTCCAGGATGGGCTACCGCGGATACAGGGCCGGATACATCCGGGCAGGATATGGGCGCACGGGCTATGGCGGTGCACACCGAGCCGGCTTTGCCCGTGTGGGACACGTCCGAGGAGCGTATCGGGCCCACGCTCGGATGCGTTAATTCATCGCGAATTCGCGTATCGCTCGCTTCCAGTGAGCTTCCGGGCCGGGCCTTTTTCTAAGCGAAGGCCGGCAATGCTGAGCTGCTGCCGGTTTGATGGACACCGAGATTGGGTGTTTCATGAGGCCGGAGGTTGCCATGCAGAGTGAGCTGCTGCCGGTTTGATGGACACCGAGATTGGGTGTTTCATGAGGCCGGAGGTTGCCATGCAGAGACGGAA
>NZ_MKRN01000104.1 GCF_001896955.1 Nitrobacter sp. 62-13 | reverse complement strand
CCATGGCACATCGGCACGCTCTATCACCGCAGTCCGGTGCTGCCGCATCTTTTGCTGTCGCTGCTGCGGGCCGAGGGCGATCTGATTGTCGGCGACAACGAACCCTATGCGGTGAGCGATATCACCGACTACACCATCCCCGTGCATGGCGAGGCGCGCGGGCTGATGAATACCGGCATCGAGATCCGGCAGGATTTGATTGCTGATGAAACCGGACAGGCACAGTGGGCGAAGCGATTGACGCGGCTGTTCCGCGAGATCGAGGCGACGCTGATCGCGCCGCAATCGTCCTACGCCTGAAACCTCGTGTGACTGATGCCGGCGATGCGGCTCCGGCTGTCGGAGGGTCTGCGGCGAAGCAATCCTATTACAGTTCGTTGATGGATTGCTTCGCCTGCAATGACGTTTCGACTTAACTTGTTTTCCATTCAGCTAAGCGAGCTAAATGCGTCCCATCAGGAGTAGGATAATCAGAATGATGATCACCAATCCGAGGCCGCCGCCGCCGTAATAGCCGGTGCCGTAAAACGGCCCGCCGCCGATGCCGCTGAAGCCGCCAAGCAGTGCGATAATAAGAATGATGAGAATGATTGTACCGATGCTCATGTCGTTCCTCGCTCAGGCTTAATGATGCATGAGAAGTGCGATGAGAATGATCAACGGGATCGGAATCCCGATCAGCCAGAGAAGAAGTCCGCGTCCGAAGCCCATGTTTTTCGCCTCCTGTTGATGAGGCGACAACGCGACGCGCGGCGCGTCGTTCCCGTAGAGGAACTGAACTATTTCTCTGCCATCGACGGAACCAAACTCAGCCGAGCGCGCGCAACTCGCGGCGCAATTGCCTTGCCGGCGGCAGTCATCGGCAGACTGTTATCACGCGCAATCCAGTGATCATCGATAGGCTCAATCGTGTCCCGGACACGATGCGGCATTGTTCATGCTCCTCCGCCGAACCTGAACCGCCGCAAACATTGACATTGGATGACCCCGGATCAGCCGCGCATCACGTCGCGGGCACGACGCGCGGCGCCGCGTCCGGGGCACGCATGATGATCTAACCCGTCAACGCGGCCTTCACCACGCCGCTGGCTTTGCCGAAATCCATCTGCCCCGCATATTTGGCCTTCAGCGCGCCGATCACCTTGCCCATGTCCTTGATGCCGGCCGCTCCGGTCTCGGCTATAGTAGCTGCGACGGCGGACTTCATATCGTCGTCCGACATCTGCTTCGGCAGATAGCCGGAGATCACGAGAATTTCGGCCCGCTCCTGCGCCGCCAGTTCCTCGCGGCCGCCTTTCTCGTAAAGCTCGACCGATTCCTGACGCTGCTTGATCATCTTCTGCAGAAGGCCGAGCAGATCGCCATCCGAGAGCGGCGGCTTGCCCTGCCCGCGCGCTTCGATGTCGGCGTTCTTGATGGTGGAGTTGACCATCCGCAGCGTGGACAGCTTGCGCTCGTCCTTGGCCTTCATGGCCTCCTTGACGGCGTTGTTGATGTCGTCGCGCAGCATCGGAAAGCCTCCTCCAGCGTGCAAAGCGGGTAGCGAATGTCAGATTCACTGCACTAGCGGCTTGGAACGCCGCCGAATTCGTTTCAGAATCTGATGTAAACCGCGGCGGCACGCGAGACAACCGGAGTTTGACGCCGACGCGGACGCGGGCTATGTCATGCGCTCATGACCACATCGGAAAACGCTTCAGCCTGGCCGGACCTCAAACCGACCGCGCTTCTCGTGCTCGCCGACGGCACAGTGCTCGAAGGCTTCGGTCTCGGCGCGGAGGGTCAGGCGGTCGGCGAAGTCTGCTTCAACACGGCGATGACCGGCTACGAGGAAATCCTCACCGATCCTTCCTATGCCGGGCAGCTCATCACCTTCACTTTTCCGCACATCGGCAACGTCGGCGCCAACGACGAAGACATCGAGACAGTGAACATGGCGGCGACGCCGGGTGCGCGCGGCGTCATCCTGCGCAGCGCCGTCACCTCGCCGTCGAACTACCGCGCCGCCAAACACCTCGACGCCTGGCTGAGGGCGCGCGGCATCATCGGCATCTCTGGCATCGACACCCGCGCGCTCACCGCGATGATCCGCACCAAGGGCATGCCCAACGCGGTGGTCGCGCACGCGAGGGACGGCGAGTTCGACCTGCACGGATTGAAGGAAGAAGCGCGCGAGTGGCCGGGCCTCGAGGGCATGGACCTGGTGCCGATGGTGACGTCGAGCCAGCGCTACACCTGGGACGAGACGCCTTGGGCGTGGGGCCAGGGATTCGGCCGGCAGGACCAGCCGGAATTCAACGTCGTCGCCGTCGACTACGGCATCAAGCGCAACATCCTGCGCCTGCTCGCCGGCGAAGGCTGCAAGATTACTGTAGTGCCGGCAACCACGTCGGCAGACGACATCCTGTCCATGAAACCGGACGGCGTGTTTCTCTCGAACGGCCCCGGCGATCCGGCCGAGACAGGCAAATACGCTGTGCCGACGATCCGGAAAGTGATCGAGTCGGGGATGCCCACCTTCGGCATCTGCCTCGGTCACCAGATGCTCGGCCTCGCGGTCGGCGCGAAAACCAGGAAGATGCATCAGGGGCACCACGGCGCCAATCATCCGGTCAGGGACGAGACCACCGGCAAGGTGGAGATCACCTCGATGAACCACGGCTTCGCCGTGGACGAGGCGACGCTGCCAAAGGGCGCAAAGCAGACCCACGTCTCGCTGTTCGACGGCTCCAACTGCGGCCTCGAACTCGAGGGCAAGCCGGTGTTCTCCGTACAATATCACCCCGAAGCTTCACCGGGACCGCGCGACTCGCATTATCTCTTCAGGCGCTTCGCCGACCTGATGCGGGCGAACAAGCGGACGTAGGCCTACCGGTAATCAGGCTTCGTCATCCGCCGACAAGTCCGCTTCGACGGGTCGATGACAGGCTCCGGCGGACGAAGAGCGTCATCACTTCACCCAGCTCGCCGCAAGCCACAGCGCAATGTGGCGACGACGCCGCTGCCGGCGTTCGCCTCAATCGGCAATGCCGGCGTCCGGCGGATCGATGCCGAGCGCGGTAGCAAGCGCGATCAGATGATCCTGCTCTTCGACGAGAATGCCCCGCAGGCTTTCGGCGATCGCGAATTCATTCAATTCATCCGCCTGCCGGACCCTGCGCCGATATTGGCGTATCGTCTCCTTCTCGTTCGCCAGATCGAACTTCAACATGTCTTCCGCCTTCTCCGACGTCTTGACCGGCTTCGGCGTCACCGAAGGCATGCCGCCGAGATAATCGATATGGTTGGCGACCTTGAGCGCATGCGCGAGTTCCTCACCGGCATGAACCGCCAGTTCGTCGGCAATATTCATGTATTCCGCGCCCTTGAGGACCTGGGAATAATTCACATAGGCGATGATGGCCTGATACTCGCGCGACAGGTCCTCGTTGAGACCTTCGATGAGTTGTTTGCGGGTGACGGTCGGCTGGTCGGATTTGGACATATCTTCTCCTGTCGGTGCTTGATTGGGCTACCATCTGACGAGCCTGCGCGATTCTCGGCTCGGCGCGCGGCAAGCTTCACGGGCTGGCAGCCCGGTGACGAAATCGCTGGGCAGTTACGCGTTGTGACGGCAATAATGACGGAACCCTCGTAGTTCGGCGTCGCCCGGGGCCAAATCTCCTGATTCTCCGCCCGACAATGTCCGGCGGACACTCGGTTTCAAGGCCACGCGATACCCTCTACATGCTGTCAACGCGCCGCTATAAAACGGGTTCCGGCAAGGGAACGAGATAACAGACACCCCATGAATGACTGGATCGACTACTACGATTCCCCGCATACGATTTACGTCAGCAAGCTGCATCGCGACGTCCATTTCCAGACCATCGCCCGGGACATCATCGGCTACATCTCCTCGAGGGAGTCCGTCGTACTGGATTACGCCTGCGGCGAGGCGCTTTCTGCGGAAATGGTGGCCGACGCCTGTGGCCGGCTTATCCTCGCGGAGCCCGCGCCGGGCGTTCGCGGCCGGTTGGTCGCGCGGTTCGCGCCCAACACAAAAATCCGTGTGCGCGCGCTGGACGACCTCCGGCACATGGAGGACAGGTCGGTCGATCTGGCGGTGATGAACTCGGTCATACAATATATGACGCCCGACGAGTTCGATGCCGCGATCGTGACCGTTCGCCGGTTGCTCAAGCCGGCAGGTCGTCTGGTGGTGGGCGATGTCCTGCAGCCCAATGTGGGAATGGGGGGCGACGTGATCGCGCTGCTTCGCTTCGCGGCGAAGCATGGCTTCGTGAAGGACGCGCTGCTCGGGCTGGCCCGCACGGCCCTGTCCGACTATCGGCAGTTGCGCACCAGGATCGGGCTGCAGCGCTACAGCGAGGCCGACATGCTCGCCAGGCTTGCCGCCGCCGGCTTCACGGCGACGCGGGCGGCAGTCAATATCGGCCATAACCCGTCGCGCATGACGTTTGTGGCGCGTCACGCTTTCGAGCGCAGCCGCAACGCCGCGGCGCAAAGTAAGCGCATGACAGATTCGACGTGACGAATGCCGCCGATCGCAGCCTTCCGTACCGACCTACAGCTCGCCGTCAGTAAGGAGCCCGCAAGGTGCGGGCTCCTTTCGATCCGCTACCAGCGGTGCCAGTGACGATGATGCCAGTGACGATGACGCCAGTGGTGGAACCGCGGCGGACCGTAGTACCCCCACGCACCATAGAAGCGTCTGTTGGGCACGCAGCGTCCCCAGCCGTTGATGTGCCAGCCGGGTCCGCAGCGCCAGCCGACTTGCGTGACGGGACCGGTCGTGTCGTGCAGCGGCGCGACAGGCATCGCTTGCGCTGACGCGATGCCGAGGCCGGCGGCGAAAGCGATAGAGGCCAAGAATTTCATGTTGCTTCCTCCTTGAACTCGGAAAGCAGAATTTCACCGCAATGCCGCTGAATGTGCGATGAAGGGCGCTGTCGGATTTTTGCCTCAATGCAACCGCCGCGCTTCCGTGCTCCCCGCGTGGCTCATCCGGACCGACACTCTCTGCCAGGGAGAGTGAAAACCTTCGCGGATCGTGCGCACCGGCAACGAAATCGAACGGCGCTGCACGCGTTCTGACGGCACGAAAAATCGCGCAGCGGAAGATCGCTAATATTTATTCTGATGGAGCGGATTCGATGAATCGAACATCGGTCTGCGACCTGGAAGCCGCTGCTCTGCCACTAAGCTAAACCCGCACGGCGCGGAGATAGCACATCGCGGACGCCCATGCGCCGAGTTTGCAATTAACGTTACAGTGAGCAATCGCTCGACCCGGCGGAAATATTTGCAAATATACCCGCGGCCCGGTGGCGGAAGTCGACGCGGGAGCTGTGCAAAGCTTTTTATCCTGGTTCAAGTCCAGGCTGGGCCTCCAACTTCCCTCGATCGTTCTGGATCGGCTGCTGCGCGTCAAAATCGGCTCAAATTGACGGTTGATGAGGCACTTATAGTCCTTCCCCGCCCCGGAAAACTGGTCTAAAGACACCTCGCGCGCGCAGATCGCGCTCTTGCCCAAGGGACGCGCCGCCGCGCGCCCTTTTTTTGTGCCCAGTTTTTCGTTTTCCAGGACTTAATGCCTAAACGCTCCGACATATCGACCATCCTCATCATCGGCGCCGGGCCGATCGTCATCGGTCAGGCCTGCGAATTCGACTATTCCGGCACCCAGGCAGTGAAGGCGCTGAAGGAGGAGGGTTACCGGGTCGTCCTGGTCAATTCCAATCCGGCGACCATCATGACCGACCCGGAGCTGGCCGACGCCACCTATATCGAGCCCATCACTCCGGACATCGTCGCCAGGATCATCGAAAAAGAACGCCATGTCGTCCCCGGCGGCTTCGCGCTGCTGCCGACGATGGGCGGCCAGACCGCGCTGAACTGCGCGCTGTCGCTGCGCAGGCTGGGCACGCTCGACCAGTTCGACGTCGAGATGATCGGCGCCACCGCGGACGCCATCGACAAGGCCGAAGACCGGCAGCTTTTCCGCGAGGCCATGACCAGGATCGGTCTCGAGACCCCGAAATCCCGCCTCGCCAATGCATCCGCGATGAAAAAGGCCGATCGCGACCGCCACCTCGCCGAGAAGGAGAAGCTCTCCGGCGACGCGCTCGCCGAATTCGAACGGCAATGGAGGCTCGGCGAGAACGAGCGGCGCAAGCGCTACCAGCAGCAGGCGATGGCGGAAGCGCTGATGGCGCTGTCGGAGATCGGCCTGCCCGCGATCATCCGGCCCTCCTTCACCATGGGCGGCACCGGCGGCGGCATCGCCTATACCCGCGACGAATTCCTCGACATCATCGAGCGCGGCCTGGATGCTTCCCCGACCAACGAGGTGCTGATCGAAGAAAGCGTGCTCGGCTGGAAAGAGTACGAGATGGAGGTCGTCCGCGACAAGAAGGACAACTGCATCATCGTCTGCTCGATCGAGAACCTCGATCCGATGGGCGTGCACACCGGCGATTCCATCACGGTGGCGCCGGCGTTGACACTGACCGACAAGGAATACCAGATCATGCGCGACGCCTCTCTGGCGGTGCTGCGCGAGATCGGCGTCGAGACCGGCGGCTCCAACGTGCAGTTCGGCGTCGACCCTGCCGACGGCCGCATGGTCATCATCGAAATGAATCCGCGCGTGTCGCGCTCCTCCGCGCTCGCATCAAAAGCGACCGGCTTCCCGATCGCCAAGGTCGCGGCCAAGCTCGCGGTCGGCTACACCCTCGACGAGATCGCCAACGACATCACCGGCGGCGCGACGCCGGCCTCGTTCGAGCCCAGCATCGACTACGTCGTCACCAAGATTCCGCGCTTCGCCTTCGAAAAATTTCCCGGCGCCTCCACCACGCTAACCACCTCGATGAAGTCGGTCGGCGAAGTGATGGCGATCGGCCGCACCTTTCAGGAAAGCCTGCAAAAGGCGCTGCGCGGGCTGGAGACCGGACTCACCGGCCTTGACGAGATCGATATCGAGGGCGTCGGCAAGGGCGACGACAAGAATGCGATCCGCGCCGCGCTCGGCACGCCGACCCCCAACCGGCTGCTGCAGGTCGCGCAGGCGATGCGGCTCGGCTGGAGCGACGAGGACATCTTCAATTCCTGCAAGATCGACCCGTGGTTCCTCGCCGAACTGCGTGGCATCGTGGAAATGGAGAACAAAGTCCGCGCCGATGGCCTGCCGGGCAACGCCTTCGGCATGCGGACGCTTAAAAGCATGGGCTTTTCCGACGCGCGCCTCGCGGTGCTCGCAGGCAAGACGGAGACGGAGGTCAAGACGCTCCGCCGGACGCTCGGCGTGCGCCCGGCCTACAAGCGCATCGACACCTGCGCCGCGGAATTCGCCTCGCCGACCGCGTATATGTACTCGACCTATGAGCCGCCCTTCGCAGGTAACGTTGCCGACGAAAGCGCCCCGTCGGACAAGACCAAGGTCGTGATCCTCGGCGGCGGCCCCAACCGCATCGGCCAGGGCATCGAGTTCGACTATTGCTGCTGCCATGCCTGCTTCGCGCTGTCGGATGCTGGCTACGAGACCATCATGGTCAACTGCAACCCGGAAACGGTGTCGA
>NZ_MKRN01000103.1:505-8208 GCF_001896955.1 Nitrobacter sp. 62-13 | reverse complement strand
GCGGTTCCGGTTCTGGTGGTGGCGCCGAGCGCGGTGCCGAATTTCGATGCCCAGTCCCGCCAATGAGCCTTGACCTTCTCACGATCCATCATAGCCCTTCCATCTGCCCCTTCCGCGGCTCGCCTGACATTGCCGGGGGTTTACTCTCCTGTGCGCCCGGAGCCAATGAAAGGAGCGTTGGTCTTTCGCAGGTTCGTGACGAGAGCATGTACAATGATCCGCTGCCCGTTTTAGTTGTAGTAATGACGTGAAACTTCAAGGAGAGCCAGCACGTATGACCCAGGTCACAGCACAAGAGGAATTCTGGGCCGGAGAGTTTGGCGACAACTACATCGAACGGAATCAAAGTCAGGACGTGCTGGCCGCCAAAACCGCGATGTTTGCCCGAATTGTCCAGCGATGCAGCAACATCCGGTCGGTTCGAGAGCTTGGCGCCAACATCGGCCTTAATATTCTGGCCCTCAAGACCCTGCTTCCAGACGCCGCGTTCCAAGCCATCGAAATAAACAGCCTGGCCTTCGAAAGGCTGGCGACGATACCCGGAATAGCTGCTTCCAATACGACGTTGTTCGAACCGGTCGGGTGGTCGAGCGTCGATCTGGCGTTTACCGCCGGTGTTCTGATTCACCTCAATCCCGACATGCTACCGGTGGCCTATGAAAGGCTCCATGAGGCCAGCAATCGTTATGTCCTCGTGGCGGAGTACTACAATCCCTCCGTGGTCGAGATCAGCTATCGCGGTCACAGTGGACGTTTGTGGAAGCGGGATTTTGCCGGTGAGATGATGGACAAGTACCCTGATTTAAAACTTGTCGATTACGGGTTTATCTATCATCGAGACCCGGCATTCCCTGCTGACGACCTGACGTGGTTCCTGATGGAAAAGCGGCCCTGAAAATGTCGGGAGCGTGCACTGACGACGACGTCGACCATGTGATGAGCGTTGCTCTCGGTCTCCCCGATGCCGAATGACGTCGTAATCATCACCCAGGCGCGCATGACCAGTACCCGCCTCCCGGGCAAGATCCTGATGCGCGCCGGGGAGCGCACGCTTCTTGAAACGCATCTCGATCGCCTCGCCAGTGTCGGCGTGCCCGTGATTGTCGCGACGACGACGAATCTCTCCGACGGTCCCGTTGTCGAACTCTGCGCTGCGCTCGACATTCCAATATTTCGCGGCAGCGAGAATGACGTACTGGAACGTTACCAGGGAGCGGCGCGGGCGCACGAGGCCCGTCACGTCATCCGCGTGACCTCGGACTGCCCGCTCATCTGCCCGGACGTGATTCGCGCCGGCCTCGACGTCTATTCGGGCCTGAAGAGCGAGACCGTTTATCTCTCGAACGGCGAAAAGCGGACCTACCCTCGCGGCATGGATTTCGAGATTTTTTCCCGACGCTCACTCGACTTCGCCGCGGAGAATGCCATGCTTTCCTCCGAGCGCGAGCATGTGACAGGTTATATTCGCACGTCGATGCCGGATATTCGCCACGAGCACTGCACGGATGAAGAAGATCTTAGCGACTGGCGCATCACCGTCGACACCGACGACGACTTCAAACTCGTCAAGCGTTTGATTGAAGATCATCATGCGTCCGAAATGGATTATCCGGGCTTAAAGGCTTTGCTGAAAGCACATCCGGATCTCATGAAAATCAACTCTCACATTCAACAGAAGCTGATCTGAGGAGCTGACAGGGTTTCGCCAAGAAAGCACCCGTCGATCGTCAACCCTCGCAAAACACGGGTCATCCGCATCTGACCCATGGCCCAGATGGCGAGTCGTCCGGTCTCATTTCATGATCGAATTCGGGCAGATCAGGATGAGTTCCAGCGCTTCCGCCTTGGAGACGCTGCGGCGGAGATGAGCTTCCCAACCGGGATCTCGTAGGACAAGAACAACTCCCCGAGCGGCGCCTTGCTCTTCGGCACTGTCTTGCTACCTTATCTTTCGCTTGGCCATCGGTACCGCCGAGGTCAGGTCAATCCGATCCGGTGGTCGAGCGCCAGTGCGGCCGCTTTGTCAGTAGATTACGGAGTTTGTCGTCGTGGGGAAGAACGAGACCATCGCGCATCACGAGGCTGGGCACGCCGTGATCGCGCGCGTGCTGGACATTCCGGTAAGCTACGCGTCCCTCGATGCAATCGACGGCGCCGGCGCGGTGGTGACGGCGTCCAGCGCGACGCACCTCGCCCCGGACGATCTTGAGGCGCCGGAGAAGTACGCCATTGTCGCGCTGGCCGGCCCGCAGGCCCAGCATCACTATCGTCCCATGTCCCTCGCGGCCCAGAATCGGGCGTGCGACGGTGGCTGGCGCGTGGATCGGGCCAACGCGACCAGCCTCCTGGCGATGCTGGTTTTGCGGCAGCACGGCAAGCCGGCGGTGCCGGGCAGCTACGTCGAGTTGGACGGCCCCGAGACAGAGGAGTTCGGCCGCCTGTTCAGCCGTGCGACCCAAAAGACTGCCGATCTCGTCCGGGAAAACTGGCCTGCGATCCAGCGCGTCGCTGCGGCCCTGCTGAGCCGTCCCGCGCTTACCGAAGAGGATATCGATGCCCTAATCGCGGCACACGACGACTAGCTGCTCTATTTTATTGCCAGAACGGCATATGGGATGCGGCCTTCCCGAAATTACCCTGTGCGCGCATCGCGAAGGATGAAGTAGCTGTCGGCGGACTGCATCGCCAGATCAACGCGATCCGGCTGCCTCTTTATCGACGATCTGATCGAGATATTGGAGTGCGGCCTTGAGCTGAGCGTCATCGGCTTTGCCGATGAGATCGGCCTTGATCGGTGCCGAAGAAGCGGACTTGACTTGCGGGATTGTCGGATGCGTCACGTCTGCGTCCGGCGTGTGGTTGAGTGGGCCGGGGTTGGCAAAAGCGTCGTGCAGCGCATTTTCCCGAAGCAAGGCGCCCCCTGCGATCTGCTGATCCTTGGGAACGTCGACGACGATGTCGGGCGTAATGCCCTTGTCCTGGATCGAATTCCCCGAAGGAGTGTAATAGAGCGCCGTCGTGAGCCGCAGCGCGCCGTGTCCTTTCAGCGGGATGATCGTTTGCACCGATCCCTTGCCGAAGCTTTGAGTCCCCATGATGATGGCGCGATGACGATCCTGCAAGGCGCCCGCGACGATCTCCGAGGCCGATGCCGAAGCACCGTTGATTAGGACCGCGACAGGAGCGCCGGACAACATGTCTCCGGAGGCGGGAGCCTTGAATGTCTTGTCGTCGCTCGCCTGCCTGCCATGGATGCTGACCACTGATCCGCCGTCGAGCAGGTCCCCGGCCACATCGACTGCCGCGCTCAGGAGCCCTCCCGGATTGTCGCGCAGATCGAGCACGAGCCCCTTGATGCGTCCGTTCGCACTGTGATTGAGATCAGTGATTGCCTTCTTGAATCCTTTCGCGGTGTCGCCACCGAACTGGCTGATGCGAATATAGCCGATCCGCTCAGGCTCGAGCTTGGATTTGACCGATTCGACCTTGATGATTTCTCGGGTGAGCGTGACGTCAAACGGCTGCCCCTTACCGCGCAGGATGGTGATCGTCACCGTCGTTCCGGGGGTGCCCCGCAACAGGCTCACCACCTCGGGCAGACTTACTCCCTGCGTGCTCGAATGGTTGATCAGGATGATCTGGTCGCCCGGCTCGAGTCCGGCGCGAGCCGCCGGCGTTCCGTCGACCGGCGAGATGACTTTGGGAATTTCGTTCTGTTCGGAAATCTCCATGCCGAGCCCGCCAAAGCTGCCCGACAGGTCTGCCTGCGACTGCTTGAACTCCTGTGCGTCCATATAGTCGGAATGAGGGTCAAGACGGGTGAGCATTCCCTTGAGCGCATCCTTGGTCAGTTCATCCGAGCCGACCGGGTGCACGTAAGCGTGGTGGACGAACTCGATCACACCGGCGAGCAGGGCGACATCCGGCATAGCGGGTCCGGCGCGCTGCATTGCGAGGGCGGCGATATGGGGCGCGGCAACAGCGCTTGCGGCTGCGATGAAGATGACGATAAGCGAGCGCAATTTGATCATGACCCGCACTCTCCTCGCCGCACTGTCATCGTAGCCCTCGTGCAGGATTGATCGGCTTGCTATTGGACACCGTAGAATTCTTTTACCCTCTTCAGCGCTTCGTCACAGGCCGCTGCGTCACCTCGTGAATTGGCCGCGCGAGCCTGCGCCAACGCCGTCTGCAGGTTGTCGGTTGCCTTGCGCTCAGCGCTTTTCACCTCGGCGGGGGTTGGCTGATGGTGAAGCTGGGCCCCTAACGTTTGCGCGGCGGTCGGCCCCTCCAGCGTGTCGGACTTCAAATGGGCGATTTGGCGTTCGATCTTTGCAAGTCCTGCGGAACATGCTGCGGCCCGTGTCGGCGTCGGATCGACGTGAGAAACCATCAGAGTGGAAATGATCAATGCGGTCAGCATCGTTGGCCTCTGCGCCAAGAACTCCCAACGATCATGATAGGTTCCCATGAGCAGTTCACACGGGATGCCGGCGCGCACCAATCTGTCCAAAGTTTAATGCTTTCGCCGATACGCAACCTTGCGGCGCAGCGCCCGCCGGGGTCAGGCAGGTTATAGCCGATCAAGTTCGGCCGTTGCTCGGGTTCATCGGCCGATCGCGTGCGAATAGTCCAAATTTCAATACCGAGTTCGGGATTAAAATGGCGCCGGACGAGAGCGCCTCTGCTCTCGGTGCGCGCAATCGTCAAGCTCTATCAGCGGCCGGCCTGTCGCCATAGGGCCAAGCCCAGTCGCGGATGCGCGGCATATCCTCGCCATGCTGGCGAATATAAAGCGCATGTTCGATCAATGCGTCGCGGAACTGTTGCTTGACATGGGCGGCTGCCGTGCCAAGGCCAGGCACGCGCTCGATGACTTCGATCGCCAGATGAAAACGATCGAGCTCGTTCCGAACGACCATGTCGAATGGCGTGGTCGTGGTGCCTTCTTCCTTGAACCCGCGAACGTGCATTCCGGCGTGGTTGGTGCGATTGTAGGTCAGGCGATGGATCAGATTCGGGTAGCCGTGATAGGCAAAAATCACGGGGTGGTCGTGGGTGAACATTCCGTCGAATTCGCGGTCGCTGAGACCGTGCGGATGCGCCTCTTTCGGCTGCAAGGTCATCAGGTCGACGACATTGACGACGCGAATTTTCAGATCGGGCAGCCCCTCGCGGAGCAGATTGACGGCAGCCAACGTCTCCAGCGTCGGCACGTCACCCGCGCACGCCATGACCACGTCGGGTTCGGTGCCTTCGACTTCGGTGCCGGCCCATGTCCAGATTCCGATGCCGGCGTCGCAATGCGTGACGGCGTGTTGCATGGTCAGCCATTGCGGCGCGGGCTGCTTGCCGGCGACGATCACGTTGATGCGATCGTAGGTACGCAGACAGTGGTCGGTGATCCAGAGCAGTGAATTGGCGTCCGGCGGGAAATAGACGCGCACGATATCCGCCTTCTTGTTGACGACGAGATCGACGAAACCCGGATCCTGGTGACTGAAACCATTATGGTCCTGCCGCCAGACATGCGAAGTCAGAAGATAATTCAGGGAGGCGATTGATCGACGCCACGGCAGCCCACGTGAGACTTTCAGCCATTTGGCGTGCTGATTGAACATCGAGTCCACGATGTGGATGAAGGCTTCATAGCACGAGAAGAAGCCGTGCCGTCCGCTCAGCAGGTATCCTTCAAGCCAGCCCTGGCAGAGATGTTCGCTCAGGACCTCCATGACGCGACCGTCCTGAGCGAGATGAACGTCATAGGGCTCCGTGCTTTCCATCCAGGTCCGTTCAGTGGCTTCGAACACCGCGTCGAGACGGTTTGAGGCGGTTTCGTCCGGTCCCATGATCCGGAAGTTTCGTGCACCGGCATTCAGGCGCAGGACGTCGCGAAGGAACTGTCCCATCAGCCGCGTTGCTTCGGCAACAACACCGCCGGGTCGGGGTACCTTGACCGCGTAGTCATGAAAATCCGGCAGCTTGAGTTCGCGTTTCAACAATCCGCCATTGGCGTGAGGATTGGCGCCCATGCGCCGGTCCCGGCGCGGCGCGAGTGCCTGCAATTCCGGTTGCAGGCAGCCGTTTTTGTCGAACAGCAGTTCCGGCTGATAGCTGCGCATCCATTGCTCGAGCAGGTTCAGATGCTCGGGATTTCCCCGCGGGTTGGCGATCGGGATCTGATGTGCCCGCCAGAAGCCTTCAACCTTCAGGCCATCGACTTCCTTGGGACCGGTCCAGCCCTTCGGACTGCGGAGCACGATCATCGGCCATTTCGGAAGATCGGTCGTCTTGCGTCCATCGCGCGCGACTTGCTGGATCGCGCGAATGCTCTCGACTGCCTGCTTCATTACGTCGGCCATCTGCCGATGCATCAGCGCAGGCTCGTCGCCCTCCACAAACAGTGGCGTGTGGCCATAACCTGAAAAGAGCTGCCGAATCCCTTCATCGTCCATCCGGCCGAGCACGGTCGGGTTCGCGATCTTGTAGCCATTGAGGTGCAGAATCGGCAGCACCGCACCATCATGCATCGGATTCAGAAACTTGTTGGAATGCCACGACGCGGCGAGCGGTCCGGTCTCGGCCTCGCCGTCGCCGATCACGCAGGCGACGATGAGATCCGGGTTGTCGAATGCCGCGCCATAGGCATGCGTCAGCGCATAGCCGAGCTCGCCGCCCTCGTGGATCGAACCAGGCGTCTCCGGCGCCGCGTGACTTGGGATTCCGCCGGGAAAAGAAAACTGCCGAAACAGCTTGCGCAGGCCGTCAGTGTCGCGACTGATGTCGGGATAGATCTCGCTATATGTGCCTTCGAGGTAAGTGTTCGCCACCATGCCGGGGCCGCCATGGCCAGGTCCGCAGATATAGATCACGTTCAGGTCGAACGCACGGATCATGCGATTGAGATGTGCGTAGATGAAGTTGAGTCCCGGCGTCGTGCCCCAGTGTCCCAGCAGCCGTGGCTTGATGTGTTCGGGACGCAAAGGTTCATGCAGGAGCGGATTGTCGAGAAGGTAGATTTGTCCGACCGACAAATAATTGGCGGCGCGCCAGTATCTGTCGAGTAGATCTAAGTCACTGGAAGAGGTCGGATGGTATGGTGCCGTTTCCATGTTCGAAACTCAAAGTTCGAAACTCAAACAACACGCCCATGAAACAATACAATTGTGGTTCAATTGGATCACCGTTCGGTAAAATTGGCGATACAACCTTCTTTGAAACCGGGTGTTTACAGAGCCGATCGCAATCAGGATCGGTGGCGCCTGACCAAATCAGAAGTTTTTGATTCGGCATTGAGCTATCGCAAGCTTCGCGGGTTCCAACATCACCGCGCGACCTCGAGTTTTGCCTTGAGGTAGGTCAATTTCGATCTGATGCCTTTCTCATATTCTCTCTGTTGAACCATGCCTGCCGGGAGGATTCGCATGATCAAGGATATCATTCTCCATCTGGAGCGCGATTCGTCCCGGGATATCGTTTGCGACTTTGCTGCCTCGACAGCCGAGATGTTTGCCGCTCATCTGACGGGAGTCTCCTTTGCTTTTGCGGCCAGTATTCCGAACTATATTGTTCCAAATTTCCCCCCAGGCGTTCTGGCCGATCTCTTTGCAGAAAGTGAAACAGCGGCGCGCGGTGCAATCGACCGCTTCGAGGCCACTATGAAGCGTACTGGCGTTTCGGCGGAGCCGCGGCTTGTCTTGCAG
>NZ_MKRN01000103.1:0-225 GCF_001896955.1 Nitrobacter sp. 62-13 | reverse complement strand
TCGTCGAGAATGAGAAGACCGCTAACGAGAACATTATCGGCGGTAGTGAGATCGGCAGGCATCTGGCCCGGCACGATATCAAGATCGAGGTGAGAACGACGCCTGCCGCTGATATCGATGTCCCGAATATTATTCTGTCGCATGTTGCCGACAGCGCGGCGAGCCTGCTCGTGATGGGTGGCTACGGGCACTCCCGTCTGCGTGAGTTCGTGCTTGGCGGAGCAA
>NZ_MKRN01000102.1 GCF_001896955.1 Nitrobacter sp. 62-13 | reverse complement strand
GCCGGGATCAAGCGCGCGTCGAACATCCTCGTCATCGAGGAGAAAAAGGACAAACGCACGTTCAACGGTGCGCCGGACGCCTCGCTCTACAGGCTCGACGAAGAGAAAGCGCTCGCTAAGGCCATCGATCACGCAAAGGTTGAAGCAAGCGCCGCCGTCGCCAAAGAAGACTTCGCCGCCGCCATGGCGGCGATGGCGAAGCTGCGCCCCGCGGTCGACGCCTTCTTCGACAAGGTGAAGGTCAACGACGACGATCCCAAGGTGCGTGAGAATCGCCTGAAGCTGCTCAACGAAATCCGCGCCGCGACACGCACGGTCGCCGATTTCTCCAGAGTTCAGGATTGATGATGCAGCCGCCGCGCCCTTCGCTGTAAACCGGAAACCCCGCCCCTTGGAGGTGGCGGGACGGGGCTCCGGCTACCCGCGTGGCGGCGGCTCCGATCGTGCCGTTGTCGTCACACGAATCGTTTAAAGGGAAAGCGCCGAAATGCGTGCCGGCGATGCGAGCCCGGCGCGCATCAGTCGACCACCTGCATGATGCGGCGCGTGCGCGGCTCGATCAGAATGGTTTCGCCATTCACGACGGTGTAGCGATAGGGCGTCGCGCCGAAACGCTGCGGCACGTCGTAAAGGGTGACGCCTTCGTCCGCCAGAACCGCGCCGACGACGATGCTTTGCGAAACGGTGTAAGAGGGGACGCGCTCGGTGACGACATATTCGCGAAACCCCGGAAGCTGCTCGTCGACAATCCGGCCATTGGGATCGACTTCGACCGGCTGGGTGACGACCATCTCGGTCGACGGCGCGGCGCCGACCGTGACGCCTTGCGCGTGGGCGGCAAGCGTGGTGCCCATTACGGTCGCAAGCGCGGCAATTGCCACGGCCCTGTGTCTCATGTTGACCTCCTCCTTTGCAGTGCCGAACGCGCGCAGGCGAGGCGCACAGTCGGGTTGTCATGCCAATTCATCCGGCCGGGCAACGTTCCCCCATGCAGCTTGGCATTTCTGCGGCGATTTGCGGCAAACGCCACAAATGAGGCGGACTCGCAGATCACCGCCGCCGCTATCATGGAGCCGGCGCGGCGGATAAAGTTTTCCGCGATTCGCAAATCGCATCATCAGTGGAGATTCTCCCCATGGTCATCACGGCAGCGCATATCCAGCCCATCGTGGCACTGGTCGCAGGCATCCTGATCCTGCTGATGCCGCGCTTCCTCAATTTCGTCATTGCCCTCTATCTCATCTTCGTCGGCCTCCAGGGCCTTGGCGTGTTGAAGATGCTTCACCTCTGATGCTCGGGGACGCTTGATCGCACTGAGCGTGCCGCATTCGAGGTGGCGCGCGAAAGGCGATTGCACGTCCGAGCAAGTTACGCCGGCCGGATGTCGATCGCCACAGGCCGGCTCGAATGTCGCTTGCCTTCCGGTTTGAACGAGTGTTCAGTTCTTTGGCTGCCGTGCCGGCAGTGTCTGCTGGAGCATGATCCGGAAAAGAGCCCGTCCCGGATTCGATCCGGGATGGAAAGCGGATTTTCCCGATAAGATCACGCTCGATCAGAAGGATGGATTAGCGTCCGGTTCAACGCGGTTGAATCAGACGCTAAGGACATGAACATACATGGTGTATCGGCGGACCCAGCAGGTCATGAAGCGCCTCGCGGCGCGTCGCAGCGCCATCCTGGCTGCGGCACGCGATACGGCCAGCAGCGGCGGCATGGCGGCGGTGCAGATCGCGCCGGTTGCGGTTCGGGCCAATGTCGCCGCCGGCACGGTCTATCGTTATTTCCCTTCGAAGGCGGATCTGATTTCCGAATTGATCAGGGAAGTTTCGCGCGACGAAGTGGCCGCGATACGCGGCGCCGCCGACGCAGCGCCGGGGCCGTCTTCAGCGCTCGCTGCCGCTGTTGCCACCGTCGCCGTGCACATGGTGTCGCACGGAAAACTGGCCTGGGGCATCCTGGCCGAGCCGGTCGATGTTGATGTTGCTGCGACACGGCTGACAAGCCGTCGAGAAATCACCGGCGAGATTGAAACGCGCATCGTCGCTGCGGTGCGTGCCGGGCATTTGCCGGCGCAGGATACGTCGCTGGCCGCGACCGCGCTGCTCGGCGCGCTGCATGAATCCCTGGTCGGTCCGCTGGCGCCCGATCATCTCGACGATCCGGCGAAACTCCGTGACGTGGTGCAGGCCGCCACCCTGCTGGCCTTGCGCGCGGTCGGCGTGACCGATGCGCGCGCTCGCGGTCTCGTGGTGCAGGCTGCCCTGCCGGTCAGAATGCCGGCAGGGCAGCACGCGGGCTAGAGTCAATCGAGCCTTTCTGATGGAATCAGAAACCAGGCTCCATGATCTTGTTTTGTCGCGTTTCCTTGATACGAACCGGTGATGCGAACCGGTATGCATCCTCAGGTCAAGCCCGAGGACATGCTTCGCTCGAAACGCTACAGGGCGTTACTTGACCTTGCCGTCCTTGTCGAACTGCGAGACGTAGGCCCAGAGATTGTCGAGTTCGCTCTGCTTGGTAATGCCGGCGAACACCATTTTGATGCCCGGAATCTTGGCCTTGGGGTTCTTGATGTATTCCTCGAACTCCTTCTGATTCCAGGTAATGCCGGAATTCTTCATGGCGTCCGAATAGGCATAGCCCGGCAAGCTACCGGCCTTGCGTCCGTCCAGGCCGTTCAGTTCTGGTCCGACCTTGTTCGTAGCCCCCGGGCCGATGGCATGACAGGCCATGCACTTGTTGAAGGCAGACTTCCCGGCTTCTACGTCCGCCGCGGACGAACTGCCTACGCTAGCAAGCGCGAAACCGAGGACGGTCAATGCGGATATGGCGAACGTTTTCATGGAGACCTCTGAGTTCCTAGTGGCTTCAGGCTGAAGCGGGTTGGGATTTACCTTTCCTGAGAGGAAAGGCCGGTGTCTGGATTCTGTAGCACGCAGGTCGTGCGACAACCTTGGATGCGAACCGCAGAATCGAAGGATAACACCGATCTTAGAATGATTCGAGTGTGATTTAGGCGCAAAAAAGGCCGTATTGCGGGTCCGCCGGGTGCGCGGCAGCCGATTCAATATTTTTGGCCGATCGCGCTCCCGGCGCGACCTTATCACGCAACCATAGCATTCGGCCGGAATCCGAACAATCCTGTTTAACGAGGGACCGGCGATGCCTACACAAGACGTAGGACAAGACATAGAAATGTGGTTGATCCAACGGGTCTTGTTGCGACCCGCGATCAGATTCGCAACGCCGGAGCGCCCGCCATATGGCCATCATGATGCCCGCATCGGATCAGACGGTGCTCGATCGCCGCGACGCCATCGTCGCGGACTTGCGCGCGATCGTGCCGGGCGAAGGCGTGATCTCCAGCGCCGCGGAAATGCTGCCGTATGAATCGGACGCCCTGACCGCCTATCGCCAGCCGCCCATGGTCGTGGTGTTGCCGGAAACCACCGAGCAGGTGTCGCGCATTCTGAAATACTGCTTCGACAACGGCATCAAGGTGGTTCCGCGCGGCTCCGGCACCTCGCTGTCGGGCGGCGCGCTTCCGCTGCAGGATGCGGTGCTGCTGGGACTCGGCAAATTCAAGCGCATCCGCGAGATCGATTTCGACAATCGCGTCGTCGTCACCGAACCGGGCGTCACCAATCTCGCCATCAGCCAGGCGGTGGCCCATGCGGGTTTCTATTACGCGCCCGATCCTTCATCGCAGATCGCCTGCTCGATCGGCGGCAACATCGCGGAGAATTCCGGCGGCGTTCACTGCCTGAAATACGGCATGACCACCAACAACGTGCTCGGCTGCGAGCTGGTGCTGATGTCGGGCGAAGTCCTGCGGATTGGCGGCAAGGCGCCGGAGAGCGCGGGTTACGACCTGATGGGCATCATCACCGGCTCCGAGGGGCTGCTCGGCGTCGTCACCGAGGTCACGGTTCGTATCCTGAGAAAGCCGGAAACCGCGCGGGCGTTGATGGTCGGCTTCGCGCAAGTCGAGGCGGCCGGCGAGTGCGTCGCGAAGATCATCGGCGCCGGCATCATTCCCGGCGGCATGGAGATGATGGACAAGCCCGCGATCCATGCCGCGGAAGCCTTCGTTCACGCCGGCTATCCGCTCGACGTCGAGGCGCTGCTGATCATCGAGCTTGACGGTTCTTCAATCGAGGTCGACGAACTGATCAGGCGGGTCGAGGCCATCGCGCTGGGTTGCGGTTCGACTGTCTGCCGGATCTCCGGTTCGTCAGCCGAACGCGACCTGTTCTGGGCCGGACGCAAGGCGGCGTTTCCGGCGGTCGGCCGCATCTCGCCGGACTATCTGTGCATGGACGGCACCATTCCGCGCGGCGCGCTGCCGCGGGCGCTGACGCGCATTCGCGAACTCAGCGAGAAATACGGCCTTGGGGTCGCCAACGTATTCCATGCGGGAGACGGCAATCTTCACCCGCTCATCCTTTACGATGCCAACAAGCCGGGAGAGATGGACAAGGCGGAGGCGTTCGGTGCGGAGATCCTGCGCTGCTGTGTCGAACTCGGCGGCGTTCTGACCGGCGAACACGGCGTCGGCATCGAGAAGCGAGACTTGATGCCGCATATGTTCAGCGAGGTCGATCTTAACCAGCAGCAGCGGCTGAAATGCGCGTTCGACCCGCAGGGACTGCTCAATCCGGGCAAGGTCTTTCCGACGCTGCACCGCTGCGCCGAACTCGGCCGCGTCCATGTGCACGGCGGCAAGCTGGCGTTTCCGGATTTGCCGAGGTTTTGAGTGCGGTGGTTGAAGATAGAAGATAGATGAGAAAAGTCGGCATTGCGTTTGGGCACGAATTGCTCTCTCCCCCCAACAGATCGCGCTTGCGCGATCTGAATCATGGATGGCGCATATCGGGCTGGCCCGACATGCGCTGGGGGAGAGGTGGAGAGGGGGGTAACCCCGGCTCCAGGTTTCGTTGCTTACCCCCCTCCCTAGTCCTCCCCCACAAGGGGGGAGGGAATACATCAGTCTGCGGGTGGTCGTGACCGTTCTGCACATACGCGACGCCGCCGATGTCGAAGCCGCCGTGCGCGCCGCGATCGCCGACGAACAGCCGCTCGAGATCGTCGGTCACGGTTCGAAGCGGCCGATCGGCCATGCGATGGCGACCAATGCGGTACTGGATGTCTCGGCGCTGAATGCGGTGACGTCCTACGAGCCCAACGAACTCATCATCACCGTACAGGCGGGTGCCGCGCTGGATGACGTGCTGCCGCTGATCGATTCAAGGAATCAGCAGTTCGCGTTCGAGCCGATGGACACCGCCGCGTTGCTCGACGTCCGCTCCGGCCGCGGCACCATCGGCGGCATGATCGCGGCGGGGCTCGCCGGCCCGCGCCGCATCAAGGCCGGCGGCGTGCGCGATCATCTGCTCGGCGTTCATGCGGTGTCCGGCTTCGGCGACAGTTTCAAGGCCGGGGGCCGGGTGGTGAAGAACGTCACCGGCTACGATCTCTGCAAGCTGCTGGCGGGATCGTGGGGCACGCTTGCGGTCATGACCGAGGTGACGCTCAAGGTGATGCCGAAAGCCGAGACGGAACGCACGCTGGTGCTGCGCGGGCTCGACGACGTCGCCGCCAACCGGGCGATGACGGCGGCGCTCGGTTCGCCATACGACGTCTCGGGGGCGGCGCATGTGCCGCATTCGACGCTCAAGGCCGGCCGGGGCACGCTGGCCGGTCTCGCAGCAAACGCCGCAACGCTGTTGCGGCTGGAAGGCATCGCCGCCTCGGTCGCTCACCGCGCGTCGGCGCTCGCAGCCGACCTTGCCTCGTTCGGAACGGCCGAACTCGTCGAAGGCGCGCAGTCAGCTGCTCTGTGGCGCGATATCCGCGACGTCATGCCGTTCGCGGCCGGCGGCGCGTTCGGCGCGTGGCCGGTGTGGCGGATCGTCTGTCCGCCGGCGCGAGGCGGTGCGTTCGGTCAGGCCCTGGCGCGCGAGACCGGCGGCGAGGTGATTTACGACTGGGGCGGCGGATTGATCTGGGCGGCGCTGCCGCCGTCGGTCGATGCGCACGCCGCGCCGCTGCGGCGGCGGCTGGCCGCGATCGGCGGCCATGCGACCCTGCTGCGGGCCGACGAGGGAACGCGGCGCGCGGTCGACGTGTTTCATCCGCAGGCGAAGGGCGTTGCCGCATTGTCCGAGCGGGTACGGCAGAGCTTCGATCCGAAAAGCATTCTCAATCGCGGCAGGCTGACCCGGACCCCGATCTCATGAAAACCGAATTCACGCCCGCGCAACTGGCCGATCCGGATATCGCCGAGGCCGATAAGATCCTTCGCAAGTGCGTGCATTGCGGGTTCTGCACGGCGACGTGCCCGACCTATGTGCTGCTCGGCGACGAGCTCGACAGTCCGCGCGGCCGGATTTACCTGATCAAGCAGATGCTCGAAAACAACGAGCGGCCGACCGCGGAGGTCGTGAAGCACATCGACCGCTGCCTGTCGTGCCTAGCTTGCATGACGACCTGTCCCTCGGGCGTCAACTACATGCATCTGGTCGACCAGGCGCGGGTCAGGATCGCGAAGGAGTACGAACGTCCGCTTCCCGAACGGCTGCTTCGAATGGTTCTGGCCTATGTGCTGCCGCGGCCGAAACTGTTTCGGGCCAGCATGATCCTGGCGCGCTTCGGCCGGCCTTTCGCGGCGCTGCTGCCGGGCTCGAAAGCCGGCACGACGACGCCGACGTTCCTGCGCAGAATCAAGGCGATGCTGGCGCTCGCGCCGGCGTCGCTGCCGGCTTCCGGAGCGGCCGCCGGCAGTGTGTTCCCGGCGAAGGGTTTGAGGCGCGGTCGCGTCGCGCTGCTGCAGGGCTGCGCCCAGCAGGTGCTGGCGCCGCGCATCAACGAGGCGGCGATCAGCCTGTTGACCCGTCACGGCGTCGAGGTGGTGCTGGTTGCGGACGAGCAGTGTTGCGGCGCGCTGACCCATCACATGGGCGACGACCGGGATGCGCTGGCGCGGGCGCGGGCAAACATCACGGCCTGGCTCGCCGAGGCGGAACGCGGCGGCCTCGATGCCATCGTGGTGACGACGTCGGGTTGCGGCACAGTCATCAAGGACTACGGCTACCTGTTGCGGAAGGATCGCGATTACGCGGCGGCG
>NZ_MKRN01000101.1 GCF_001896955.1 Nitrobacter sp. 62-13 | reverse complement strand
CGCAGGAGAAAACGATGGGTCAAAAGATCAATCCAATCGGGCTGCGTCTGGGCATCAACCGGACCTGGGATTCCCGTTGGTATGCCGGCAAAAGCGAGTACGGCAAGCTGCTGCACGAGGACGTCAAGATCCGCGAGCTTCTGCACAAGGAGCTCAAGCAGGCGGCGGTGGCGCGCATCGTGATCGAGCGTCCGCACAAGAAGTGCCGCGTGACGATCCATTCGGCGCGTCCCGGCGTCGTGATCGGCAAGAAGGGCGCCGATATCGACAAGCTCCGCAAGAGGGTCGCCGACATCACCTCGTCGGACGTCGTCATCAACATCGTCGAAATTCGCAAGCCGGAGCTTGACGCCACGCTGGTCGCCGAATCGATCGCGCAACAGCTCGAACGCCGCGTCGCGTTCCGCCGCGCGATGAAACGCGCCGTGCAGTCGGCGATGCGTCTCGGCGCCGAAGGCATCCGCATCAACTGTTCGGGCCGTCTGGGCGGCGCCGAAATCGCCCGCATGGAGTGGTATCGCGAAGGCCGCGTGCCGCTGCACACGCTGCGCGCCGACGTCGATTACGGCGTCGCCACGGCGTTCACGACGTTCGGCACCTGCGGCGTCAAGGTCTGGATCTTCAAGGGCGAGATCCTCGAGCACGATCCGATGGCCCAGGACAAGCGGCTGGCCGGCGACGACAACCGTCCGCGCCGCGACGCGGCTTGAACGACAGCATGATCCCGAAAAGTGGTTCACCGGTTTTCGGAGCGGATCATGCGCAATAGACAGAAGGTTTGAGGGCGTAAGCCATGATGCAACCCAAGAAGACCAAGTTCCGGAAGGCGCACAAGGGCCGCATCCACGGCACCGCGTCATCGGGCGCGACGCTGGCGTTCGGCCAGTTCGGCCTGAAGGCGATGGCGCCCGAGCGCATCACGGCGCGTCAGATCGAAGCCGCGCGGCGCGCGCTGACGCGTCATATGAAGCGCGCCGGCCGCGTCTGGATTCGCGTGTTTCCGGATGTGCCCGTCTCGAAGAAGCCGGCCGAGGTTCGCATGGGCTCGGGCAAGGGCGCACCGGAATTGTGGGTGGTGCGGGTCAAGCCGGGCCGGGTCCTTTTCGAGATCGACGGCGTGGCCGCGCAGACCGCGAAGGAAGCGCTGACGCTGGCCGCCGCAAAGCTGCCGATCAAGACGCGCTTCGTCGCGCGCATCGCGGAGTAACCGACATGGCCGCAATGAAGACCGCCGACATTCGCGCGATGACCCCCGACCAGATGGACGACGCCATCGCCAGCCTGAAGAAGGAGCGGTTCAATCTGCGCTTCCAGCGCGCCACCGGGCAGTTGGAGAACACCTCGCGAATGCGGGAAGCGCGCCGCGATATCGCACGGATCAAGACCATCGCCGCGCAAAAGCGCGACGCGAAGAAATAAGGGGCTTATAGATGCCGAAACGTACGCTGCAGGGCGTGGTCGTCAGCGACAAGCAAGCCAAGACGGTTGTGGTGCGCGTCGATCGCCGCTTTACCCATCCGATCTACAAGAAGACCATTCGCCGCTCGAAAAACTATCACGCGCATGACGAGAACAACGAGTTCAAGCCCGGCGACATGGTGTGGATCG
>NZ_MKRN01000100.1 GCF_001896955.1 Nitrobacter sp. 62-13 | reverse complement strand
CAGCCTGCTAGGCGATGAACCTGACGCCCAGTGTCGTTCCGTTCCGCCAGACAGCCTGGCATCGACGGCCGGTTCTTGCGTCGCGCGAGAAGGTCAGTTGAAAACCGGCCGACGCCGCGCTGGCGTCGTCCACGGCGATCTTGGCGCCCGTCGTCGACAGGTCGATGACGAAACATGGTCGTCTGGCGAAGCCGCCGTCGAGGATGATCCACGCGGATTGCCGGACCGACTTGCGGCTCTGCCTTTTTTTCTCTGCATCGATCATGCGCTCGGTTCCCGCGCTTCCGCGCGATCCTTCTTTACGTCCGCGCCTTGCGCGACTGGAGCGGACGAACCTGCACCTTCAGTCTTAAAACCGGTGCTCGGCCATTGCATCCGCGAAACAAAATATATCATCCCGCAAGCGCGAAACGAACAGGGCCGCGACGAAACGGGCAAATTGGTTAAACTTGGTATTAATATTTTCTCACTTCGATCGCATAATTCGCATAGGCAGAAACGCCTACTCGTCGTCGCTATCGTCGTCGTCATGCCCGTGACCCTGGTCGTCCCAGAGCTTGCGGTAGAGGCCGTGGCTTTTCATCAGCTCGGAATGTGAGCCCCGCTCGACGGCCCGGCCGCCGCTGACGACGATGATCTCGTCCATATCGACAACCGATGTCAGGCGATGGGTCGAAAAGATCATGGTGCGTCCCTTGGCCACCCTGAGAAGCGTGCGGTTGATCGCGGCTTCGGTGGTCTGGTCGAGTGCGGACGTCGCCTCATCAAGCAGCAAAATCGAGGGATCGCGAACGATCGCGCGCGCAATCGCGATGCGCTGGCGCTGGCCGCCTGACAGCGTATCGCCCCGCTCGCCGACGACGGTCTCGTAGCGTTGGGGCAGGCTCATGATGAATCGATGAATCTCAGCCTTTTTTGCCGCAGCCTCGACCTCCGCGTCGCTCGCGTCCTCCTTGCCGAGACGGATGTTTTCGCGGATCGACGTGTTGAACAGCATGTTCTCCTGAAACACGATCGCCATGCTTGATCGCAGCGACTCGCGCGTCACCTTCCTTATATCGACGCCGTCGATGGTGACACGGCCTTCATCCGGCACATAAAGGCGCAGGATCAGATTGAGCAGCGTGCTCTTGCCTGAACCGCTCGGCCCGACAATCGCGATGCGCTTTCCGACATCGAGCCTGAGAGTGAGATTGTCGAGGACCGGTGTCTCGGCGCCCTCGTATCGGAACGTCACGCGATCGAAGGTGATGTCATGGGTGATGCGCGGCAGGTCAGGGGCGCCGGGACGGTCGACGCCGCGCGTCGGTTCGTCGAGCAGTTCCTGCATGTGGCGCACGGCCGCCGCGGCCTGAACCGAGACCGGCACATAAGACATCAGATGGGCGATATTGTACGAGATTTCCCAGAACGCGCTTTCGAACGTCACGAACGTTCCGATCGTGATCTGCCCGCTGGTCGCGAGATAGGCGCCGATGCCGAGGACGACGAGGTGCAGCAGCAGCACGGCGATCGTGACCGACCGCTCGACCATGCTCGACAGGAACGTGGAGGATGCGATCTTCTTTCTGGTCTCCTCATTGCGGACGGTGAACCAGCCGCGGGCCCGACGCTGCAGACTGAAGGCCTTGACCAAAGCCTGCGCGGCGATGTTTTCCTGAACCACGCCGAGGATCGCCGACTCGTTGACCTTCTGCTCATAGTTGGCCTGCACCGCCTTCGGCGTGAGGATGCGCGGGCCGATCAGTGTGATCGGAAAGATCAGCAACGCCACCACCGCCAGGGGCCAGCTCAAGAACAACATCAGAACGATGCCTGCCACCAGCTCCATCGCCGGAAGCAGGGCCGTGTTGGCGAGCGCCTTCGTCGCACCTTCAAACGCCGAGAGATCGACGGAAAAGCGCGACAGGATTTCACCACGCCGGACGCGCGCAAAAAATGCCGACGGCAGATCCTGCACGTGATCGAACAGCCGCTGCCGCACCTCCGAGACAATCGACGACGACAGCCACGCGTCCCATCGTTCGTACCAGATCGAGATCAGTGAGGTGACGATGCCGGCGACTGCGAGCACCGACAGGATGCGTATCAGAACGACGAAATCCTCTTCGCCGAGCGCATCGTCGATCAGAAACTTGAGACTAAGCGGCATGATGACGTTGAACAGCGTCTCGACCAGCAGGCCGAAGCCGACGAACGTCAATGCCTTCCGGTAGTTCCGGAGCGAGGGCCGGATAAACGCATAGATCGTCGCCAGCGCACCGGCGGCCTCACGCGCGGTATAAACAACGAGATCCTCGTCATCGTCGAGGTCGAGCTGGTCGTTCTCGCTTTCATCCCCGTCGTCGTCGTCTTCGTCATCGTCGACAGAGGCATGAGGCCCCGCAACAGGCTTGCCCGGCGGCGAGACCGGCGCCGGCCCGGTCCCGGCGTGCGGGTTCGTCGGCAGGACCCGTGCCGCATCATCGGGAGCGGGCGGAGCGTCGAGCGGCGGCACCTTGGGCACGATCGGGTTTTACCGTTGCGGACGGCCAGTCCGGCCGTCGTATGAAAACGAAGGTCCTTTGACCGACCCGAGACACCCCACGACTGAAACCGGGTGCAGGCTCCGGGGGTCGTCCGATGAGGACTTAAGCGTCCTCGACCTTGTCGAACAGGCAATAACGCAGGCTTTCGGAATCCGCGTACCACTGGTCCGGTCCCTTGCCGGCGGCAAGGGCCGCAGCCCACAACTCATCGGTGCGGTCGTCGCGGTTCATGGCAAGATCGAAGCCGTTGTTGAAAAAGATCTCCGACCATTCCCACCAGGTACCGAGCTTCTTCACGCCTCGCAGCAGATCGTAACGGTCGATCAGGGCCGGCTTCATGTCGGAGGTGACGGAGCCGAAAATCAAGCCAGTCCCGACGACGCGATTCAGTTCGCGAACCGCCCGCGACGTCCGGGATTCCGGAACATGGCACAGGCTCGTTTCATAGACGAAATCGAACTGTCCATCCTCGAACGGCATGTCGACGATCGAACCAAGCCGGTTGAACGTCCGTAGCGCCGCCGGCGTCATCGCATGAATGGCGCGGTTGTTCTCGATGCCCCAGGCGTCGATGCCGCGGGCGCGCAACGCGCCAACCAATTCACCGCTCGCCGATCCCGCCACCAGCAGCTTGTAGTCGGTTGTCGTCCTGTTCCAGGCGATACGGATCAGGTCGATCAGGAAGTCCGGATCGCTGAACTGCCGCCAGACCTCGCGATAAAGGCCGAGGCCGCGATAGTTCTCGAAGTAATCTCGGTTGATCCGGTCGAAGGCGTTGACGCCCTTCCCGCCGCGGGCGCGGCGGAGTTTCATCATCTCGCTGACCACGATATCGGTCGCCGCATCCGATGAATCCAAAAGGCCGTTGAGCGTCGAATCGAACAGGTAGTCGCCGACCAGAACCAGCCCCGGATGATCCTTCGGCTCGGGCCGATGGTTGGTCATCACGTCGCGCGCGGGAAGGCCGCCGGGAATCGCGTTGACCGACGACATCCAGCGATGGACTTTACCTTCGAGAAAATGCGCGCGCGCGTTGCCGAGCGAGGCCGGCAGCGACTTCAGCGCCGTCTCGGTCAGTTCCTTGTCGCTGAGGTTCGCGAACGCCAGCGCGTCGGAGCCGGCGATCAGCCAGTTCAGCACGCCGTGACGGCCGACATTGTGCCGCGCGCCTTCGTTGTAAACACAGCAGCCGCCAAAGGCTTCGGACATGAACCACGCGCCCGAAATCTTCTCGCCCCAGAACGGTTCGTCGAACAGCACCGACACGCGCAGGTAGTGCGCCGGCCGGTCGAAGTAGGCGACGTGCTTGACCATCGACTTGCGCAACTGCTCGCCGTCCCATCCGACCGTCGCGAGCCAGCTATGGGGCAGACACATGATGACGAGATCGAAGTCGCGGGTCTCCGGTCCCTTGCCGTTCATCATATTGAGCTGATAGCGGCCGCCCGGCGTCTTTCCGACCTTGAGGACGCGGTGATTGAGCTGGATGTCCGCATCGACCTCCGACCTCAGGCAATCGATCAACTGCTCGTTGCCGTTCTGGATCGAATACAGCCCGATATAGCCGTCCACATCCATTACGAAGTTCTTGAGCGCATTCAGCCCGTTGGTGTTGTGGCTCTCGGTGGCGATATCGGAGCGCGCCATCACCTTGAAGAAGCGCCTGGCGACCGGGTCGGCGACCTCCTTGTCGAGCAGTTCCTCGGCCGTCATGAACGCCCAGGGATGCTCATTGTCGCGCGCGCCTTCATAATATGCGATCGGCGACATCATCTCGGTGCAGCGCTTGCGGAAGGCCTCGATGGCATCGGCGGTTCGTGCGCCGTATTTGCGGCGCATGCCGGGGACGTCGTCGAGCAGTTCGCCGTCGAATTGAACCTGCCCCGCATCCATCGGAATCGTCTGCAATCCGAAATGCTGGATCAGTTCGCGCAGCGGATCCGGTCCGGTCATGGAGTAGTCGTAGATTTCGGCAACTCCCGCCTCGTACATCGCCGGCGCGGTCTCGAACTTGCGGGTCAGCAGCTTGCCGCCGAGGCGGTCGGAAGCCTCAAAGATGGTGACGCGACACAGTTCTCCGAGCTTTTTCCTGAGGTGCCAGGCACTCATCAGCCCGCCAGGGCCGCCACCGACAATTGCGAGATCAAGCATATTCTTCTTTCGACATCCGCGCCTGGCGCTTTCGCAGCCCGGACCCGGCCTTTCTCTGGCTACGCGGCCAGCGACGTTCAGCCAATGGAAGAGAAAGCGTCGGCTTCCCCGCCCCTCATTTTTACCTGCCGCCGTATTCGATTCGTGAGTCTGGTGGCCAACTTAGAAAAAGCCCTTTCCACATGAAGGGAAGATGAACAAACCGATCCTCGACGAAAAAAGCACGCCGGACCCGCGCGATAAAAAAAGGCCGGCGAACGCCGGCCTTTTTTGCGTGAGATCAGGTGATTCCTACTCCACCGGTGGAAGCGCCAGCGGTTCGGCTTCCGGAGCGGACGGCACGATCGCGGCCTGCTTCTCGCGCTCGTCGAGAATCAGCTTGTCGCGCTTGACCGCGACCTCGCGAATCTTGGCCATCGAGGCGCCGGTGCCTGCCGGGATCAGCCGGCCGACGATGACGTTTTCCTTGAGGCCTTCGAGTGGGTCCACCTTGCCGTTGACGGCGGCTTCGGTGAGCACGCGGGTGGTCTCCTGGAACGACGCCGCCGAGAAGAACGAGCGGGTCTGCAGGCTCGCCTTGGTGATGCCGAGAAGGACGGGCGATCCCGTCGCGACCTTCTTGCCCTCTTCCCTCGCCTTGGCGTTGAGCCGGTCGAACTCGATCTTGTCGATCTGCTCGCCCGAGATCATGTCGGTCTCGCCCTGATCGGTAATCTCGACCTTCTGGAGCATCTGACGGACAATCACCTCGATGTGCTTGTCGTTGATGAGCACGCCCTGCAACCGGTAGACTTCCTGGATTTCGTTGACCAGATAGGCAGCGAGCTCCTCGATGCCCTTGATCGCCAGGATGTCGTGCGGCGCCGGATTGCCCTCGACGATGAAGTCACCCTTCTCGACGATGTCGCCATCCTGCAGATGGATGTGCTTGCCCTTCGGAATGAGGTACTCGCGAGCCTCCTCTTCCTTGTCGACCGGTTCGATGGAGATGCGGCGCTTGTTCTTGTAGTCGCGGCCGAATCGGATGGTGCCGGCGATTTCAGCGATGATGGCCGCGTCCTTCGGCCTGCGGGCCTCGAACAGTTCGGCCACCCGCGGCAGACCGCCGGTGATGTCGCGGGTCTTGGCGCTCTCGGTCGAGATACGCGCAAGAATGTCGCCCGGCTTCACCTTGGCTCCGACGTCGACCGACAGAATGGCGTCGACCGACAGCATGTAGCGGGCATCGCCGCCACGTGCGAGCTTCAGCACCTTGCCGTCCTTGCCCTTGATCACGATGGCCGGGCGCAGATCCGCTCCGCCGCGCGTGCCGCGCCAGTCGATGACGATGCGCTTGGCGATACCGGTGGATTCGTCGAGCGTTTCGGAGATCGACTGACCTTCGATCAGGTCTTCGAATCCGATGGTGCCCTCCACCTCGGTCAGAACCGGCCGGGTGTAGGGATCCCACTCGGCGATCCGCTGGCCGCGCTTGACCTGATCGCCCTCGTCGACATGCATGCGCGCGCCGTACTGGATGCGGTGCGTCGCACGCTCCGTGCCGTCCGCGTCGACGACCGCGACAACCATGTTGCGCACCATCGCGACCAGATGGCCTTCGCCGTTTCTTGCGATCGCCCTGTTCCTGATCGTGATCTTGCCGTCGAAGTTCGACTCGATCACCGACTGCTCGTTGATCTGCGCCGCGCCGCCGATGTGGAACGTGCGCATCGTGAGCTGCGTGCCGGGCTCGCCGATCGACTGCGCCGCGATGACGCCGACCGCCTCGCCGTGATTGACCGGAGTGCCGCGGGCCAGATCGCGGCCGTAGCACTTGCCGCAGATGCCGTTGACCAGTTCGCAGGTCAGCGCCGAGCGGATCTTGACCTCCTGGATGCCGGCCTTTGAGATCTGGTCGACATGGCTTTCCTCCATCAAGGTGTTGCGCTTGACCAGCACCTTGTTGCTCGCGGGATCGCGAATGTCCTCGCACGCCGTGCGTCCCAGGATGCGCGACCCGAGCGACGCCACCACCGTGCCGGCGTCGACGATGGCGCGCATCTTGATGCCGAGCTTGGTGCCGCAGTCGTCCTGCGTGATGATGCAGTCCTGCGCGACGTCGACCAGACGGCGCGTCAGGTAGCCCGAGTTCGCGGTCTTCAACGCGGTGTCAGCGAGACCCTTGCGGGCGCCGTGGGTCGAGTTGAAGTATTCGAGAACCGACAGCCCTTCCTTGAAGTTCGAGATGATCGGCGTCTCGATGATCTCGCCCGACGGCTTGGCCATCAGGCCGCGCATGCCGGCGAGCTGGCGCATCTGGGCCGGCGAACCGCGCGCGCCCGAATGCGCCATCATGTAGATCGAGTTGATCTGCGCCTCGACGCCCTTGGAGCTTTTCTTGACCGACGAAATCTCCTTCATCATCTCCTTGGCGATTTCTTCCGTCGCCTTCGACCAGGCGTCGACGACCTTGTTGTACTTCTCGCCATGGGTGATCAGGCCATCGTTGTACTGCTGCTCGAAGTCCTTCGCCAGCGTGCGCGTGGTGTCGACGATCTTCCACTTCCCGTGCGGAACGACCATGTCGTCCTTGCCGAACGAGATGCCGGCCTTGAACGCGTTGTAGAAGCCGAGCGCCATGATCCGGTCGCAGAAGATCACGGTCTCCTTCTGACCGCAGTGGCGATAGACCTGATCGATCACGCCGGAGATTTCCCGCTTGGTCATCAGCTTGTTGATGATGTCGAACGAG
>NZ_MKRN01000099.1:12782-20291 GCF_001896955.1 Nitrobacter sp. 62-13 | reverse complement strand
GCGCGATGGGCGGGGACGTAACAGTAACGCAACGGCGCGGCGGCGGCACCACGTTCACGTTCACGGTGCTGCTGACGCCGGCGGAGGGACCGGTGACGATCCCGTCCGCCGGCGACGCCGATGCGCCATCGGTTCTTTCGGATGGACTGCGGGTTCTCAGCGTCGAGGACAATCCTTTCGGTCGCGTCGTGCTCAACGCGATTCTCACCGAGCTTGGACATCAGGCCGAATTCGTGGGGCGAGGGGAGGATGCCGTCGGGCGCATCGCGCAAGGCGGCTTCGATGCGGTGCTGATGGATATGGTGCTGCCCGGCATCAGCGGGATCGAGTCGATCAGGCGCATCCGGGCCCTTGATGCGCCGCCCGGGCGCGTCGCGATCATCGGCTTGTCGGGCAGAAGCGATGACGAGGCGGCATCGCGAGCGGCCGGCGGCGACGCGTTTCTTGTCAAACCGGTTTCTCCGCGGGCTCTAGCGACTGCGCTGCTTGAAGCGAAACGCCGCGCGGCAGCCGTGACTTGATAATTGCCGCGTTCAATTCGCCTCCGAATACGAAGATCGCGGCGATGAAGTAGAGAAACACCAGCGCTATGACGACCGAAGCCAGGCCGGCATACATTGTGACATAGTTGTTGGCGAAGCGCGCAAGGTAAAGGCCGAAGCCGACGCCCGAGACCAGCGACGCCAACATGGTGAAGATGATGCCGGGGATGATCTGAAGGAAGGATCGTCGGCCCGCCGGCAGCCACGCGTGCAGGATCACGAGCGCGATGAACATCGCAAGCATGGTGACGCCGTAGCGGGCAATGTTGAGCAGGGTCTCGTTCGATTCGACGATCAGCGGGACGTAGCGTTTCGCGGTGGCGATGATCAGTGGGCCGAGAACGATCAGGAACGCCATCGCAAGGGTGGTCACGGCGGCCACCAGCGTATAGCCGATCGATTCCAGCCGCAGCCAGTACCAGCGGCGCTGCTCGATCACCGCATAGGCGCGGTTGAGCGCCACTCTCAGGCTTTCGACGCCGTTCGACGCGAAATAGACCGCGAGCACGGCGCCGACCGTCAACGCGTCGCCGCGCGTCGTCGTCAGCACGTCATGGATTTCGCCGGACAATGCATTGGCGACCTGAGCCGGCCAGATCTGGAGCATCAGCTCCGCCGCCTGGTCGGCAAGCCCCTTTGACCCCAAGAAGCCCGCCAGCGACGTCAGGACGATCAGAAACGGAAAGAGCGCCATCAGCGCGGACAGCGCGATATGGCTTGCGATCGCCCAGCCATCGTCGGCAAGGAACGTGTAGAAGGCGTCCGTTCCGATCCTGTAGACGTAGCGGATTTGTCTCACATTTCACCCTGGCCAGGACCGGATGGCGGCTTCGTCGCCACCGTTTACTATCTGATATCAATACATAAAAATCCAGATCGTTGCGCAGGATCGAATCTCTTCGCGAGGTCATGGCGCCGCCGCGGCTGCGGTGTTATGTATGTGGCATGACGGTATTTCTGAGCATGGTTTTGATTCCGATCGCGGTGGCCTCGGTCGCCGCGGTATTGCTGATGGGCTTGATCAATATGATGCGCGGCGGCAGTCCCAACCGCTCGCAGAAACTGATGCGAATGCGGGTTTTCCTGCAGTTCGTTGCGATCGTCATCACCATGGTGACCATCTGGATGATGGGACAGTGACGGATTGATGGCCCGGCAGGGCAGGACCGATGGTCGTTCTCAATCGCATCTACACGCGTACCGGCGACGACGGCACCACCGCGCTCGGCACCGGTGAGCGCCGCCCGAAATACGATCTCCGTGTCGGCGCATACGGAACCGTCGATGAAACCAACGCTGCGATCGGCGTGGTCCGGCTTCATCTTTCCGGCGCCCCCGATCTGGACCGGATGCTGGGTCGCGTCCAGAACGATCTCTTCGATCTGGGCGCCGACCTTGCGGTGCCCCAGCGCGAGGGCAAAGCCGAACGGCTGCGCATGCTGTCCAGCCAGGTGGTGCGCCTGGAGAACGATATCGACAGTCTCAACACCGGGCTTTCTGAGCTGACATCGTTCGTGCTGCCGGGAGGGACGCCTGCGGCGGCATATCTGCATCTGGCGCGGACCATCTGCCGCCGCGCGGAACGCATGATGGTGGAACTCGCGTCGCAACCGGGCGAGCCGGTCAACGATGCTGCGATCCACTACATGAACCGGTTGTCGGATTTTCTGTTCGTGGCCAGCCGGTTCATGAATGACAAGGGCGAGCGCGACGTGCTCTGGGTGCCCGGTCAAAACAGATGACGCATTGTGGTGAGGCGAGGCGGATCGATCCTCTGGTCAAGTCCGAGACGTGCTTCGCGCGAAAACGTTACAGGGACTGCGATTTTTGGCCTTCCTGCGTTGACCGCCGGAAACGGGACCTTTAGGTTCCGCGCCGAAGCTCACACTCCCAGTTGATCCAGCCAAAACTCGGTTCGAGAGAGGGTCGATGAAGATTCTGGTGCCGGTCAAGCGGGTTGTCGATTTCAACGTGCAGATCCGGGTCAAAAGCGACGGGTCCGGCGTCGACACTGCCAAAGCCAAGATGTCGATGAATCCATTCGACGAAATCGCGATCGAGGAAGCCCTGCGCCTACAAGAAGCCGGCAAGGCGAGCGAGGTCGTGCTGGTGTCGATCGGGCCCGCTCAAGCCGCGGAAACGATCCGCACCGGTCTCTCGATGGGGGCCGACCGCGGCATCCTGGTCAGGTCCGAGGCACCGGTCGAACCGCTGGCGGTTGCCAAGATTCTCAGGGCCGTTGTCGAAGAGGAAGGTCCGGGCCTGATCATTCTCGGCAAGCAGGCCATCGACGACGATTCAAACCAGACCGGTCAGATGCTGGCGGGGCTGCTCGGATGGGCCCAGGCGACCTTCGCGTCGAAGCTTGAAGTCGACGGGGCCTATTTCAAGGTAACGCGCGAAGTCGACGGAGGTCTGCAAACGGTCAGGTTGAAAGCGCCGGCGATCGTGACGACGGACCTGCGGCTCAACGAGCCACGCTATGCGAGCCTTCCGAACATCATGAAGGCGAAGAAGAAGCCGATCGTGGAGAGGGCCGCCGAACTGTACGGCGTCGATCTCGCACCGCGCCTTGAAGTCCTCAGGACAACCGAACCTCCCGGTCGCAAGGCGGGTGTCAAGGTCAAGGACGTCGCCGAACTGGTGTCCAGGCTCAGGAACGAAGCCGGGGTAATCTGATGACCACGCTGCTGATTGCCGAACACGACCACGCTTCGCTGAAGGACGTGACCAACAAGGCGCTGACCGCGGCCGCCCAGCTTGGCGCGCCGGTCGACGTGCTCGTCGCCGGTGAAAACGCCAGGGGCGCGGCCGACGCGGCTGCGAAACTGAATGGCGTCGCGAAAGTTCTGCTCGCGGACGATCCGGCCTACGCCCACGATCTCGCCGAGCCGCTCGCGGCGCTGATCCGCTCGCTGGCGCCGGGCTACGATGCGTTCGTCGCGCCGGCGACGTCGCGCTTCAAGAACGTGATGCCGCGCGTTGCGGCGCTGCTCGACGTGATGCAGATCTCCGAAATCATCAAGGTTGTCGCGCCGGATACGTTCGAGCGGCCGATCTATGCCGGCAATGCGATCCAGACGGTCAAGTCCAGGGACGCCAAGAAGGTCATCACCGTTCGAAGCTCGACTTTCGCGGCGACCGGCGAGGGCGGCAATGCTCCGGTGGAGGCCGTTGCCTCAGCCGCCGATCCGGGCCTGTCGAGTTTCGTCGGCGAGCGGGTGGCCAGGAACAATCGCCCGGAACTGGCGTCCGCCCGGATCATCGTCTCCGGTGGCAGAGGTATGCGAAGCAGCGCCAACTTCACCAAATATATCGAGCCGCTGGCGGACAAGCTCGGCGCCGGCGTCGGCGCGTCGCGCGCGGCGGTGGATTCAGGCTTCGCGCCGAACGATTGGCAGGTCGGGCAGACCGGCAAGGTCGTGGCGCCGGAGCTCTACATCGCCATCGGAATTTCCGGAGCGATCCAGCATCTCGCCGGTATGAAGGACTCCAAGGTGATCGTCGCGATCAACAAGGATGCGGATGCTCCGATTTTCCAGGTTGCGGATTACGGCCTGGTGGCCGACTTGTATGAAGCGGTCCCCGAACTCACCGAACAACTGGGCAAGCTCGGCCGCTGACGATGATTCTAAAGGATGCTCGCCGGCAACGGACTTCGGCGGGTGTTTGTGCAAGAATGGGTGGAGCTGAAGTCTGCGCGGTTCAGGACCCGGTGAGATGGCAAGATGGCGGCAATGATCAGAAAAGTCGGCGTGATCGGTTCGGGGCAGATGGGCAACGGCATTGCGCACGTGGCGGCTCTCGCCGGGTTCGACGTGGTTCTCAACGATCTGTCCTCCGATCAGTTGAAGTCGGCCATGGCCATCATCAACAGCAACCTGTCGCGTCAGGTGTCGAAGAAGATCATCACCGAGGATGCTCGCGACAAGGCGCTCGCGCATATCGGACAAGCTGAATCCCTCGACGGGTTGGCCGATTGCGATCTGGTGATCGAGACCGCCGTCGAAAAGGAGGAGGTCAAGCGCAAGATTTTTCATGCTTTGTGCGCAGTGCTGAAGCCCGAGGCCATCATTGCCTCGAACACCTCGTCGATCTCGATTACGCGGCTTGCTTCGTCCACCGACCGTCCGGAGAGATTCATCGGCATTCACTTCATGAATCCGGTGCCGCTGATGGAACTGGTGGAGTTGATCCGCGGCATCGCGACCGACGATGCGACTTTCGATGCGGCCAAGGCGTTTGTCGGCAGGCTCGGCAAGCAGATCGCCGTATCCGAGGATTTCCCCGCCTTCATCGTCAACCGCATCCTGCTGCCGATGATCAACGAGGCGATCTACACGCTGTACGAAGGCGTCGGCAATGTCGAGGCGATCGACGCCGCCATGAGGCTGGGCGCCCACCATCCGATGGGACCGCTCGAACTCGCCGATTTCATCGGCCTCGATACCTGCCTGTCGATCATGCAGGTGCTGCACGAGGGACTGGCCGACTCCAAGTATCGGCCCTGTCCGCTATTGGTGAAATACGTCGAGGCCGGATGGCTCGGCCGCAAGAGTCAGCGCGGCTTTTACGACTACCGCGGCGAGAAGCCGGTTCCGACGCGCTGATCCGCTCCAGCCTTCGTTAACGCATAGCCCGTTAAAAACGTGCCGTGGAGTTTCCGGCATGGACATGAGTCTGGTTGCGGCCGCTGCCGGGATGATGACGGCGCACACGCAATCGCAGATCGCGACCCGCGCACTGAAAATGAACCTCGCCGCCCAGGCGCAGGTGCTTCAGTTGCTTGCCCCGCCGCAGACCGGCCCGGCGGCGAACAACGCGCCGGGCATCGGAAGCAAACTCGACATTTCAGTTTAGGCCGCCTTCAACGCATCGCTGCGCTTACTGCGCCAACGAGGCCTGGATCAGGTCGATCGCGTCGGGGCTGTCCCATTCCGCCGGTCCTGACATGTTGCCGATCTCGCATCCCTTGCCGTCGATCAGCACCGAAGTCGGCATGCCTACGGCCAGGCCAACCCCTTTAAGCTGTTGAAACACTTCTGCTTTCTCGTCGTGGAAATTGCCGAGACGCGTCAGGTTGGCGTCTCTCAGAAAGGCCTTCGGCTTGTCGGCGTCCCGCGTGTCGATGTTGACAGCGACGACAGCGAATTTGTCGCTGCCGAGCTTGCCTTCGAGCTTGTCCAGCGCGGGCATCTCTTTGCGGCAGGGCACGCACCAGGTCGCCCACAGGTTCAGGAGAACGGTTTTCCCCTTCCAGTCCGAAAGCTTCTTGGGCTGACCGTCGCCGTCCATGAAGGCCAGGTCCGGCATCTGACGCGGCTTCGACGCCATCGTCAGGGCGGCCACTTCGCCGATGGCGCGTGGGGCGAGTTTCCTGGACAGTTCCACGGCCGGACTGCAGGGCATGCCGGCGCTCGCCGCGGACCTCGCGTATCTCAGGTGCCCGGCTCCCAGAAGCGTGGCCGTGACGACGGCGACGACGGCGACCGCGACCAGCGGGCCTACGGGAAGCCTGCTTTGGGTGCGGCGGGAAGGCGGCGTGGTTTCAGTCATATCGTTTGTCATCCTGTATAAGATGCGGGTATGCAGGCTTCGGATTTAGATGGCTGGAGCGAACTGGTTCGATCGTCCGGCAGGCATCAACTGAGTGGCGCGGCATTGAGAAACAACATGAGCAACAAGATGTGGGGCGGCCGGTTCGGCGAAGGCCCCGACGCGATCATGGAAGAAATCAACGTCTCGATCGACGTGGATCGCCATCTCTACGCCCAGGACATCGCCGCGTCCAAGGTTCATGCTGCCATGCTTGCCGCTCAAGGTATCCTCACGGCGGATGATGCGAAAAACATAGGCAAGGGTCTAGACACGATTTTGTCAGAGATTCGCAAGGGCTCCTTTGACTTCAAGCGGGCTCTTGAGGACATTCACATGAATGTCGAGGGCCGGCTTGGAGAATTGATCGGCGCAGCCGCCGGACGGTTGCATACGGCGCGTTCGCGCAACGACCAGGTTGCGACCGATTTCCGCCTCTACGTCCGCGATATTATCGACGAGACCGACGCGGCGCTCGCAGCCTTCCAGCGTATTCTGGCGACGCGGGCGCTGGAACATGCCGGGACGGTGATGCCGGGCTTCACGCATTTGCAGACCGCGCAGCCGGTGACCTTCGGCCACCATCTGATGGCCTATGTCGAGATGGCGGCGCGTGACCGCGGCCGCTTTGCGGATGCGCGCAAACGCCTGAACGAGAGCCCGCTCGGGGCGGCGGCGCTGGCGGGGACATCCTTTCCGATCGATCGCAGCGTCACCGCAAAGGGACTCGGTTTCGATCGCCCGATGGCGAATTCGCTCGACGCGGTGTCCGATCGCGACTTCGTGCTGGAGACACTGTCGGCCGCGGCGATCGCATCGACGCACCTTTCACGCTTCGCCGAGGAGATCGTGATCTGGACCTCGCCGCTGGTCGGCCTCGTGCGACTGTCGGACAAGTTCACCACAGGCTCCTCGATCATGCCGCAGAAGCGCAATCCGGACGCCGCCGAACTGGTGCGCGCCAAGACCGGCCGTGTCGTCGGGGCGCTCACGGCGCTGCTGATCGTGATGAAGGGATTGCCGCTGGCCTATCAAAAGGACATGCAGGAGGACAAGCAGGGCGCGATGGAGGCGTTCGGCGCGCTTTCGCTGGCGATCCGCGCCATGACCGGCATGGTCGCCGACCTCGTGCCGGACGAGGCGCGAATGAAAGCCGCCGCCGGTGATGGCTATGCCACCGCGACGGATCTCGCGGACTGGTTGGTGCGGACCCTGAAGATGCCGTTTCGCGATGCGCATCATGTCACCGGACGCATCGTCGCGGCCGCATCGAAGCAGGGGCTGGCGCTGCACGAGTTGCCGCTGTCCGCCATGCAGGCGGTCGAGCCGCGCATCACGCGCGATGCGCTTGCGATGCTGTCCGTCGAGGCAT
>NZ_MKRN01000099.1:1966-12710 GCF_001896955.1 Nitrobacter sp. 62-13 | reverse complement strand
CCACCCCGGATTTTTCCGGACTTCCGGGTCTCGCCAGAACAGCGCATTCTCTGTATGGTGCCGTCGATTGGGGATACCGCCGTGAACAGCACTTCAAGCTCGGCGTCCACGAGATGGGCGCTGATTTTCCTGACGACAGCGACGCTGGCGCTGGCCGGTTGCGGGCGCAAGGGCGGCCTCGATCTGCCGCCGACGGCGTCAGAGCAGTCGCGCGCCACGGCGGCGGCCGATGACAATGCGCGCGAGGCGGCAGCCAAGGGCAGTCTGTTCGATCCTTCCTACGGCATGAACAATGGTCCGGCGGCTTCCAAGGGCGCCAGGAAATCCTTCATCCTTGATCCGCTGCTCGATAGCCACTAAGGCGCCGGAGCCTTTTCCGCTTCTGATGGAATCAGGAGCGGGGCTCCATGATCTTGATGTGACGCGTTTTCTTCACGCGAACCGGTTTCTATCTCGCTTGAAAGCGCTCTAGTGTGGTGGTCCAGAAGTTCGCTTCCTCACCTCGGTGTGCCCTTCAAGCGAATTTCTGAATCCAGGAAATATAAAATTCGCTAGAGTCTGGTTCACCTGCGTTGACTCAGACTCGTCGCTTAACTTTTTATTTGAGCATGATCTTTTCCGAAAGCCGGTTCCCACTTTTCGGGATCATGCTCTGGTGTCCTTTCGAATCCGAAGTTCGCTACGGAAGGTGCTGCATCGTGAGGCGAACTTCGGGACACGAGGTCCATGCGCCACTTTGATTACCGCGACGGCGTGCTTCACGCCGAGGGCGTCAACCTTTCGACGTTGGCTGACGTCGTCGGCACGCCGTTTTATTGTTATTCGACCGCGACGCTGGAGCGGCACTACCGCGTGTTTGCCGATGCCTTCGCAGGCGTCGACCATCTGATCTGCTATGCCATGAAGGCCAACTCCAATCAGTCGGTGCTGCGGACGCTGGCGAAGCTCGGGGCAGGGGCGGATGTGGTGTCTGGCGGCGAACTCAAGCGCGCGCTGGCGGCAGGAATTCCCCGGGGCAAGATCCTGTTCTCGGGCGTCGGCAAGACCGAAGCCGAACTGCGCGCAGCGCTCGATGCGGACGTTCTCTGCATCAACGTGGAATCCGAGCCCGAACTTGATCTGCTGTCCAGGCTTGCGTCTGAAACCGGGCGCACGGCGCGCATCTCGCTACGCGTCAATCCCGACGTCGATTCCGGCACGCATGCCAAGATCTCGACCGGCAAGTCGGAGAACAAGTTCGGCATCCCAATCGCGCAGGCGCGCGCGGTCTATGCCCGCGCGGCAAAGCTGACCGGCATCGCGATCACCGGCGTCGACATGCACATCGGCAGCCAGATCACCGACCTTGGCCCGATGGAGGCCGCCTTCCGTCTGCTCGCGGATTTCGTCGTTGCGTTGCGCGCCGACGGCCACGCGATCAGCCATGTCGATTTCGGCGGTGGTCTCGGCATCCCCTATTACGAGGACCGCGCCGCCCCGCCGGAGCCACGCGCCTATGCCGATATGGTCAGGCGCGTGACCGGCAATCTCGGCTGCACGCTGGTGTTCGAACCGGGCCGCATGATCGTGGGCAACGCCGGCATTCTGGTGACGCGCGTGATCTACGTGAAGCGCGGCGGGGCGCGTAATTTCGTCATCATCGACGCCGCCATGAACGATCTGATCCGTCCGACTTTGTATGAGGCCTATCACCAGATCATGCCGGTGCGCGCGGCGCCGAAAGACGCGGCGGTGATGGTCGCCGACGTCGTCGGCCCGGTCTGCGAGACCGGAGATTTCCTGGCGCTCGAACGCAATCTGCCGGAGCCGCAAGCCGGCGATCTTTTCGCGATCATGACCGCCGGCGCCTACGGCGCGGTGCAGTCGGGGACCTACAATACCCGCGCGCTGATCCCCGAGGTGCTGGTCAGGGACGATCGGTACGCCGTCGTCCGTCCGCGCATCGAGGTCGAGCAACTCATTGCGATGGATGCGGTCGCGCCCTGGCTCTGATCGCGCATCCGGCGGGCGTATTCATCACCTGCGATTTCGGTGCGCTGCACTATGGATCACTATGGATAATGGAATTTGCAGTGCAAAATGCGATGCCTCAGCATCGGGCTGAACCGTTGCGCGACAAACTTCTATTTGATATGGGTGTGCGCGCCGCTCCCCTTAGGCACGCAAAACGGGCTATAGTGGGGCTGTTCCAGGATCGATGAGCCGGGGGTGCCGCTGCCGTCGATCCTTTTAGTTTCTAGTTTCGTCCGGGGCATTCCCGGTTTTCTTTGGTTCCTTTACCACTGGGAGTACTTCAGTAATGGCCTCTGGGAGCGATACAGTGCATTCAAACCGGACCAACGCTATTCTCGGCGCTCTGCTGGGAACATTGTTGTTTGTGCAAACGGTACGCATCATCGACGAGTCGTTCAGCGGGCCGGAGAAGCCGCACGCTGAAGCCACCCATAAAGCCACTGCCACGGAAGCCGCCGCCAAGCCGGCAGCTACTGACCCGGCGGCGTTCAATAAGTTGCTTGCCAGCGCTTCCGCCGAGCGTGGTGCCGGGCTCGTCAAGCAGTGCCAGATCTGCCACAACACCGAGGAAGGCAAGGGGGCCAAGATCGGTCCTGATCTCTACGGCGTGGTCAATCGGCCGGTAGCTTCGGTGCCGGGCTTCAACTACTCCGCCGCCTTGAAGGCCAAGGGTGGTAATTGGACTTTTGCCGAACTCGACAAGTGGATCGAAGATCCGCGCGCCTACGTTAAGGGCACGTCGATGAGCTTCGCCGGCTTGAAGAGCGAGAGCAAGCGCGCCGACCTGGTTGCCTATCTCAATACGCTCTCGAAGAGCCCGGCGCCGCTGCCGAAGTAAGAAGCATAGGTCTCCGAAAGGAGACCGATGCCTGCAGCAAGAAACGCTTGCTGCGTTCGATTGTGTCACGACCCATGGCGCTCGCGAGCATCTGCTCGCGTTCGCCTCATGGGGCAGGCGGTTCAGCCTTAGCTCTCAGCTAACGAGTTTTAGTCCGCAGCAGGTTTAGCGCGGGGCAAAGCCATTTCACGGCCTGCCTTGCGAATCTCCTTAAGTCTGCTCCTAAGTCTGCTCTCCTAAGTCTGCGATGGTCGACCGAACTGCTCTGTGAGCAGCCGCACTCGTTTGGCAGGGCCGAACCTGCATTTCAGCGGCGCTATCGCCACGTCTCATCAGTCTGTTTCCAAGTGGCATCCGCCCGCGGGTGTAACCGGCGTTGGGCGTCTGTCCCGTAGGATCTGACGTCCGCAAGCCATCAACGTCTTGCGGAAACCGCAAGGCGGACGACATGGAGCTTGCAATGTCTCTGGCGCAGGGTTGGTTTCGGGCAGCCAAGCAAAACTGAATGACCAGCCGCCGCTGCCGTTCTTCGAACGATCTCGGCGGATCGGCGTGATTTCATCAAACGCAACCGCCTTGAGTGGCAAATTACGTGCGGGCGGCCGGTGAAAGTGCCGGCTTGTTTTGTTGCGCTGCAAGATTGGAAGTCGTGGTCTTCGGTTTCCGAAGGGACGACAACTCCAATCTGCTCCCGATTGTGTTGGGCCACCTCGTTCCACCGGCTGGGTCGGTTTGACCCACAGACCTTTTTTCATGGGCTGACGCTGGTTCACAGACTGCCGGTTCACAGACCGACGCCGGGCCAGACGAGCGGCAATAGCGGAATGCGCGGCGCAGCCGAAGCGGCCGGATTGTGATGCGGCCGGCCGATGCTCTTGCCATCACCACATGTTGAGCACGGTGCGCGCCTCGTCCGACATCCGGCTGGGATCCCACGCCGGCTCCCAGACGATCGCGACCTTGGCGCCCTGCACACCGGCCACGCTCTTGACCGCGTTCTCGACCTGGCCAGGCAGTTCCGCCGCCGACGGACAGTTTGGCGACGTCAGCGTCATCTCGATATTGACCCTGCGGTCCTCGTCGATGATGATTTTATAAATCAGGCCAAGCTCATAGAGGTCGGCCGGAATTTCCGGATCATACACCGTCTTGAGCGCGCCGACGATGTCCTCTCCCATGCGCGCCATTTCGTCCGGCGGAACGTTCGCCGGCGAACCCGTCGGTTCGGCGGAGTCCGCGCCACCGGAGAAAACGCTTTCAGTGCCAGCCAGATTCGCCTCGTCGGTCATACAAATACTCCTGCGCTTTGGCGAACGGGTCGCACCAAGCGTTGGCCCGCGTAGTCTGGATGGGTGCGGATTCGGATTTGTTGTCTTCCGCTCGAACGTCGTCAAAGCGTTCGCCAACGCAGCCTCGTAGGCAGCGTACCTGCTTTACATAGCGCAGTTACAGGTCTTCTCCAAGCGCCAACAGAAGAACCTTGACCGGGCATATCGGTTCGGAGGCCTTGGAGCGGATGCTTGTCGCGCCGCGTGCCCCTCGATCGACCTGGCAATATCGACGCAGGGTGGCTAAGGAAGACTCCCGAGGATGGTCGGGGAATGATTCAGGACCTCCGGTTTGAGTAATTCTAGCAAGGACATGGATTTCTGAAGCGCGCCCGGCTCGGATGTGGCGAATTTTGGCTCAATTTCAGGGCAGAATGGCCGCTCTCGTCACCAGCTATCTGCTCGGAATGGAGTTGACGCGAACGTTATTGCCGTGGTAGATTTTAGCTACACCAATTTAGCATGGTTGGATCGTTGGACTAAGATACGCAACCGCCTTTCACGAGTTAAGAATCGGCGGAACGAGTTCGCATCGCGGGTATTGTTATTGATGTGGGGAGTGCGTAGTCCCAACCAGAGGAGCCCTTCATGTGCGACTACAGTCTGCATCACGTAGCGTCGCGGCCTGCCAAGGTCGCCGATAAGCTGGTTACGATGGAGCTTGCAAAATCCAACGTGCGCGGCTTTGCCGCCGTTGGCGAGCTCGGCCCCAAGCTTGTGATTCATGACAGCCCGCCTGAGCTGGCGGTCTGCCTGCTTCCTGGAACGGAACTCGCGTTTGACGAGAACGTTCAGTATGAATGCCCCCGCAGCTTTCTTGGCATAAAGTTCTCGGGCAAGGCTCGTGTCGATCACAAGGTCGCGAGCTTCCGGAAGGTCGATGTGGATAACCCGCACGTCCAGCACGATGCGCTGGAGTTCCCCAATGGGCAGGTTCTGAAGATTACGCAACTCGTAAGCGGCCAAACCGCGACCGTGTTGCAGTTGCCCGCCAACCCTCAGCAGGACGACGAGCACGATCATGCGCACGCTGGACATCGGCGCGCCCGCGATTCGCGTCTCGCTCTGAACCGCGCTTCGGGCAAGCAGGGAATGTTCGTGCCGAGCCAGGGCGCCGTGATGTTGTGGGATACGTTCCGTGGCACTGCCATTGATCTGTCCACGGCACTTGCGGAATCATTCCAGCGCTTCACCGCGCCGAAGCAGCCCTCTATCCTTGAGGCTGAATTGGCCGCTGGTATTGGTGCCGAGGTAAGCTTCCAGAACGGTGTGCCGACTGTGAAGACGCCTTCGGCTCAGAAGCCGGAGAGCAAGGTCAAGTCTGCCTCTGCCGCCTAGCTTTAAGCTAAGCTGCTTATTCGTCGACGACCGCGGTTACACGCGCTAACCTCCGAAGTGAGGGCGGCGCGTACCGCGGTCGACGCGTTTTTAGCATTGGCTTTTTTAAGCATGGGATGATGGATTTATAACGTTCGATGCGGCGCGTCTTTAACTTCACCTGATGATGCCTATCGCTTTTGCGTCAAGAACTCGCGTAAATGAAATCAAGCAGCGGCGTCCTGAATCCCCGAGCGGAGGAAGCCCGGTCGGACGAATGCGACGATAGGACTTTTGTTTTGGAGCACGATTTCAGGTGCTTGGTCCGGTCGCCTGGGATCCGGTCGGCGGGCGACTGGTAAAAGAAAGAAATCAATAAAGCGATTTTGATAACCAGCGTTCCACGGTCGCACGCAGGCTAGGCTCGCCCAGGCAACACGGTCGAGCAAAGGAAATCGGGCCGCCGGTCACGCCCAGCGTTTCGTAGGATCCAGGAAATCGACGAACTTGCTAGGGCTGCCTTGATGGTTCGGTCGATCAAATCTTCCGCCATATAGCGTTGTCGAATACGGGATATCCTAGAGCCCTTTCGCTTCGCTTCTGATGGGATCAGAAGCGAGGCTCTATGATTTTGAGGGGCTCTATGATTTTGATTCGGCGCGTTTTCTTCTTGTGAAGCGGTTACCACTTCGCTCGAAAACGCTCTAAGGCTTGTCCTCTAAGGCTTGTCCCAAGCATGCCACCGGCTCGTACGGTGAAAACGCATCAACCAACGTCGGCGTTTTCCGCTTCGGTTTCCGTCAGAAGCGCAAAGTCTCCTGGCGTCTCCATTCGTCGACCGACCAGTCGTTTTAGACTACCGAACTGACATACGACGCGACCGCACCATCGATTGCGTGCCGCGCCGCGAAAAGAAGAACCGCAGCATGGAATGGCCTGACCGCAGTCGTGCTGACGCTAGCGCCCCTTCCCTTTGAAAAACTGCCAGGATTATTTTCGCCCTCAGTGCATATTTGCCGCATAGTCACTGATGGATGTCGCAAGGCGCGCAAATGGAGTTGAAGCGAAACCCGAGGACGCATAGTATAACGAACTCTGCTTGGCCTCATTCAATAACATCAACATCCGGGATAGCGCCTTAGAATGCATGCTCTATTGAGAATCGTCGGAGTTATCACCCTGGTCGCCGGACTGGGCTTCATGGGACAGGGCTTCCGGTTTTACAACCTTCCCGCCGATAGCATCCTAGTCAGGCATACCGAATGGGTCTATTACGGCGCGGGGATGGCCGTGATCGGCTTTTTGCTCATCATTTTCTCGCGGCCCTCTGAGGAGCCGTAGAATTCGGAATGTCGCACGGGCAGGTCGATGGCATCCCGCCTTCGTCCTTCCGGCGATGGCCTTTGCGGTCCTCATTGCTCGTGCAGTGTCCATGATCGAGAGGACAATAGGCCGTGAGCAACACACTCGACCGCTGTCGAGCGGATCAGCAGTTGAGTGTGAGGGTATGCTGTTCAGGCTTGCAGCCAGCGGTTTGAACTGAGTCGCTTTATTGCCGCGCAGATGGCGTGTGCGAGCATGTGCCGTTGTGCCACGGACCATCTTCCCGGTTGCGAAATCAGATCGACCGATCCCCGATCCCCTGGACGCCCCTCGCGTCTGATCCGTTCGGATTGAAGCAACACTCGCATGTTCGGCCTGCTTCCTCTTCCTTGTGAGAGAAGGAAGGGTGGTCGGCAGATAAACCTCACCGGAAATCAATCGCCTGAAAGTTCGTGGCGGGCTCTCCTTCCATCGGAGGGGCGGAATCGCGCAGGGCAGCTATGAGTCAGCCGCTGCGAAGACAGACCTCAGCATGGATTTGGTCGCTCCTGTTTTCTCGCCGCCGTTGCCGTTGCGCGGGTTCGTCGAGCAGCGGTGCTCGCTTCGGAAACCGGCAGCGCTTGGTCGGCGGGATGACCATGCCGACGTGATCGGGCATTGAAGCCGACGACCCTGCCTCTCGCAGCGTTTGGATGCGCTCTGGCGTTGACGAGCGAAGTGGAATCCGGTTGGCGGGACAAAAGCGTCAAAACAAAAACCGATAGCCTTCACCGTTTCAAGCGGTGAAGGCTATCGGCGCTCACAATCAGCAGGTTATGGGTATCGTTTAAATCAGGCGATGCAACTCTGGAATCCCTCGGCGATTTTCTCTTCCGGCAGATTGCGACCGATGAAGACCATGCGGCTTTCGCGCTTTTCGTCCTCTTTCCAGGGGCGCTGATGGTCGCCGTCCAGAATCATATGCACGCCCTGGAATACGAAGCGCCGATCCTCGTCCTTGAAAGCGAGGATGCCCTTGCTTCGCAAAATGTTGGGACCCTCGACCTGCACCAGATCCTCGATCCAGGCGAAAAATTTATCCGCGTCCAGCGGTTTTTCGGTCCGGAACGAAAGCGATTGCATCTCCTCGTCGTGGTAGTGCTTGAGCCCCCCGGTGTGTTCCTCGTGCTTGTGATCATGATGGTCATGGTCATGATCATGATGGTGGTCATCGCCGTGATCGTGATGATGATCGTGGCCATGGTCGTGGCTGTGGTCCTTGGCTTCGAGGAAGGCCGGTTCGAAATCGAGAATGCGGTCGAGATCGAAGGCGTTGCGCTCCAGGATCTCGTTGAGCGGGATCTGCGCCCGCTGAGTCCTGTGCAGCATGGCGTAAGGATTGATGCCGCGGATGCGCGCTTCGATCTCGCTGAGTTCGGCTGCAGATACCAGGTCGGTCTTGTTGATCAGAATCACATCGGCGAAGGCGATCTGGTTCTTTGCTTCGGGAGCATCCTTGAGCCTGTCGTTGAGCCACTTGGCGTCGGTGACGGTGACGACCGCATCGAGTTTGGTTTTACTTCCAACGTTCTCGTCGACGAAGAAGGTCTGTGCCACCGGCGCCGGATCAGCGAGTCCCGTCGTCTCCACGATAATGGCGTCGAACTTGCCGTTCTTTTTCATCAGGTCGGCAAGGATGCGCATGAGATCGCCGCGCACGGTGCAGCAGATGCAACCGTTGTTCATCTCGAACACTTCCTCGTCGGCGCCGACGACAAGATCGTTATCGATGCCGATCTCGCCGAATTCGTTGACGATGACGGCGTATTTCCTGCCGTGCTCCTCCGAGAGGATGCGATTGAGCAGTGTGGTCTTGCCGGCGCCGAGATAGCCGGTCAGCACGGTGACCGGAATTTTATCAGTCATTTGGTTCCTCCGCTGGTCCAGCTATATAGGCATCCAGCCGTTTTGCATCAATTGCCGCGAGGGCTCGTTCCCGGCGTCGGGCTTGACGTTTGTCGCAGCCGCCTGACTGGCTATCGCTCGGTTTCCTGCTTCGCCGCATCGGGCTGGGTATCGTCCGCCTCGCGCGTCAACAGGCCGGCGCGCAATAATCCGGCGATGAAGATGTCCGGGCTCACGGTTGAGATGTGAATGCCTTCCTGGAACATGCGATCCGCCACCGCTTCCATATAGGCACGATCGCTCAGGTTCTGTTCGTTCCAGCTTGACTCGCGCAGACGGGTGATTGCTTCAGCCGATGAGGCGGCCTCGATCAACAGCCCCTGATTGGTACGGTACCGCATTGCTTATACTCTCCTTAGGCCGCTGTCTCTGCGTCTCCGGCATCAGCCGGTCACAGGCTGCGGCTTGTTCGTGAGGCGATCTGATCAGGTTGATGCACGGGACCTGTTCGAATAGCGCCGGATTGCCAATCCAGCCCGTTCGTCCCGCTACTTTGCCCGCTGCGACCGACGATAGCTTGCTTCCCGCCGTTGCTATGAAGAAATTCCGGCCCTGTCGACTGAAAATTATGGCTTCCCCATGGTCCAGGGCGGGGACCCGCGCGTTAGGCGCCGGCCGCAATCCCATGGCGAAGATAATATCGGACGGCTTCCGCGCACGTCCGGATCGGCACGTCCGGATCAATCGGCGAGAACGACCATTTCGCCTTCGATGACCTGATATTCGGCTAAAAGCTCTGGAGTGGCTTCGGAATCGACCGTGATTTCGGCGTCAGGAAGGCACTCCTTGACGGCTCGAAGAGCCGCGGCCTGGTCGGCGATGGCGACGAGGATGAATTCGTGGCGCAGTGCACCACTGGCCCCTCTGCCGGGTCTTACGGAACTGATTTTCCAACCTTTTAGCATAGCCCCGTATGGCATGGATTCTTGCTCGCGTACATATGCGATTTGACGATCGTTGCTCGTTCCGCGCCGCCTTACCCCCGCAGATTTCGGTTTTAAGACCGACGAATTGTCAGGGACATAAGGCGTTCGCACGCTTCAAGTATGTCGCAGTGCAATATCGGACATGTGCCGCGCGCAGGGCGCGCTGCGATCCCTCCTTGGAGCAGCGCACAGCGAGCCTCCGTCCGTCCGCAAACGGATAGACGGACCATCGCCCGTTTTGAAGCGCGCCCCGAATCTGCTGATGCCCGAAAATGAGGTGCGGTGCGGCTTCGCTCGATGCATTACCCGTTCACCGGCTGTTTGACGCGCGTCGCCGCAACGCCGTTATCCATTGAACCCGAGGTATTGCGATTGTAAACGTGCGGCCTTCGAAGAGGATATCTGATGCCGGAAACTACGCTAAGCTCGCTCGTTCGCGTGTTGAATCGCCCCGTCCATTTCCCGAAGTCCGGTCAGGACGGATGTCTCGTTGTCGGGGAGGCGCCCACGCCGTTCGTGCCGCCAAGGCTGGAAATCGAGGAGAGCGACCTATCTGCCTTGGAGAAGGAGATCGTTTTCATCGAGGCGTCCGCGGCGATCGGCAAAAGCACATTGGCAAGGCAACTGTCCGCGACGCTCAAGGCGCCCATCCTCGACCTGGCCAAGGTGCCCGTTTCTGCCGGCTCTCTCCAGGCGATGCTGGCTGATCTGGAAGCCGCCGACAATAGCGATCCGCTCGCCGCGTTTCACGAGGGGACGATACCGGTCATTGTTGACGCTCTCGACGAAGGACGGTTGCTGTCGAGCCAGTCGGGAATCGAGCAGTTTCTCGCATCCGTCGCCGAATTTTTGCAGAGCGACCGACGCGTCATCTCGCGACCCAAGCTGATCTTGCTGGGAAGGTTCGAGTCGATCGAACTGGCGCGGCAGCAGCTCAAACTCGCCGTGCATGGGCTTACGCATGTCACGGCCAACGTCGAGTTCTTCGACAAGGAGGGAGCCAGGCAACTGATCCACGCCTATGCCGCAACAGCCGCGCGACCCGGTTCGCACTA
>NZ_MKRN01000099.1:0-1956 GCF_001896955.1 Nitrobacter sp. 62-13 | reverse complement strand
TTTGGCAGAACGAACGAGGCAAAGTGTTCGCCGGATATGCCCCGGTGCTTGCGGCGGTGGGATCCATCCTGGCCGTGATCGATAATTTCGCAAACGTCGCCAAAAACCTCAGCGCAAACGGCGGCCGTGAAGCCTGGGGAATGGTCGAAGCGGTTCTGTACGAGATACTGGGCCGTGAACAGGACAAGCTGCGGGACCGATTGAGCGAGCAATGCGAGTCCGCGCTGCCGAATGCGGTTTATGACGTCGAGGAGCAGTTGTCGCTGCTTGCGCAGTATATCGAGTCGAAGCCGCTCGAGGGCGCCGGCCGTGTCAGGCTGCCTCCTTCCGAGATGGAAAAGTACAGGGAAATGGTTCGAACCTATCTGCCGCATCATCCGTTTCTGCGGCGGCACGAATTTGGAGAAGCGGTGCTCGGTACCGGCGCGGTGTCGCGCGCGGTCTATCACGGCGGAACGATTTCCCGCGATCGGCTGATAAGTCTGTCGCGACAGTGGCGGCAGTCCGCGCCGACGCGCCGGCCCTTGCGTTGATCGTGCAAGGCGTCGGACGTGCGAAGCGACGAGTCGCCGGCGTCGGCTGACGCGTATGCGCTGAACCGAAGCGGCTGTTATGGTTTCAAACGGCCCGTTGCCATCAGCCACCACTCCGGCGCTCGGAGTCCGGTGATGGCGTCATAGGCATCGTAGGGTTTGATATCGAGGACGGGCGTGCCGTCATAGGCGTCCAGCGCCTTCACGGTCAGAACGTTCTTGTCGCGTTTCAGCAATTCGACGACGGCAAGTCCGATCGGATTGGGCCGCTCCCGTCCGCGAGCGCTGAACACGCCGACTTCCGGCAAATCTTCGCGATGCCGTGGATGGACGGTGAGTTGATCGGGCGTCCAGGTGAATTGATCCATCCAAAACAAGATGAACAAATGGGACCATTCCTCGATGCCGGTGAGGGTGCGTTCCAAATCCTCGCGCACGACGATCTCGGCGACGATGTCACGGCGGGAAATTCGCGTGGCCTTGTTTCTGTACGGGCTGCGCACCGTACCTACTGATTGCATGCAAATCGTCATGTGGGATTGCCGGGTGCGGGATGATTGAGTCTACGATGTTGCCCCGGCAATGCTTTCTCATTGCCGCTCGAAGCGCGGACCGTAGCTCGAGTTCGGTTATTCTGCCGAATGCCTCCCCTGAGCGTCAATGACGCCGTTCAGCGTCGCGTGCTTCGCCAAGAAAAAATGGTTTCGTTACGATCCTCAATTCGGCTTCAGTATCGGGCTTGCGTGTGTGAGGCGTGGAACCCTGCCGTCGGAAAGTCCGGTTATGCCATCGACCAAAAATTGCGATGTCGACCGTGCAGTGGAGGCATGCGATCTGCGCAGCATAAAATGGAAGGGCGCGGACGTCTGCCGATAATCCTGTCTTAAGGCCTTCAGGCCATTGCACGATAGCGTTGTGTTTGCGCTTCGGCAAATGGCTTCATGCAATCGGCCGCTACATCGCCAAACTGCTTTTTTCACCGTGCGGATCCGCGCGCTCTTTATCGCGGCGACTGTGTTGCTGACGGTTGGGAAGACCGGAATTCGGTACATGGTCAAGAAAAAGTAAGAAGATTTCAGTCGCCGCTTGCGTTCGAAAACTCATCTTAGACTGCTCGTCGCCGCACACCTTCACGTATTGACTTAAAAATCCCGACGAGACGCGTGATGCTTGCGCACAGATGCGATTTTTTTCGTAAAGGAAAGGCTTTCGTCATTGCCGCATAGCAGCATGAACGGCGCTTGCATCTTAAAATATACTCCTTTAAGAAAACGGCCGGTACGTAACGCGCTTGTTGGGCCCGTATCGATGGCCGCCAGGTGCTGGTGCGGGTTTATGACAAGGAGCGCGAGCGGCATGAAGATGTCGAATGGCCTTGATGGCCGCCGGTTTGGCCGCCGGTTTCTGGGATTGGCGTTTGGAG
>NZ_MKRN01000098.1:2358-12854 GCF_001896955.1 Nitrobacter sp. 62-13 | reverse complement strand
GGATATTCGTCGGCTCGCTGATGGTTGCCGGGATCGCCGCGGTGCTGGCGTTCGTTTTTACGGTGGTGGGCGACACCATTGTCTCGAGCGCGGGGCGGGGCGGCGGCACGTGGGTCGGCGGCGGCGGCCGGGGAGGCGGATCGTTCTCGGGCGGCGGCGGATTCAGCGGTGGCGGCGGCGGCTTCGGCGGCGGCGGCGCATCGGGGAGCTGGTAGGATGGGTATCAGGCGCATCGGCAGGCATCTGATCGGGCATCGCTGGCGGGTGCGAAAGCATTTTTCGCCCGACGTGATGGCCGCGATCGAACGGACGATCCGAGCCGGCGAGACAGCCCATGCGGGGCAAGTGGTGTTTGCCGTGGAAGGCGCCCTCGATGGCGTCCCGTTGTTCCGCGATCAGCCGGCGCGCGAGCGGGCGCTCGATGTGTTCGCACATCTGCGCATATGGGATACCGCGCGCAACAATGGGGTTCTGATCTACCTGCTGCTCGCCGATCGCGACGTCGAGATCGTTGCTGATCGCGGCATTCACGCGAAGGTCGACGCAGCGGTCTGGAAGGCCATCTGCGCCGCGATGGAGGCTGAGTTCAAGCAGGGCCGTTTCGAGGCCGGAATCGTCAAGGGCATCGAAGCCGTTTCCCGGCAACTTGCAGAACACTTTCCGAAGCAGGGAGCCGGTCCGAACGAACTGCCGGATGCGCCGGTCGTGATCTGACCGGGGATGCCTGAACGTTGGCCGCCTGGCGTCGAAGTCGATTATCCGGCCGCCCCGTCAGTCGTCTGTTGTAGATCATGCCGTCCTTCATGATCATCCGGAAGTCTTTCCGCGGATCGGCGAGGCGGTCGATGTTCTTGAGCAAATCGCCATCAACGAGAAGATCGGCGAGAGCGCCCACCTGCACAACGCCGAGCCTGCCGGGATAAGGCGAACCCGCATCGAACTCGTGGCGCGTTTCGCCGGCCTCGGTTAAGCCGTTTTGTCGGTCGGAAAAAATCCTAAAATTTCCGCAATGGTCCCGAAGGTAACGATTCCGCAAGCAATGAAAAGTTACCAAATGGTCAACCCATCATGGAGGTTTTTAACGTGAGCGACCAGTCGTCTGATCGGACCGATAGCGGCCCCGGCGTCAAAATTGCCGGGTTGGACATGTCGTCACACGCTGCGTCTTCGGAGCTTGCGCCGGAGCAGGAATTGTCCGCGCCGCCGCCCGATGACATCGCGGCGCCGAAAGCCGAAGCATCCGAGCCGAAGCCCGAGGTCGAGGCCGCGAAGGTAGAAACATTCCCGATCGAGTCAGAGATTGAGGTCGAAGCTCCGAAGGCGGAAACGCCGTTGATGGAGTCGAAGATCGAGGCCGACGCTCCGAAGATGGATGCACCGATCATCGAGTCGAAGATCGAGGCCGAGACCGCGAAGGCGGAAGCACCCTCGGTCGAGATCGATCGCGCAGTCCCGAAGGCTGATGCACCCTCGATCGAGCCCAGGCTCGAACGTGAAGCTCCGAAGGCGGACGCGTTGCGAGAGACCGGCAAGCTGATGATGGTGCCGCCATCGCGCGGCAAGTCATGGGATCGTCCGGCGATCGATCGGGGAGCGGCGGCAGGCCGCGATGGACAGCGGTCCGGAAAGCGGCGTCTCGCGGCGATTGCAGCGGTCGTAGTGTTGGCCGCGATCACCGGCGCCATTGGCGGTTCGCTGGCGACGTCCGGCCTTCGCCACGGCGTTGCGAGCGAGCCGTCGTCAGCGACGGCGAGTCAGACCCAGGCTTTGGAGGCAACGATCAAGCGGCTCGAGTCCGAGGTCGCGACGCTGAAGACGGGCGTCGATCGCTCGGCCAAGGGTGACGCCGGCCAGTTCGCCAAGATCAACGATCGCCTGGACAGGGTTGAAAAGGCACATGCCGAGTCGGCGGCCAGGCTGACAAGGCTCCACGAGACGCTCGACAAGCAGCATGCGGCCGTCGCTCCGGTCGCCTCTCCGGCGGCCGCATCTTCAACGTCCGGCGCGGCGACCGTGACCGGGTCGATTCCAACTGCTGCTGCTCAAACTGCCGCCGCCGCTCCGGTGCCGCTGCCGGCGCCGAAGCCGGCTGTCGCGCGTTTGCCGGCGGTCGAGGGTTGGGTCTTGCGCGATGTCACCAACGGCGGCGCGTTGATTGAAGGGCGCGGCGGTCTCTATGAGGTCTATGCCGGCGATCCGGTGCCCGGGCTCGGCCGTGTCGATGCGATCCGCAAGCAGGACGGCCGCTGGGTCGTGGTCACCAGCAGGGGGCTGGTCGTTTCGCGCTGACCGCTATTGCCGCGGCCTCGCGACCGGATCAGGCGCGCCGGAACTATTTCGTCCGTCGCGGTTTGATGCGCAAGCATCCAGCCGGGGTCGCAGCGATGAATGAGTCGGAGCAGAGCAAAAAGGAGCGCAATCGCGAGATTGCTCAAAACGAACGCGAACGCACGGTCGATAGCGCTGTGCGTGTCAGCTCATGGGCAATAGGTGCTGCCGTCATTCTGGGTCTGATCGCGCTCGGGCTCGCGTCGCCGTGGCTGGGCCGCTAATCTCTGTCGTCATTCCGGACGCCGCGCAAGCGGCGATCCGGAATCCAGAAATACGAAGAAAATCAGTGTGGCTGGATTCCGGGTTCGTACCTTCGTTGCGCCCCGGAATGACGGTTGGAGACTTTTTCAACAGCCCGCTAACGCCTTTCCGCTTCTGACGGAATCAGACGCGGGGCTCTATGATTTTATTTGACGCGTTTTCTTCACGCGAACCGGTCCCCGCTTCGCTCGAAAACGCTCTCGCAAAACTCCTTCGTTATTCCGGGGCGTTGCGAAGCGACGAACCCGGACGTTGCGCCCCGGAATGACGGTTGGAGACTTTTTCAACAGCCCGCTAACGCCTTTCCGCTTCTGACGGAATCAGACGCGGGGCTCTATGATTTTATTTGACGCGTTTTCTTCACGCGAACCGGTCCCCGCTTCGCTCGAAAACGCTCTCGCAAAACTCCTTCGTTATTCCGGGGCGTTGCGAAGCGACGAACCCGGAATCCAGTCGTCAAAAGATTCTCGGATTATTGAATTCCGGATAGCCGCCACGCGGCTTCCGGAACGACGACGGAGAACTTTCGGTCATCGTTCGGGTAGAACTCGCTCTCGCCACCGTTCCCGCCGCACGCAGCGGTTTTGGCGCAGTCGTTGCGCCGATGGAGGTCGGCTATCCTTCTCCGCTCATCAACGCGGCATTGCCGCCGGCGGCAGCGGTATTCACCGTCACTGTCTGTTCGGTCGCGAAGCGCGTGAGATAGTGCGGGCCGCCGGCCTTGGGTCCCGTGCCCGACAGGCCATGTCCGCCGAACGGCTGCACGCCGACCACGGCGCCGATCATGTTTCGGTTGACGTAAATGTTGCCGACCTCAAGACGGTCCACGATCGCCTCCACCGTGTCGTCGATGCGCGAGTGGATACCGAGCGTCAGGCCGTAGCCGGTATCGGCAATGGATTGCAGAACCGCATCGAGACCGGATGCGCGATAGCGCACGACGTGGAGGATCGGCCCGAACACTTCTTCGTTCAGTTGCCGCGCGTCGGCCAGCTCAAAGATGTGCGGCGCGACGAAATTGCCGGAGGCGGGCGCTTGCCCGGCGAAATGCACGCGGGCTTCGCGCATCATGCGCGCGATATGCGCATCGAGCCGCTCCTTTGCCTCGCGGTCGATCACCGGGCCGACATGGGTGGCGGGATCGGACGGGTCGCCGATTTTCAATTCGCGCGCGGCACCTGCAATCATTTCGATCATGCGGTCGGCCACGTCCTCCTGCACGAACAGAAGCCGCAGCGCCGAGCAGCGCTGCCCGGCCGAGCGAAACGCGGAGGTCACGACATCGTCGGCGACCTGTTCCGGCAGCGCCGTGGCGTCTGCGATCATGGCGTTGATGCCGCCGGTCTCGGCGATTAGCGGCACGATCGGGCCGTCCTTGGCCGCGAGCGCGCGATTGATCGACCGCGCCACTTCCGTCGAGCCGGTGAAGACGACACCGGCGATGTCGCGGTGCGCGACAAGCGCCGCGCCTGTCTTCCCTTCGCCTTGAATCAGATGAAGCGCCGCTGCCGCAACGCCGGCCTGGTGCAGCAGACGCACGGCCTCGGCTGCGATTTGCGGCGTCTGCTCGGCAGGTTTCGCGACCACCGCATTCCCGGCCATCAACGCCGCCGTCACTTGTCCGGTAAAGATCGCCAGCGGAAAATTCCACGGCGAGATCGCAGCAAAGACGCCGCGCCCGCGCAGTTGCAGCGTGTTGCGCTCGCCGGTCGGCCCAGGCATCGTTCGTGCGTCGCCGAACAACCTTCGGCCTTCCGCGGCGTAGTAGCGGCAGAAGTCAACGGCTTCGCGAACTTCGGAGACGGAATCGTCCAGCGTTCTGCCGCCTTCCCGCTGCAGCAGCGCGATAAAATGCGCCGATCGCTGCTCCAGTAAATCGGCCGCGCGTTCCAGTGCGGCTGCCCTTGATGTCGCCGGCGTCCGGCTCCACGCGACAAACCCCTCGCGCGCCGCGGCAACGGCGCGGTTCACGTCCTGCAGTGCGTCGCCTTTCACCGTGACGATCGACGTTTTATCGGCCGCGACATCGGCAATGAGGCGGTTGAGTGCCGCGCGCTCGCCGAACTCGATGCCGCGCGAATTGACGCGCGCGGGTTGATACAGGTCGCGCGGCAGCGGGATTTTCGCGTTCGCGGCGTTGTCGGCGTTTCCGATGATGTCGGCCGGTCGGCGTAGCAGCATATCCTGCGATACGCCGGGGTCGGAGACGATCGCGACGAAGGACGAATTGGCGCCGTTTTCGAGCAGGCGGCGCACCAGATAGGCGAGCAGGTCGCGATGACTGCCGACGGGCGCGTAAGTTCGGCTGGCGATGTCCGGGCGATCCTTGGCAAGCTGTGCGTAGAGCGCCTCGCCCATGCCATGCAGGCGCTGGAATTCGTATCCGTCGTTGCCCTCGGTTAGTTCCAGGAGCGTGGCGACGGTGAGGGCGTTGTGGGTCGCGAATTGAGGGAAGATGCGCGGCCGCAGCGCGAGCAGTTGCTTCGCGCAGGCGATGTAGTTCAGGTCGGTCATCGCCTTGCGGGTGAATACGGGATAACCGTCGAGACCGCGTTCCTGCGCCCGCTTGATCTCGGTGTCCCAATAAGCGCCTTTCACGAGGCGAACCATCATTCGCCGATTCAGGCGTCGCGCGAGATCGTCGATATAGTCGATCACCGCCGAGGCGCGCTTTTGATAGGACTGGATGGCGAGGCCGAAGCCGCTCCAGCCGGAGAGCGAAGCGGCGGCGGCGACAGCGGCGATCACGTCTAGCGACAATTCCAGCCGGTCGGCTTCCTCCGCATCGACCGTGAAGTTGAGATCGCGCGCCTTGGCGCGCGCGGCGAGATCGACGACGCGCGGCACCAGTTCGGCCATCACCCGCGCACGGCTCACCGCTTCGTAACGCGGATGCAATGCGGACAGCTTGACGGAAATGCCGGGCCGATCGGGCAGGGGATTGTCGCTCGCGCCCCGTCCGATCGCCTCGATCGCGGCGGCGTAGGAGTTGAAATAGCGCTCGGCATCCGCTGTGGTGCGCGCGCCTTCGCCGAGCATGTCGAAGGAGTAGCGGGCGTGATCGGCCGAATGCGCGTGCGCTCGCTCCAGCGCCGCCTCGATGGTCTCGCCGAGCACGAAGTGATTGCCCATCAGCCGCATCGCCTGCCGTGTCGCCGCTCGCACCGCGGGGACGCCTATCCGCTTGGCGAGCCGACCGATGGTTCCCTGCGGCGTCTCGCCCGGCTGGATGACGAGCGCGGATAGTCCGAGCGCCCAGGCGGACGCGTTGACGAGGAACGCGCTGGACCTGGTCTCGTGATGGATGAAGTCGCCTTGCCCGAGCTTGTCCTCGATGAACCGGTCCGCTGTTTCGGCATCGGGGACGCGCAGCAGAGCTTCGGCGAGCACCATCAGCGCGAGGCCTTCCTTGGTCGACAGTGAAAACTCGCGCAGCATGTCCTCGACGCCGCCAAGCGGATCGTCGTTCCGCCGGATGGCGTCGATCAGGCCGCGCGTTGTTCGATCGATCCGCGCCTCGCGTTTCGGCGTCAGTCGTGCCTCGGCCAGCAGCCGCTTCGCCATTGCCCTGTCGTCCGGTGCATAGGGAGCCGAAAACGGCGGTGGAAGCTGGGATGACATCGGCTATTCCTCGGTCTTCCGCAAAACTGCCGTTTGAAAAGTCACGCGGGTCGGACGCGCGCGAGGCGAATCTGACATGCTGTTGCGGTTGCGCGACCCTTTCTTCTACTGAACAAGCTAAGCTCGATCCGGCATGGAGCCAATGGGGCGACCGGTGTTGTGAATGCACGGGGTGTGATGGCGAGCTTTCCAAATCGGCGAACTGACGCTCTAAGCGCGTGCCGTATCTCGCGGCTGCTCGCCGCGGCGGCGACGTTGTTCGCGGCGCAAGCTGTGGACGGCCGCGCCACGGCGGTCGAACTCAGCCCCGGCATCGCGCAGCTTTACACGTCAGTCTCGATCTATCCGCCGAGCGCGAAGTCCATGACGGTCTGCTACGGCTTCGTCTGCCGTCGCCGGGAGCCTCTCGATTTCACCTCTGCCGACCGAGGCGCGCTGACACGGATTCTGGTGGCGGGCCGGTCGTCGGCTGCTGCAGAGCGCCGCGCGGTTCAAAAGGCGGTCGTCTGGTTCGATCGCCGCATGGGACCGATCCTCGGAACAGACAAGCGTGTGGCGCGGGCCGATTTCCGTGCCGGCGACGACAAGCACAACTTCGATTGCTGGGACACCACGCGCAACGTCACCAGCCTGCTGCTGGTCCTGCAGGACTGGGGGCTTCTCAAATTTCACACAGTGGGAAACCCGCATTATCGCGGTAATGCGCTCGTGCTGCAGACCCCGCATAATACCGCGGTGCTGGTCGAGCGGGCCACGCATGTGGAATGGGTCGTCGACATGTGGCCGCGCGGCTATGCGCAACTGCCGGATGTGATGCCACTGGATCGATGGATCAAGGAAAATTGATCAACGCGCTGCCGCGCGGTCGCCTCTCGGGCTGCCTCGATCTTCGTCGCCGGCGGATCGAGTCTGCGCCGATGGCGTAGACCCTGAATGCGTCGGCGGAGCCGATGTCGTTGCCGCGGAGTGCGCCCCATTGGTCAGGACGCGACTTTATGCGGGTCTTGAGGATCGCGTCGTCGCGTCAAACCTTGAGGTTTTCGGCCGAGGTTTTGCCGCGGTTGGCAACTTCCTCGAATTCAACCGTCTGGCCTTCATTGAGCGTTGAAAGTCCCGCTTTCTCGACGGCCGAGATGTGGACGAATACATCCTTGCCGCCGCCGGCCGGCTGGATGAATCCGTAACCTTTGGTCGGGTTGAACCACTTCACAGTACCCTTAGCCATTCCCAAGTCTCCGCAGGATTGAAACAGTCGTCGGTCCCCGGAAACCGGCTTGTCCGACGGCGCACAAGATACGCGGTCTCGGCCCCGCTTGGTAGATCAAACACAAGGTTGAACTATCTGAACCAACTCTATCTCGAGACGGTGCAATTTTGCCACAATTCGGGGTATCTCCCCGCCAGGGTGGCTGAAAGCGTTTTCGAGCGAAGCATGCCTTGGGCTTGACCGGGCAGATACCGGTTCGCATGAAGAAAACGCGTCAAAACAACAATCTAGAGCTTCGCTTCTGATTCAATCAGAAGCGAAAATGCGCTCAGGCAATAGCGATCGGCTGGCCGAAGACCTCGGATTTCCGCTGAATTCGGCTTCCGAGGTCAATAGGTTGCGGTCAGATAGTCGACGATCTTGCCGACATCGGCCTCGGCGATCGGCGCGCCGTACACCTTGATCATCTTGTTCACTTCCGCCTGCCAGAAGTCCTTCTTGAATTTCGGGCCGCGCGGCTGGGTCTGGACGTAATCCGCCGAATGACAGGATGTGCAGTTGGCCTTCACGACGTCCAGATTGGGTCCGGGCTTGAATTCCACGGCCTTGTCCGGAAGCTTGTAGGCGATCGGCTTGGCGCCGGCGGTGATGGGACCGAAAGCGCCGCTGCTCCCGGCCAGTCCGATGGCGGCGGCGAGAGCAAGAAGAACTGGACGCGTCATGACCTTCTCCCTCAAGCTGCCGTCACGTGGACGGTCTCGATGACGTTGCGCATGTACCCGGCCGGATTCCATGTGGCCTCAGACGGCTGCACCTGGCCGCCATTGCTGGTCGCGCGCACCTTTAATTCATGCGGGCCGGCGGTGAGCTTGACCGGAATCTTCCATTCGCGGAACGAGTATTTGCCGTAGTCGCGGCCGAGCCGCGCGGCCTTCCAGGTCTTGCCGCCGTCGATCGACACCTCGACCTTCTTGATGCCGGTGCCGCCGTCGAAGGCGATCCCCTTCAGAAGCTTGCCGCCGATTCCGACTTTCGCGCCGTCGGCGACATTGGTGATGAAGGAGCGGACGTTGAACCTGTTGATGGGGACTGTCGCCTTCGGCGCGGTGCCTGGCTCAATGCAGGCGCAGGCGTTGTCCGGAATGCGGTAGGCCGTCTTCATCCAGAAATTGTCATAGACGCTGTCGATGACGGTGATCTCGTTGAGATGCTTGACCCAGTAGGTGCCGTAATATCCGGGAACGACGAGCCGGAGCGGGAAGCCGTTCAAAAATGGCAAATCCCGTTCGTTCATGAGATAGGCCAGCATGACCTCGCCATCACGTGCGTGGTCGATGTCGAGCGCCTTGGCGAAATCCGGCGTCTTGTCGCTGACGGGGCCGTCCATGCCGTTAAATACGACCTGCTTTGCGCCTTGCTGGACGCCGGCCTGGTCGAGCACGGTCTTGAGCGGCACGCCGCGCCAGCGCGCGTTGCCCATCGCTCCGTTGCCGGACTGCCCGCCGGCGACGCGCGGATTTGAGAATCCGCGGCTGTTGCCCGAACACTGATTGACGGCGACGATCTCCGTCGCCTTCATCTTTTTGATGTCCTTGAGCGACAGCTTGAGCGGACGGTCGACCTTGCCCTTGACCTCCAGCGTGAACGTGTCGGGATCGATGTCGAGCGGAAGGCCGGCGAGATGATAGCGGACAAAGAAGGCGTCGTTCGGCGTGATCGGGCCTTCGTTGAAAACCGAGAACGGCGTTTCGAGTTGCGGCGGCCGGCTGGTGAGGCCGATCATCAGGCGCTTCTGCGGATACTTCACCAGCGGACGTTCGCCGTTGTCGAACGGCAGGGTCACGCTGTCCAGCGCGAAGGCCTTGAAGGGGGACAGGCTGGCGGTTGCGCCGAGCGCCAGTCCGGCGCCGACGCGTTTCAGCATCTCTCGTCTGTCGAGCATGGCTTCCTCCGAAGCTTTACGGTCGAGCCCGTCATCACGGGATCATCGATCCGCGGAGTCTCGCACTGCCGGACTGCAAGTCAATTGATGCTTTCGAGTTAGGAAACGACAAAATCAATGAATGCTCCGACCGGCTTCTAAGCGGGCGGATGATACCGTTGCGATACGCAAAACCCCGGCTGCCGGGCAGCCGGGGTTTTGACCGAGTCAGATAATGGATCAATCGCAGACGTTGATGGTGCGCAGACGGAAGCCGAAGGGGGTCGGCACGCGCCGCACCACATAGCAGCCCTCGTCATAGCCGCCGACATAGGCGACGCCGAATGCAGGTCCGAAATGATGGCCGAAATGGCCGAAGTGGTGGTGGTGATGCCCGCCCCAACCGTGGGCGGAAGCGGCTGAGGGCGACAGCGCCATCGCACCGAGGGAAGCAGCGGCAACGAGTCCAAGAGCAAGTTTACGAAACATGATCGTTCTCCTTGAATGAAGCGCGTGATGCGCGGGTTTCGGTTTCAATTCGCGTTCTGGTTTCCGGTTGCGGGCTCTTTCGTGCCCGTCGCAAGTTCGTCGCATGCTTTCAAAATGCGGTTCGAAGAATCCGGCGGAGTAAAACGGACAATTTTCTGAATAGACGTTCAGACAAGCGGGGATTTCGGCCAGATGGGTGTGCGAAATCTCACACAGCGCGAATGCATCCGGAAACATGCCGCGAACCAAGCGGCGGGGCTGGCCTCGTTGGGCCGCCAGATTGACACCGGAAGCCGGGTGGTCAAAAAAACCTCAAGAAGCCGCCCGGAGAACCATGCGGGCATGTGCGCTGAACGTTGTCCCCGATATCCAGATGACAATCGCAGAACTCGATAAATCCGCGTTGCAACCGGAACGTCCGGCGCTTTCGTCGCTGCTGTGGATCGCGGCGTTGATCGCGGCGATGACCGCGATGAGATGCATCTTTGCGGGCACGCTGGATCTGCGCACCGACGAGGCTTATTACTGGACCTGGTCGAAGGAAAGCACGTTATCCTTCCTCGATCATCCTCCGATGATCGCGTGGTTCATTCGTTTCGGGACTGCGATCTTCGGCGATACCGATTTCGGCGTCAGGTTTGCCGGACTGTTGGCGATGCCGATATC
>NZ_MKRN01000098.1:1874-2341 GCF_001896955.1 Nitrobacter sp. 62-13 | reverse complement strand
TCTGATGATGGAAGCGGCGTTGTACTACGGGCTGCTGATGGCGAAGGTCGCGCCGGACGTCGCGCTGATCCCGTTCGAACTGGCGCTGGTGTGGTCGCTGGTGCGGCTCACCGAGAGCGGCGATCCGCGCTGGTGGCTTGCGGCCGGCCTTTTCGGCGGCTTGGCGCTATTGTCGAAACTGACCGCATTGATGCTGGTTCCCGCCGTTGTTCTTTTCATTGTCGTGCCGGACTGGCGCTCGCGCTGGCTGCGCAGTCCGTATCTGTGGGCCGCGCCATTGATTGCGGCGGCGGTGTTCTCGCCGGTCCTGATCTGGAATTGGATGCACGACTGGGCCTCGTTCCGGTTTCAGTTCGTTCGCGCCACCGCGGCGCATGACATCATGCTGCGCACCGTCGGCGACTATATCGGTCTTCAGTTCGGACAGGTCGGGCCGATCCTGCTGCCGGTGGTGTTGTTCAGCGTCG
>NZ_MKRN01000098.1:0-1854 GCF_001896955.1 Nitrobacter sp. 62-13 | reverse complement strand
TTTCGGCATCGCGACCCGGTTTCCATGCTGCTGTCGGCGGCCGTGCTGGTGCCGTTCGGCTATTTTCTCTGGAAATCGCTGACGCTTCGCGTCGGCGACACCTGGCCGATGTTCATCTGGCCGCTGGGATTCGCGGCAACGGCCATCGACCTCGCGAAGCGATCGCGCGAAAAATGGCCGGCGTGGATCGCAAGATCGTCTGCTTTCTGGATAAATGCCGCGATCGCGTCGGGTCTCGTCCTCGTGGTCGCGGTGTTCCTTTATTACGTCGCCAGCCCCTGGAATTTCATCGGCAAGACCGACCCGATCGGCGGCGAAGCCGGCTTCGCGCAGGTCGCGAGCCGCGCCGAAGATGAATTGCAGACCGCCGAGGCGACCTGGATCGCGACCGACGATTACCGGATCTATGCGATGCTGCGCTGGCATCTGAAGGATCGCGTCCCGGTAATCCAGATCAACGAACGTAGCCGCTTCCTGGGTTTCCGCGACCCCGGCCTCGAGCGGATCGCCGGGCATGCCGGGATATATATCGCCCGCGAGCAGGACGGTGCATCCCTTCTGGCCTCGACCGGCGCGGTGCTGACGTCGTTGGGTCGGGTTCAGCGGACCTGGCGCGGCCGGATCATGGACACCTATGTTCTGGAAAAGATGACGGGCTGGACACCTGATCTCTCGCCGCCGCCGGACTCGCGGTTCTACAAATGGCGGCAACTGGCGGAGGAGGGCCAGACGAGTCGTCGTTATCTGACGCTCGCCGCCTTCGTGGGGCGATAGTTCAGTCGTTGCCCCCGCGCTTGCGCAACAGGTCTTTCGCAAGATCGCCGAGCGCGGGCCGCGGCAGCGCGGTGAACGGCATCGGGCGGGTGACGTCGATCGCCGCAAGCCCGAGGCGGGCGGTCAATAGTCCGTTGAGAACGCCTTCGCCCAGGCGCGTCGACAGTTTCGCGGCGATGCCCTGGCCGAGTATCTGCTGGATCAAGGTGTCGCTCGCCGCCATGCCGCCGGTGATGGCGAGATGCGCGATGACGTGGCGCATCAGGCGGATCATCCCGAGCGTGCCGGGCCGGCCGCCATAGAGTCGTGCAAGCTGCCGCACCAGCCGTATCGCCGCGGCGAACACGAACAGCACATCCACCACGGCGCGGGGGCTGACCGCGGTCACGATCGACACGCGCTGCGCCGCCACCGACACCAGCCGGCGCGCTTCCTGATCCAACGGCGCCATCAGCTCGCGCTCGGCGAGCCGCACCAGGTCCGCGCCGTCGATGATGTCGGTGCCATGGCCCCGCAGCGCGGCCCGCGCCCGCGCCAGATGGGGATTGTCGTGGGCGAGCTTCACCAGATCGCGTACGACCGCTTTCGCTCCCGTGCGATCGTCGGCGGCGATGGCGGCCAGCGCGCGCCGATGCAGGTTCTCGATAGTGGCGAGACGGGCGAGGGCCGCGATCTCGCGCGCCGCGATGACGATAGATGCAACCACGAACAGCGCCGCCAGCATCAGCCCGAGGAAACCCAGTCCCTCGCTGCGCGCGAACAGGTCGCGGATCAGGTTGATGGCGCCGAGCACGGTGCCGAGCGCGATAAAGCCGGCCAGCGACGACCAGAACAGCACGCCCCAGCGAAATCCCTTTCGCGCCGGGACCGGAGATATCTCCGGCGCCTCCTCCTCGGGCAGCAAGACGGGCTCGGGCTCCGGCTCGGCTTCCGGCGTGATGCTGATGCTGCCGCGCGCGGGCCGGCTCACCGCTTCTTCGGGGTCGAGAACCACAACGAGCGGATCGTCGAGCTTGAATGTGACGGGGCGGCGCAGGCCGGAACGCTCACTCATTGCAGTCGGTCTCCGATCAGAAACTG
>NZ_MKRN01000097.1 GCF_001896955.1 Nitrobacter sp. 62-13 | reverse complement strand
TCGCGATTCGCGGCCTTGATGATCACTTCCTCATAGACCAGTCCGCGCAGCGACGTGGTGATCGCCGGCGTATCGGGATCCCACATCCCGGTATCGCACACCAGGGCGAAGTCCGCGGCAAGGTCGCTCTTGTTCTGTTCGAGGAACGGCCCGAAGTTTTTCGAGCCGACCTCCTCCTCGCCCTCGATCAGCATCGTCACGTCGAGCGGCAGCGATCCCGCCACCGACATCCAGGCGCGGCAGGCCTCGACAAACGTCATCAACTGGCCCTTGTCGTCCTCCGCGCCGCGCGCCACGATGATCTTGCGGCCGTCGGCATGGCTCGTCACCGCCGGTTCGAACGGCGGCCGATGCCACAAGTCCAGCGGATCGACCGGCTGAACGTCGTAGTGGCCATAGAACAGGACGTGCGGCCGCGATCCGGTGTTGCCGTTGCTCCTGGCGACGATCGCCGGATGCCCCGCCGTCGGGCGGACCTCGGCGGCAAATTTCAGCGTCGCGATATCTTTGGCAAGATGATCGGCCGCCGCCCTGCAGTCGTCGGCGAAGGCCGGATCCGCGGAGATCGACTTGATGCGCAGCAGCGCGAACAGCCGCTCCAGGCTGTTGTCGAAATCGGCATCGATGTGGTCGAGGACCGTCTGCAGTTGCGATGTGCCGGACATTTTGTTTTTCCTCGAGTTGCGGGTCGGTCGAACAAGTTCTCAAAATTTTTCCGTCGGCGCGAGCGAATGCGGATCGTTCGCCCGTAACGGACGACGGATGTGCCACGCCAAGGCGGCGATCAGAACAAACGTCGCAGCGAGGTTGTTGCCGGCGGCTTGAAGAATCTTCGGAAAGAACGGCAGCGACAACGCCATCAGCGCAAACGACAGCGCAAGCGCCGCGCCGGACATCGCCTGCGCTTTCGGCCGTGGATCGAACGCGGCACGATGAAACAGCACCGTGAGCGGAAAGAACAGCCACACGAAGTAATACTGACGCGCCAGGGGCGAAGCGATCGTCATCAGGCAGAGCAGGATTCCGACTTCCTCGGCGGTCGACCTCGACGTCATCTTCGAGCGCGCCGGAATGATGCCGATGAAGCCGAGCCCGATCGCGGCAAAGAGGGCGAGCACGATCCAGTTCGCCGTCTTGTAATCGAGATCGGCGACGTTCATGTATTGCGCGGGTTTGGCCGGATCGATCTGGTTGTAGTTGATCGGACGCACAAGGCGATGCGTGACGGCGATGATCGACTGGTTCACCCATGACCAGTTCTGCGCCTCGCGCTGCCCGAACCCCTGTTCCGAATTCGACCCCACCATGCCACGATACCACGTGGCGAGTTCGGAGACGTTGCGCTCGAAGCCGCGGATCGGAGCCGGCGCCAGAAACAGGAAAATGCCGAGGCACGCGATCATGCTGGTCGCGCTGGCCCATCGACGGCGCCACACCAGATAGGGCAGCACGGCGACGGGAAAGACCTTGATGGCCGCCGCGAGCGCGAACATGCCTCCGGACAGCCATTCGCGCTTCTGCCAGAGCCAGCGAAAGCCGAGCAGCATCATGGCGAGAAGAACCAGGTTGGGCTGGCCGAGATCGAACATGTCGAAGACGAAGGTGATCGTCACGATGCCCGGCAGGGCCTCAAGCCACGGGTCTGGCGTTCTGCCCGATCCGGTCATCTCATTGGAGAGTTGCGCCGTCATCCACCATGCCACGGCATTGAGAAGGCACAGCCCGAGATACAGCGGGATTTTTCCGAACCAGCTCGGCACGGCGAGCAGGATCGCCGACCACGGCGGGTACAGGAAGGCAAACCCCTCGTTCGATCCTTTCGGATATAGATCGCCGCCCTGCAGCACCTGCTGTCCGGCCCAGTACCACAGCGGATAGTCCTTGGTCTTGCCGTGCCCCCAGATCTCGGGGACCAGGACGTCGGCCGTCAGCACGACGCACGCCGCAAGAAACAGGACATCCAGCGGACGCCGAAGTGATGGCCATCTCAGCACGAGCGTTTTTCCGTTATCGCCGCGGCAACATCTTCGGCGCGTCTTGCGTTATCAGAAGCGGCCCCACCTGCAAACCGTTGCCGACGCGCTACCGCCGCAGCAGTCCTCCGAGCGCGCCGCGCACCAGCGCGCGGCCGACCGAGCCTCCGAGCGAGCCGCCGACCGACTTGCCGAGATCGGAGACGATTCCTCCGACCACCTTGTTGGTGACGGTGCGCGTGACGCTGCGCGCGACCACCTGTCCCGTCGACAGTTTGCCGCGCGGCGTGTTGGTGCCGAACACGGTGCCGACGATCGATCCGATCTGGCCGAGAATTCCGCCTTCCGCCGGCGCATCGGCGGTCGCCGCAGTCCCGGCGACCCGCTTCTGAAGCACCTCGTAAGCGGATTCGGAATCGATCGCGGTGTCGTACTTCCCCTTCACCGGGCTGTTATTCATGATGGTCTTGCGTTCTTCGGCAGTGATCGGACCGATCCGCGCCGATGGCGGCCGCACCATCACGCGTTCGACCACGGCCGGCGTGCCATTGCCTTCCAGGAACGACACCAACGCTTCGCCCTTGCCAAGCTCGGTGATCACCTGCGCCGTGTTCAGCTTCGGGTTGGGCCGGAACGTCTGCGCGGCGGCCGCGACCGCCTTCTGGTCGCGCGGCGTGAAGGCGCGCAGCGCATGCTGCACCCGGTTGCCGAGCTGGGCCAGCACCTTGTCAGGAACGTCGATCGGATTCTGGGTGACGAAATAGACCCCGACGCCCTTGGAGCGAATCAGGCGCACCACCTGCTCGATCTTGTCCATCAGCGCCTTGGGCGCATCGTTGAACAGGAGGTGGGCTTCGTCGAAAAAGAACACGAGCTTCGGCTTCGGCGGGTCGCCGACCTCGGGCAGATGCTCGAACAGCTCCGACAACATCCACAGCAGGAACGTCGCATAGAGTTTCGGGCTTTGCATCAGCCTGTCAGCGACCAGGATGTTGATCATTCCCCGGCCGTCACGATCCGTCAGCATGAAATCGTCCAACGACAGCGCGGGCTCGCCGAAAAACTTGTCGCCGCCCTGGTTTTCCAGCACCAGGAGCTGGCGCTGGATGGTTCCGACCGTCTGTTTCGAAACGTTGCCGTACTGCGTCGTCAGATCAGCCGCATGCTCGGCGATGAAGGCTAGAATGGCCCGCAGATCCTTCATGTCGAGCAGCAGCAGCCCCTGTTCATCCGGCACTCGGAAAGCGACGTTGAGCACGCCCTCCTGCACGTCGTTCAGATCCATCATGCGGGACAGCAGCAGCGGACCCATTTCCGAGACGGTTGCGCGAACCGGATGGCCCTGCTCGCCGAAAACGTCCCAGAAAATCGTCGAGAATTGATCGGGCTGGAAAGTCAGCCCCATATCCTTGGCGCGCTTGAGGATGAAATCCTTGGCCTCGCCGGGCTCGGAGACACCCGACAGGTCGCCTTTGATGTCGGCGGCGAATACCGGCACGCCGGCGCGAGAAAATCCCTCCGCCATCACCTGAAGCGATACGGTTTTTCCGGTTCCGGTGGCGCCGGTGACAAGACCGTGTCGATTGGCGAGACTTAGCGTCAGCCATGCTGGCTGCTCGCCTTTGCCGATGAAAATGCTGTGATCGGTATCGCCGATCCCGGTCGCGGTTTCCGCCATGATCGCCTCTTCGTGATCGCGTCGTCGAGCAGCCTTATTCTACTTCATGTTTTGCACCGATTGAAACCGGCGAACAGCCGCGAGGCGCTCGAAAATCATTACGCCGAACCAACGCAAATCAAGTCGTAGCTGTGTACCTCTCCTGCAATGACGCGCGAGCATGACGTTTTGTGCATGAATCGAGCATCCGGTCTTGCATCTCGGCAACACTCGTCACGCGATTGAAGCTCAATCGCCGTTTGTTCTGTCTCGTCGCTTGTATTTCGCGGCGCAGGAGTAGCAAGATGAAATCATAAACAATGAGCCGGCGAGCAACCGGCGGAGGCGGGGTACCATGAACGAACTGGTCGAGCGGCGTGCCGCGAGAGCGGGCACCGAGGCCGCTGTCGCGCGCGTAACCTTCGGCACGATTATGGACTTCCGGTGCAAGGAAGGTCCGGCCGGCAAAGTTCAATCATTGAACGGTACGAGAGCTGGCGCGCAAGACGACGTCGAACGGACACTGTCGACACGTTGGGCCTTCGCCGATTCGCATCAAGCGCCTTCGTATTGCTGAACCCATGACATACCCCATCTCCAAGCTAGAAGGTCTGAGCGCCATCGACGCCAAGAAGCTGAGGTCCGTCGGCATCAGGACGACCGATGCCTACCTGGAGGCGGCCAGCACGTCGAGAGGCCGCAAGGCACTCGCCGCCAAGACCGGGTTCAGCGAGCAGCAACTGCTGGAGTGGGCCAATCTCGCCGACTACATGCGTATCCCGGGGATGGGCAACGGCAAGACCAAGCTGCTGCGCGCGGCCGGCGTCACCACGGTGCGGGAGCTTACGCATCGCAATCCCGCCCGCCTGGCTCAGGCCATGAAGGATGTGAACACCAAGCGCAATCTCGTCAGCGTTCTGCCGTCGGAAAAGTCGATCGGCGATCTGATCGCGCAGGCTCGCAAGCTCCCGCTCAAGATCACCTATTGAGCCGTCCTTCCCGGCTTGCCCGGCAGTTATGATTTTGCGTGGCTCGGACGAGCCATGTTCCTGCCCGCATGCTCCGGATCCGCGACCAAGGACCTGCTTCGACGTAGAGGCCGGTCAGCGCGCTCGACCGTTCCACGCTGACATGCCGCTGCATCCTCGATCCCCGGAGCGGACGACCCTTCCGAGTTCTCACAAGGCTGCGTGAAAGAATGCGCGAGTCGCGCGCGCGGCTTGATGACGGTCACGCTATCCTCACCGATACCGGCAAGATGCGATGGCATCGAACGCTCCGTTGCGCGGTTCGGATTGTAATCAAAACCTCCATATTCCGTGAACCACAAAGCAATCCGAGTGAACTACTGGAGGCGCCGGATAAGTTTATTATCCGTCGATAATTTCATGCAAAAGCAGAGGAATATTATGCTGAAAGGCGAACGTATAAGTGAACTGAAGAGATTTCCCCGCACCATACGAATTGCAGAGCCCGGCGATCCAGACTTGGATGTATTGCAGCTTCTGCCGGGCAAGTGGAAAAACACGAAGAAACTGCTGGGGCGCGGGTATAATATGATTGCGTTGCCTTTCGCGTCGTCAGACTTTCCCTTCAATTATCGCCTCATGATCAATCAGTACAACGAGGTGCTGAACTTCACCATCGTCGACAAAGGCGTCAAGAATCGAGGCATTTCCCGCGAGGGCGGGATATTCAACGCCGACCAGGTTGTCGTCGCGCTGGACTACGAACAGCACATCAAGCAATCGGCGGCTGACGACTTTCCAAACAGCGGTCTGGCCGGCGGTGCCGATCTCGATATCCACCACGAGCCCGGCTTGTGGTTATTCATGACCAACGAGACCGACAAGCGCAGCAGCCTGGCCCGTCTGGCGTCCGTCCCGCATGGCGACTCGGTGCTGGCGCTTGGAGCCGGGCATGTTTCCAACAGCGCTCCTGTGATACCTCAGATCAGCGGGCTGCCTACGGGAGTCAACGCTGCGGACAAGGCAGCCTATCTCGCGCCCTTCGATCACTTCGAGCAAAATCCGTTCAAGGGCAACACGACCGATCCCAGGTACCCCGGCGCACATCCGGGTTTTGCCGGCTTCAATCCCAAAGACCCGAGCGCGTTGCTGCGGAATGTGATTCCTGGAACGATACATCGCACAACCGAACTGCGCGTCAGCACCCGCCTCGACTCCGGCGGAATCGTCAACATTCCATTTATCACCAAGCAAGCGAACGCCTCGGAGATGAATTCGATCTTCTGGATCGTGGAGGCCGAGGAAGGCCATACGCGCAAGACTTATCTCCAGTATCTGCAGGTCGTGACGCTCGACTTCTTCGATCGATTCTTCGACGAGGGCAATAACCGGGGCGACGGGATGCCGGGGCCTGCGCACTGGCCGCATATCAGCATCAACACCATGGAGAAGGTGGCGGGACCCAACGCCGAAATGATCGGAGGCCAGCCTACTCCGGAGTGACGTGGGCCTCTGCCATGAATGACAAAGGCCCGCCCGCACGGGTGGGCCTTTGTTCGAGCCGCCATGCCCGGCTTCATGCCGCGCATCCGCCTTGACACCATGTCCGGGACCGCGCAAAGCCACCGCATGGCGGCGGCCCCTTCCATATCCAGCCCTGTGGCGGATGACACAACACGTCATCCGCTGCTTCGCAAGCTGCTCTCACGGCCCTATCCGGCCGTCATGGGCGTCTTGAACATCACTCCCGATTCCTTCTCCGACGGCGGTCAATTCATCGCGCCGGACCGAGCGCTGGCGCAGGCGCGCCGCATGATGGCGGAAGGAGCCGACATCATCGATGTCGGCGCGGAATCCACCCGTCCCTACGGCTCGCAACCGGTCTCGCACGACGAGGAGATCCGGCGGCTGGAGCCGGTGCTGGCCGCTATCGTTGCGCTGGGCACGCCGGTGTCCATCGACAGCATGAAGTCCCAGGTCGTGGCCTGGGCGCTCGAAGCTGGCGTTGCGATCGCCAACGACGTGTGGGGTCTGCAGCGCGATCCGGACATGGCGAGCGTGGTCGCCGCGCGCGATGTGCCCGTTATCGTCATGCACAACCGCGACAAGCCCGACGCCACCCTCGACATCATGCGGGATATGGCGGCGTTTTTCGAACGATCACTGACCATCGCGGCGAAAGCCGGAATTCCCGATGGCCACATCGTCCTCGATCCGGGCATCGGCTTCGGCAAAACGCAGGAACAGAGCATGATCGCGCTGGCCCGTCTCGACGAACTGCGGACGTTCGGCCTGCCGGTTCTGGTGGGCGCGTCGCGCAAGCGCTTCATCGACACGGTGGTGCCGTCGGAACCGAAGGAACGGCTCGGCGGTTCGCTCGCCGCGCATCTGATCGCGGCACGAGGCGGCGCGCGGATCATCCGCACGCACGACGTGGCGGACACGGTGCAGGCGCTGCGCGTGGCCCACGCCATCGATGCCACAAGGTAATCAGGGATCATCGGACATGACCGATACGATCTTCATTCGCGGCCTCGTGATCCACGCACAGCACGGCGTCATGAAGCACGAGACCGAGGTCGGCCAGCGCTTCGTGATGGACATTGAGCTTTCGACCGATCTTTCCGAGTCCTCCCGCACCGACCGCCTTGCCGATACGGTATCCTATGCCGGCGTCGTGGCGACGGCCAGCGCCGCATTCAAGGATGCCAACTACAAGCTGCTCGAACGCGCGGCGGGCGCGGTCGCCGATGCGGTGCTGGCGGCCTTTCCCCGTGTGAGCACGATCAAGGTCACCGTGCACAAGCCCCATGCGCCGATCGCGGCGATCTTCGACGACGTCGGCATCACCCTCACCCGCGGCAGGGACTAGCTGCCGCTATGGCCAGCGTGCTGATCGCGCTCGGCGGCAACGTCGGAGACGTCCGCCAGACCTTCCGCAAGGCCATCGCCAACATCTGCGGCATGGCGCAGGCCGTTCTCGTCGCACGCTCCTCCGACTACGCCACCCCGCCCTGGGGCGACGAAAATCAGGACCGCTTCGTCAACGCCTGCATCGAGATCGAGACCCGCCTCGATCCGCACGCGCTGCTGTACACGCTGCACAAGATCGAGAAGAAGTTCGGCCGGGATCGCGGCAAGGAAACCCGCTGGGGCCCGCGCACGCTGGACCTCGACCTGATCGCCTATGGCGATGCCGTCCTCGACCGGCCGGAACTGAAGCTGCCGCATCCGCGTCTGTTCGAACGCGCCTTCGTGCTGGTTCCGCTCGCCGAGATCGCGCCGGATCGCATGATCGCGGGACGAACGCCGGCCGAGGGGCTGGCCACCGTGTCGACAGCGGGGATCGAGCGTCTGCCCGACCTCGACTGACCTGACCGTCAACGCTCGGCCGAAAACGACCGTTTGGCATGTCCGCCGCGTCATGGCATTTTGAGGCGGATCACCGGCTCCATGCACCGAGCGCACGATGCCTTCCGCTGCCGACGACATTCATTCCGATCTGCCGCTGGCTGCCGATTTTCCGCCTGCCACGGCGGACGACTGGCGCAAGCTCGTCGACGGCGTGCTGAAAGGCGCGCCGTTCGAGACGCTGGTCGCAAAGACCTATGACGATCTCGCGATCGAGCCGATCTATGCCCGTGCGACAGGCGCGCGCGCGATCGCCGGCCGCGCCGCTGCAATGCCCTGGCAGGTGATGCAGCGGATCGATCATCCCGACGCGGCGCAGGCCAACGCGCAGGCCCGGCACGAGCTTGAAAACGGCGCGACCGGCCTGACGCTGGTGTTCGCCGACGCCACCGGCGCTCGCGGCTTTGGACTATCGCCGACCGCCGAGGCCGTCGCAAAAGTTCTCGATGGCGTTTTTCTCGATGCAGGTATTTCAGTCGATTTGCAGACCGGGCCGCAGTCGCGCGCGATCGCCCTGCATATCGCCGATTACATCAGGACCAAAGGAGCAGACCCCTCGGCCTGCGACATCCGCTTCGGCCTCGATCCGCTCGGCGCCTGCGCGGCATCGGGATCGAGCCCCTCGCCCTGGAGCGACATCGCTCCGGCGGCTGCCGACACCGCGAAGAAGCTCGCCGCCATGGGCTTCCGCGGTCCCTTCCTCGTCGCCGACGGCCGGGTGATCCACGACGCCGGCGGATCGGAGGCGCAGGAACTCGCCTTCGCCCTCGCATCACTGGTCGCATATCTCCGTGCGCTCGAAAGCGCCGGCATCGATCTCGATGACGCGCGGGGCATGATCTATGCGAGGCTTGCCGCCGACGCCGACCAGTTTCTGACGCTGGCCAAATTCCGTGCGTTGCGGCTGTTGTGGACACAGGTGGAGCAAGCGTGCGGCCTCGCGCCGAAGCCGTTATTCGTCGCCGCCGAAACCGCGTGGCGGATGCTGACGCAACGCGATCCTTACGTGAACATGCTGCGCGCCACCATAGCTGCGTTTTCGGCCGGGCTCGGCGGCGCGGACAGCCTGACCGTGCTGCCGCATACGCTGGCGCTGGGCCTGCCGGATGATTTCGCGCGCCGCATCGCCCGCAACACGCAGCTCATCCTGCTGGAGGAATCCAATCTCGCCAAAGTGGCCGACCCGGCGGCGGGCTCGGGCGGCGTCGAAACGCTGACACGGCAGCTTTGCGAAGCGGCCTGGACGCAGTTTCAGGATATCGAGAAAGCCGGCAGCGCATTCGCGGCCCTGACGCAGAACCTGATCCAGCGCGACGTTGCAGCGACGCGCGCGGCGCACGAGGCCAATGTCGCAAAACGCCGCGACGTACTCACCGGCGCCAGCGAGTTTCCAAACCTGCAGGAAAAGCCGGCGGCCGTGCTCGACGCCGACCCGTATGCGCCTGTGCCATGCGGCGACGCAAAGATCGCCTTCGATGCGCTGACGCCGATGCGGCTCGCCGCGCCGTTCGAACGGCTGCGCGACCGCTCTGACGCATGGCTGAAGTCCACCGGCGCGCGGCCGAAGGTCTTCCTCGCCACGCTGGGCACCGCCGCCGACTTCACCGCGCGCGCGACCTTTGCCCGGAGTTTTTTCGAGACCGGCGGCATCGAGGCGATCGATCCGCCTGCGCCACTTCCAGCCGGAGACCCTGTCGCCATCGCCGCCGCCTTCGAGGCATCCGGCGCACAACTGGTCTGCCTGTGCTCCTCGGACGAGGTCTATGCGGATCATGCGAGCCCCGCCGCGCAGGCCTTACATGCCGAAGGCGCACGCCATATCTATCTGGCAGGCACGCCGGGAGGGCTGCAAACCGCGCTGCGGTCGGCCGGCGTGCAGGATTTCATTTTCGCGGGCGTCGATGCCCTCGCGGTGTTGAACGATGCCTGGCGGCAACTGGAGCGACAATGAGCGAGCAGGTGAAACCGTCGCTGACCGGCGGGTGCCAGTGCGGCGCGATCCGATTTGCGCTGACGGCCGCGCCGATGCGGATCAGCATCTGCCATTGCCGCATGTGCCAGAAGGCCACCGGCGCACCGTTTGCGTCTTTCGCCGATATCCCGCGCGAGAACTTCCGCTGGACCAAAGGCCCGCCGGCGACGTTTCGCTCGTCCTCGATTGCGGAACGCGCGTTCTGCGCCGCCTGCGGTACGCCGTTGAGCTTCAGCCGCATCGGCGGTCCGTGCATCGAGATCATGACCGGCACGTTCGATCGGCCGGATTTGCTCGTGCCGACCCGGCAATACGGCACCGAGTCTCGACTCGGCTGGGTCGCGACCATCGTCAACCTGCCGAGCCATACCACCATGGAAAACTACGGGACGGAGAAGATGGCGAGCATCATCAACCATCAGCACCCGGACCATGACTGAGCGACGATGACCCGCATTCCGAATTTCGCCAACGTCGCCTTCGAGCCGGTCGCGCCTCCCGCCGCCGGCGGCAGCGCCGAACCGTCCGCGGAATTGTGGCTCACTCCCGAGGGCATCCCGGTCAAATCCGCCTATAGCGAAGCCGATCTCGACGGCATCGACTTCCTCGACACATGGCCCGGCATCGCGCCTTACCTGCGCGGCCCCTACCCGACCATGTACGTCAACCAGCCCTGGACCATCAGGCAATATGCGGGCTTCTCCACGGCGGAGGACTCCAACGCCTTCTATCGCCGCAACCTCGCCGCCGGACAGAAGGGCCTGTCGGTCGCCTTCGACCTCGCCACCCATCGCGGCTACGACTCCGATCATCCGCGCGTCGCCGGCGACGTCGGCATGGCGGGGGTGGCGATCGATTCCATCTACGACATGCGCACGCTGTTCGACGGCATTCCGCTCGACAAGATGAGCGTGTCGATGACCATGAACGGCGCGGTGCTGCCGGTGCTGGCGCTTTACGTCGTCGCCGCCGAGGAACAGGGCGTTCCGCCGGAAAAACTCTCCGGCACGATCCAGAACGACATCCTCAAAGAATTCATGGTGCGGAATACCTACATTTATCCGCCCGCGCCGTCGCTGCGCATCATCTCCGATATCTTTGCCTACACCTCGGCGCATATGCCGAAGTTCAACTCGATCTCGATCTCCGGCTATCACATGCAGGAAGCCGGTGCGACGCAGGATCTCGAACTCGCCTATACGCTCGCCGACGGCGTCGAATATGTCCGCACCGGCATCAAGGCCGGGCTGACCATCGACCAGTTTGCGCCGCGCCTCTCGTTCTTCTGGGCGATCGGCATGAATTATTTCATGGAGATCGCCAAGCTGCGCGCCGCGCGTCTCCTGTGGGCGAAGCTGATCAAGCCGTTCGAGCCCAAGGATGCACGGTCGCTGTCGCTGCGCACGCATTCGCAGACGTCCGGCTGGTCGCTGACGGCGCAGGACGTGTTCAACAACGTGCCGCGCACCATGATCGAGGCGATGGCGGCGACGCAGGGCCACACCCAGTCGCTGCACACCAACGCGCTCGACGAGGCGCTCGCGCTGCCGACCGACTTCTCGGCGCGCATTGCGCGCAACACGCAGATCCTGCTGCAGCAGGAAAGCGGCACGACGCGCATCGCCGATCCGTGGGGTGGCTCCTATTATGTCGAGCGATTGACCTACGATCTCGCTCGCAAGGCGTGGGATCATATCCAGGAGGTCGAAGACCTCGGCGGCATGACCAAGGCGATCGAGGCCGGCATTCCGAAACTGCGGATCGAGGAAGCGGCCGCGAAGACGCAGGCGCGTATCGACGCCGGCCATCAGTCGGTGATCGGCGTCAACAAATATCGTCCCGAGAACGAAGCACCACTCGACGTGCTCAAGGTCGACAACACCGCCGTAAGCGCCAAGCAGATCGAGAAGCTCAACCGGCTCAAGGCCGAGCGCGATCCGGCTGCGGTGAAGGACACACTCTCGGCGCTGACCCGCGCAGCCAAAGGCGGCAACGGCAATCTGCTCGCGCTTGCCATCGACGCGGCGCGCGCCAAGGCGACCGTCGGCGAAATTTCCTCGGCGCTCGAAGCGGTCTATGGCCGCCATCGCGCCGAGATCAAGGCGATCACCGGCGTCTACAAGCGGGAGGTCGGCATGACCGGCGCTGTCGAACAGGTGCGCAAACTGGTCGAGGCATTCGAGGCGGCGGAAGGCCGCCGCCCTCGCCTGCTGGTCGCCAAGATCGGTCAGGACGGCCACGATCGCGGCCAGAAGGTGATCGCCTCGGCGTTCGCCGATCTCGGCTTCGACGTCGATATCGGCCCGCTGTTCGCGACACCGACGGAAGCCGCGCGGCAGGCAGTAGAGAACGACGTGCATGTGCTTGGCGTCTCCTCGCTCGCCGCCGCGCATCTCACGCTGGTGCCGGAACTGAAAGCCGAACTCGCCAAGCAGGGTCGCGGCGACATCATGGTCGTGGTCGGCGGCGTCGTGCCGCCACAGGATTACGATGCGCTTTTTAAATCCGGCGCCGAGGCGATCTTTCCGCCCGGCACCGTGATCGCCGAAGCCGCCGTCGATCTGCTGCGCAAGCTCGCCAAGCATCTCGGCCACACCCAAGAGGCGGCGGAGTGAGCGACCGCCTTGTCCGGCTCGCCGCGCTGTCTCTGATCGGGCTGGCGACGTTCCTGCCTGCGGGCAGCGCTGATGCCCAGCCGAAGCGCGCTGTCACCTCGTCCAATTTCGCCGAGATCAAGGTCTCGCTCGACGAGACCATCAAGGGCCTGCCGAAGCTCGCCGCCGACTGCCGGCGCGAGGGTGACCGCTGGGCCGCCAAATGGCGCAAGGACGCCGCCAAGGCGTTGCGCGAGGAGGCTTATATCCGCGAGAACGGCGTGCATTGGGCGCTGGAGCGCG
>NZ_MKRN01000096.1 GCF_001896955.1 Nitrobacter sp. 62-13 | reverse complement strand
TCCTGCTCGACAAGCTGCGCAACACCAAGAACAACGCGGAATTCTTCGAGTCGATGAATACGTGAATATCAGCGGCTCCCCACCGATCGTCGACAACCGGTCTGGGTATCGAGCATTCCTATGCCGGCCGGGATGACGGCAATCCCTGGGCTTCGTTCAGGATGACGGGCTGTGCGATCGAGCGGGCGCAGACGACCCTCGTCATGTAGGTTGTCAAGGCGATGGCGACTCCGGCAACGGCAGCGCCTCCGAGGAGGTCGACGGCATAATGCGCGCCGTCGACCGGCGTTGCCACAAGCATCAGCAAGTTGATCGGACCGAAAAACCAGCGAAGTCGCCGGACTGGCCAGATTGCCCAGCAGAACAGTACCGCAGCAACGGCGTGGAAGCTCGGAAAGATAATCAGTCCTTCGAGATCGTCCAGCTTGACGACGTGGGTCGTGCCGCGCCGAAGCGATTCAAGATGCCGAATATGCTCAAATGCGCAGGATGGGGCGAGATTGCCAAAGTCCGCGCGCTGCAACCCGAGATGAGCATAGTTGGCCACCGCGGGTGTAAGGATGAAAATTGCTATCGTCAGGCATAAAGCTATAGCCACGGTCAGGACGAATTGCTGAAGTCGCACAAATCGCCGCGTCCAGAGCAACGCAATGCCGATGAGCACCGGTTGGACGTGAATGGTGAAGTAAATGAAATGGATCGTGCGGCCGACGATGTAATGGGTGTTGAAGAAGTCGAGATATGCGCGCCAGTCAAACCCCAGCTCCTGATCCAGGTGGAACAGGATGTCGTCCCGATAGGGAAAGTCGGCGGTCGCGGCGGCAAAGCTGAGCAGCGTACCCGTTAGCAGGATAATCAGAAGCTGCGCGGAAAATTCAGTCCCTGCCGAAATGTACCGGTCGATGCGATAGTAACGGTAATAAAATGACAGGCAGAGGCAGGCGGGAATTAACAAAAGAACCGGCCAACGGTGAGTCACGTCAAGGGACAGCCCGGCCCATCGGTAGCTCACATAAAGCGTGCCAAGCATGCCGCAATAACGAGCCAGATGAGCCGGTTCATCGTTTTGGGATCAGCGGCCTCCATGGGGGATGAGGACATGGATCGACCATAAGCGAACAGTCTTAAGGGCAATTTACGCGCGGCGCCGGCGTCCCCGAAATGCCTAACTATCTCTTAATGGAGAAGGCGCAATTTGATCGTTCACAAGCGCGATGAGATCATTCGGCCGACTTACCGGCAGCGAGCAGCTCTGGTTGCGGCAGACGAAGGCCGCGGCGCCTTGGACGGACTTAACCTTGGCACGCGCGGGATGGTCGGCCGGCAGCGCGTCGGCATGCGGCGCGTGCAGCACGATGTTCGTGGCGTGCGGCAGTTTTCTTGCGGCGCTGAGCAGCGCGCCGGCTTGCGCGCCCTCGCCCACCACGACGATCTCCGCGCCGGTGAGGCGGAGATCGAGCGCGTTCATCAGCGACAGTTGGCCGAAGCCGGTCGCGGTTGCGCTCGGCAGCAAGGCGGCGAACATGTTGTCGATGCGGTCGCGCCACTTTGTATCGCCGGTCAGCGCCGCGAGGCGGACCAGGTTTTGGGCGATCAGTCCGTCATGGTTGGGGATGGCGTCATCGGCCGTCGAGTGCGGCCGCACGATCAGTCCTTCGGCGTCGTCGGCGGTGAGATAATAGCCGCCGTGTTCGACGTCGGCGTAATGCGCGTCCAGCGTTGCCTGCCAGCGCAGGGCCTGCTCGAGAAAGGCGCTGTCGCCGGTCGCCTCATGCAGCGCGAGCGCCGCACGTCCCATCGCGGCATAGTCGGAAGCGAGCGCCGGGATCAATAGCCTGCCCTCGCGCCATGAGTGACCAAGCCGTTCGTCGCGGGTCATCGTGGTTCGAACGAAGTCGTACGCGATGCGCGCGGTTTGCAGCCAGTCCGCGACGTCGAAGGCGCGGGCTGCGTGAACGAGAGCCGCGATCATCAGGCCGTTCCAGTCGGCGAGCACCTTATCGTCGAGGCCCGGACGGACGCGACGCGCGCGGCGCGTCAAGAGCTTCGCGCGTAGCGCCTGCATCCGCGCCTCATCATTGCCGTCGAGGTCGGAGTTCTTCAGGCGATTGGGAATGTTGTGGCCTTCGAAGTTGCCCCCCGAGGTGATGTCGTATCGTGCGGCGAAATCAGCGGCGTCGGTTGCGCCGAGCACCTCTTCGATCTCGCTCGCGGACCAGACGTAGAACTTGCCTTCCTTGCCTTCGGAGTCGGCATCGAGCGAGGAAGCAAAGCCCCCCTCCCCGGTCACCATTTCCCGGCGAAGCCAATCGACGGTTTCGATCGCGCGTTCGCGGTACAGGGCACTGTTGCTGCGGGCGTAGTCGAGCGCGAGCAGGTCGAGAATCTGTGCGTTGTCGTAAAGCATCTTCTCGAAGTGCGGCACCAGCCATTTGTCGTCGACCGAATAGCGGGCATAGCCGCCGCCGAGATGATCGTAGATGCCGCCCTGGCTCATCCGCGTCAGGGTCAGCGAGGTGGCGGCGAAGAAGCGTTCGTCGCCGGTGCGCGCGCCGGCGCGCCAGAGAAATTCCAGCACGGAGCATTGCGGAAATTTCGGTGCGCCACGCAGCCCGCCGTTCACGGGATCGATTGCATGCATGATCGAAGCTGCCGCGCCGTTGAGTTCGGCGGGGCCGAGATTCGCCGGATTTTCGGATCTGGCGCGTTCGGAAAGCCGGGCGAGCAGCGCATCGCGGTTGTGCGCGATCCGGTCCGGCTTGTCGTGAAAAACCCGCGCCACCGATTGCAGGACATCGGTAAATGCCGGGCGGCCATAATCCGGCAGCTTCGGAAAATACGTGCCGCCCCAGAACGGCGATCCGTCGGGCGACAGGAACATCGTCAGCGGCCAGCCGCCCTGCTCGCCGAGATGATGAAGCGCGCTCATGTAAATCTGGTCGATATCCGGCCGCTCCTCGCGGTCGACCTTGATGCAGACGAACAACTCGTTCATCACTGCGGCGACTTCGTCGTCCTCGAAACTCTCATGCGCCATGACATGGCACCAGTGACAGGCGGCGTAGCCGATCGACAGCAGGATCGGTCGGTTGGTCCGCTGCGCTTCGGCGAGCGCTGCGGGTCCCCACGGCCACCAGTCGACGGGATTGTGCTGGTGTTGCAGCAGGTATGGGCTTGTTTCCGCAGCCAGACGATTCGCGGGGCGGCCTGAGCCGGCTGCGGCGTGATTCATATCGAGGCGCCCTTCTTTCGAATATGGGATAACAAAAGCAGCAAGGCTTCGCCGCTGTCGTCTGCATTTGTTGTGTCGTCGAAGCCGATTGAGACAATAGGCAATGCATCCGCGAGAGCAAACGATCTTCGCCCTGTCGTCGGGCCGGCCCCCGTCGGCGATCGCGGTCGTGCGAGTCTCGGGCGCGCAGGCGGGAACGGCGCTTGAAAAAATCGCAGGAATGATGCCTGCCGCGCGCCTGGCGAAGCGGGTCATGCTGCGCGATCCGCTCGGCGAAGTGATTGATGACGCTGTCGTTTTGTGGTTTGCCGGGCCTGCGAGCGCAACCGGCGAAGACGTCGCGGAGTTCCATGTTCACGGCGGCCGCGCGGTGCTGAACGCGTTGTTCGCTGCGCTCTCGTCGATTGCCGATGTAAGAGCAGCGGAGCCGGGCGAGTTCACCCGGCGCGCGTTCGAGAACGGCAAGATCGATCTCACCGAAGCCGAAGGTCTCGACGATCTCATCCATGCCGACACCGACCGGCAGCGGCGGCAGGCGTTACGGCAGTTGCAAGGACTGCTCGGCGATCGCGCGCGTGAATGGCGCAGGCAACTGATCGAGGCGTCGGCCCTGATCGAAGCCGGAATCGATTTCGCCAATGAAGGCGATGTGCCGGATGATCTGCTAAAGCCCGCGATGGAGAAGATCGCGCGGCTCCGTCAAGAGATCGAAGAAACCCTTGCTGCATCGGCGCAAAGCGAACGCCTGCGCGACGGCTTGACGGTCGCGATCGCGGGTCCGCCGAATGCCGGCAAGTCGACGCTGCTCAATCGGTTGGCGCGGCGCGAGGCGGCGATCGTTTCGCCCTATGCGGGCACCACGCGCGACGTCATCGAGGTGCATCTCGATCTCGATGGTTACCCGATGACGCTGATCGACACCGCGGGCATTCGCGAAACCGAGGATCCCATCGAGCGGGAAGGCGTGCGGCGGGCGCAAGAGCGTGCCGCGGCTGCGGATCTGGTATTGTGGCTTGCGGATGATGACGGTGAGCGGGCCTGTCCGCCGCGACCGATCGGAGGAGGAGGCGCGCCGCTTTGGGAGGTACGCAACAAGGTCGATCTTTCAGGCCCGGAAGATGATGGGACGAAGCCATGGCAGTTTGAGGCGAAACCGGGGCAGGGGGCAGCGACGCCGTATTTCCGGATTTCGGCGGCGCGTGGCGACGGCATCGATGAACTGGTTGCGGCGCTGACGTCGTTCGCGGGGAAGTGGCTCGGTTCGGGCGAAATCTCTGCCATTACGCGTTTGCGGCACCGCAGCATATTGCAGGAGGCTGCAGCATCGCTTGCGAAGACGGAGTCGTTGGCCGGGCGCGGCGATGAACTTGTCGCCGAACAGCTTCGGATTTCGGTTCAGTTGATGGGACGGCTTCTAGGTCGCGTGGACATCGATAATATTCTAGATTCGCTCTTTAAGGATTTCTGCATCGGTAAGTAGTACATTCTGTATTCATTCCTTCACTTGCCTCGCAAGAAACGAGCCCTTCCGGTTTCACGGCTGTGTGTTTCACGTGAAACACTGCCGTCGGTCTGCCAGTGAAATCCAAGCTTCCGGACGGCCCCCGGCTGAGCTAAAAACCGGGGCGAATAATCGTGAAGATTCCGGATATGGCACCATCATTCGACGTCATTGTGATCGGAGGCGGCCACGCCGGCTGCGAGGCCGCGACCGCGGCAGCGCGGATGGGCGCCCGAACGGCGCTCGTGACCCATCGCTTCGCGACGGTCGGCGCGATGTCCTGTAATCCCGCGATCGGCGGGTTGGGCAAGGGCCATCTGGTCCGCGAGATCGACGCACTGGACGGGCTGATGGGCCGCGTGGCCGATGCGGCGGGCATCCAGTTCCGGATGCTCAACCGCCGCAAGGGTCCGGCGGTCCGTGGGCCCCGCGCTCAGGCCGATCGCAAGCTCTATGCGGCCGCGATGCAGCGTGCGGTTCAGGAAGCCGCGAACCTCGAGGTGATCGAGGGCGAGGCGGACGACCTGATCGTCACTTCCGGCCGAATCGCCGGCATTCGCCTGAGCGACGGCCGCGAGATCAGGACCGGCGCGGTCGTTGTTACCACCGGCACCTTTCTGCGCGGACTGATCCACCTCGGCGAGAAAAGCTGGCCTGCGGGACGGGTCGATGAAGCGCCATCGCTCGGCTTGTCCGCGGCTTTCGAACGAATCGGTTTTACGCTGGGCCGCCTCAAGACCGGGACGCCGCCACGGCTTGATGGCGCCACCATTGACTGGGCGGCGGTCGAAATGCAGCCGGGCGACGATCCGCCGGAGCCGTTTTCGGTGATGACCGACCGGATCACTGTGCCGCAGATCCAGTGCGGCATCACCCGCACCACGCCGGCCACCCACGAGGTGATCCGGAGCAATGTGCACCGATCGCCGATCTATTCCGGCCAGATCACGAGTTCGGGGCCGCGCTATTGCCCGTCGATCGAGGACAAGGTGGTCCGCTTCGGCGATCGCGACGGCCACCAGATTTTCCTGGAGCCGGAAGGCCTGGACGATCCCACGGTCTATCCCAACGGGATTTCGACGTCGTTGCCGGAGGAGGTTCAGCTCGCGATCCTCGCGACCATTCCGGGCCTTGAACGCGTCCGGATGACCCGGCCGGGTTACGCTATCGAATATGACCACGTCGATCCGCGCGAGTTGGAGCCGACCTTGCAGACCAGGCGGATGCCCGGGCTTTTCCTGGCCGGCCAGATCAACGGGACCACGGGCTATGAGGAGGCCGCGGCGCAGGGGCTGGTCGCGGGCCTCAATGCCGCGTTGGCGGCGGGCGGCGGCGATCCGGTCGTATTCGACCGCGCCGACGGCTATCTCGGCGTGATGATCGACGACCTCGTGACCCGCGGCATTACCGAACCCTATCGGATGTTCACCTCACGCGCCGAGTACCGCCTGACGCTCCGCGCCGACAATGCGGACCAGCGGCTGACGGACAAGGGCATTGCAATGGGCTGTGTCGGGGCAGGGCGCGCCGCGCGTCACCGGGCCAAGATGGCGGCGTTGGAGGCGGCGAAGGCGCTGGCGACATCGCTGTCGGTGACGCCGAACGAGGCGGCCGGGTACGGGCTTTCGCTCAATCGCGACGGCCATCGGCGGTCGGCGTTCGAGCTCCTGTCCTATGCCGAGATCGGGTGGGGCAAGGTGACCGCGATCTGGCCGGAGCTGTCGGCCGTCGATCCGACAATCGCCGTGCATCTGGAGATCGACGCCAAATACGACGTCTACCTGAGGCGTCAGACCGCCGATGTCGAAGCATTCCGCCGCGACGAGGGGCTGATTCTGACCGGGATCGACTACGGAGCGGTGCCGGGACTCTCCAATGAGGCGCGCAACCGGCTGGAAAAAGCCCAGCCGCGCACAGTGGGGCAGGCGGGGCGGCTCGATGGCCTGACGCCAGCCGCGCTTGGCATCCTGGCGGCGTATCTGCGCCGCGAAGCGCGGAAGAGAGCGGCAGCGTCGGCCTGAGCGCGATCCGGCCGAGATGTTTCACGTGAAACATCGGTCGTCGCCATGGTGGCAGCATAAAGAAAACGGCTCGCACCCCACGCGCCGGAAGGTCGCCCTCGGCCAATGGCCGACCGCCGCGGATTGAAATGTCTGGCCGGGAATCACACAGTCCCCTATGTTGCCTCAGTGGCCATGCCAAAACCTTTACTGGCTCAATCCGTTTCGACCGCCGACAAGGCGGCCGCGCTGGCGCTGACCCCTGTTTCACGTGAAACAGAGTTGCGGCTGGACGCCTATGTCGATCTGCTCGGCCAATGGCAGAGCAAAACTAATCTGGTCGCGCCGTCGACGCTGCCGCATCTTTGGACGCGCCACATCGCCGATTCGCTCCAGCTTCTTTCGCTGGCGCCGCAGGCAAAACTCTGGGCCGATCTCGGGAGCGGCGGCGGCTTCCCCGGCGTCGTGCTGGCCTGCGTTCTCGCGGACGTCCGAGGCGCACGGGTCGATCTCGTGGAGCGCAACACCAAAAAGGCCGCCTTCCTGCGTGAGGCTGCCCGGATTACCGGGGCGCCCGCCGTCATTCACAACGCGGATATTGGGGATTATGTGGAAAGGTTGGAGAGCCGGATCGATTGCGTAACCGCGCGGGCGCTGGCGCCTCTACAACTGCTGCTCGGCTTCGCGGAACCTCTGGTCAGACAGGGAGCCACGGCGTTGTTTCTCAAGGGTCAAGATGTAGAAGCTGAATTGACGGAAGCCACTAAATATTGGAATATTGAGCCTCGCATTCATTCCAGCCGCACCGGTGGACAAGGCTGGATCGTCGAACTCGATCGCATCGATCGGCGCGATAGTCCTCCGACAAAACAAACATGATAAACATGGCGCCGCGCATGACGGTAATTGATGATATCTATCAATGCGATAGCGAGCGCGATTCGTCCGCCCGCCATCCCCGGATCATTTCGCTTGCGAACCAGAAGGGCGGCGTCGGCAAGACGACGACCGCGATCAATCTCGGCACCGCGCTGGCTGCGATCGGCGAAAGCGTCCTGATCGTCGACCTCGATCCCCAGGGCAACGCGTCGACCGGCCTCGGCATCGACCGGCGCGACCGCAACGTCTCCACCTACGACGTGCTGATCGGCGAGGCGCCGCTGCGCGACGCCGTGGTGCCGACGGCGGTGCCGCGCCTTCATATAGCGGCATCGACCATGGATCTCTCCGGCCTCGAACTCGAGCTCGGCATGACGAAGGATCGCGCCTTCCGCCTGCGCGATGCGATCACCGCGCTCAACGGCAACGCCGCCGACAACGCCGATTACACCTACGTGCTGATCGATTGTCCGCCGTCGCTCAACCTTCTCACCGTCAACGCGATGGCGGCGTCGGACGCGATCCTGGTGCCGCTGCAATGCGAGTTCTTCGCGCTCGAAGGCCTGTCGCAACTCCTGCAGACAGTCGAGCAGGTGCGCACCACGCTCAATCCGAATCTGTCGATCCACGGCATCGTGCTGACCATGTTCGACTCGCGCAACAACCTGTCGAACCAGGTCGTCGCCGACGTGCGCCAGTTCATGGGCTCGAAGGTCTACGACACCATGATCCCGCGCAACGTGCGCATTTCGGAAGCGCCGTCCTATGGCAAGCCGGTGCTGGTCTACGATCTCAAATGCAGCGGCAGCGAAGCCTATCTGAAGCTCGCGACCGAGGTGATCAAGCGCGAGCGCGACCTGCGCACGACGCATTGAGGATTGGAAATCATTCGCGATGCGGGTGAGCGAAGCGATTGACGCCGCTCGCGAAGCGAAACCCGCTCTCTCCCACACAATGGAGAGGAAATAACAGAACAAGCGACGCCGTTGTTCTGGAACGCGCGTGCAAAATCATCTCGTTGATCTGGAGTGTTCTGCGTGAATCCAAGGGAGCTGACGATGGCCGACGAAGCGCGTTCGCGACTGGGCCGCGGTCTTGCAAGTCTGATCGGCGACGTCGGCGGCGAGGCTGCCCATGCCGAACGCCCGCGCTCGCAGCGCAAGGTGGCGATCGAGTTCCTGAAACCCAATCCGCGCAATCCGCGCCGCGCGTTTTCCGATGTGGAGCTGGGCGAACTTGCCGATTCGATTCGCCAGCACGGCGTGATCCAGCCGATCGTGGTGCGTGCGGTGAAAGGCGTTCAGGATCGCTACGAGATCATCGCCGGCGAGCGGCGCTGGCGCGCGGCGCAGGCGGCGGGACTGCATGACGTTCCGATCGTGCCGGTCGACGTCAGCGATCACGTCGCGCTCGAGATCGCCATCGTCGAGAACGTGCAGCGCGAAGACCTCAACGCGATGGAAGAGGCGAAGGGCTATCACGCGCTTGCCGACGAATTCAAACGCACCCAGGACGAGATCGCGAAGATCGTCGGCAAGAGCCGCAGCCACGTCGCCAACATGATGCGGCTGACGAAACTGCCCGAGGACGTGCAGGCGTTGATCGCCTCCGGCGAATTGTCGGCCGGCCACGCGCGCGCGCTGATCGGCGTGCCCGATCCTTCCGGCGCCGCGAAGCGCATCGTCGCCGAAGGCCTCAACGTGCGGCAGGCCGAGGCGCTCGCGCATGAGGCGGGCGTGCCGGAGCGCAAGCCGCCGAAGGCGCGCGCGGACAAGGCGCAGAAGGATCCGGATACGCTGGCGCTTGAAAAGCGCGTCAGCGACGCGCTCGGCCTTGCGGTGACGGTGGAGCACAAGAATCCCGGCGGGGTCGTGCAGATCCGCTATCGCGATCTCGACCAGCTCGACGAGATTTTGAAGCGGCTGGACAACAAAAGTTAGACAGTCATTCCGGGGCGCGCGAAGCGCGAACCCGGAATCCACGAACACAGCCGGGAACATGGATTCCGGGTCTGCGGGCTTTCGCCCGCATCCCGGAATGACGATTCGCTATCCCCGCCGCCTTGCATTCACCGCGATCGACATCAGCGCGCGCTGGGCGATGACGGCGGCCAGCGCCGAATGCTTGCGCGCATCGAGCGCCGCGATCGCGAGCTGATCCATCACCTGAGCCAGCCGCGCGGCGCTGAAATTGCGCAACGCCGTTTCCACCGCCGCCTTGCGCGAAAAATGCAACCGCGGAAATCCGCCCTCGGCGGCTGACGGGGCCGACGCGCCGCCTTCCATCAGAAGCGCCGCCTTGTGCAAAGCGGCGACCTGACGCTGCGCGGCCGAAATGGCGAGGCCCGGATAAGTGCCGGCGACCATGGCCTTGGCGAATTCGGTTTCGACGATGGCGGGCTGTCCCGCAAACGCGGCGTCGACGACGGGATCGAGCTTGAAGTCGGAGGCGTCCGACACCACCGCCATCACGTCCTCGAGCGTGATCTCGCGCGCACCATGGGCATAAAGCGCGATCTTGCGCAGTTCGTTGCGCGAGGCCTGACGGTCACCGCCAAGCAGCGATGTCAGCATGGCGCGCGCATCCTGTGCGATCTTCAGGTCGGAGACGCGCAGCTCATCGTCGATCAGGCGTGCGAGATCGCGCTCGGTGTCGGGGTAGCAGGCGATCGCCACCGCATTCTTCGCGCGCTCGCAGGCCTTGCGCAGCGGCGCCTCCGGCCGCAGCTCGCCGGCCTCAATCACGATCCGGCAGTCCCGGATATCGGAGTCCGCCAGCGTCTCGACGCCGCTGGCGAAACTGCGCGATCCGGCCTTGACGCGGAGGGCGCGGCGGCCGCCGAACAGCGGCACCGTCATGGCTTCGTCGACGAGACGCGACGGCTCGGCGGCGAGTTCGTCGCCATCGAGTCGCACCAGCGAGAACGGATCGTTGACGTCATCGACGGCAGACGCCGTCAAGGCGTCCGCGCGCTCGCGCACGAGACCGGCGTCGGGGCCGTAGAGCAGGATGATCGGGCGGTCCGGATCGGGCCGGGCGAGAAAGCTGTCGACGTCTTTTCCACGCAGCGCGACCATTCGCGGAGCGGTCAGGTGCCGGCGTAGAAGAACGCCGCCAGCCGCGTATTGATGTTGTCGGCGATCTGCTGTGCGGCGCGATCCTCGGCGTCGCGATAGGCGCGCGCGCGCGCGAAACGCTGGAGCTGGCCGGGAATGTCGTAGGAGGTGCGGGCGAAGGTGTTCGCATTGAGAACGGTCTTGCCGGTCGCGACCTCGATCAACTGGTAGCTCGCGTCGATGCCGTAGTTCTCGTTGGAGGGCAGGGCGGTGTGGGGATCGAGCATCAGCGACGAGCGGGTTGTTGAGAAGCGGATCCTGAGCTGGTGCGTCGGCGGCGCGCCGGTGGCGCCGCCATAAAGCTTGAACGCGAGCGCGTTGCGGATTTCGACGCCGATCCGGGCATCGCGGGAGGCGTTGGGCTTGTCGATCGGCAGCAGTTCCACGCCCATCAGCTTGTCGCGCAGCGCCGGGCTGCCGTCGGCATGTTCGGCATACATCGGATGAAAGCAGCCGGCCGTCAGCGCCGCCAGCACGGCAACGACGCTCAGTCGCGCTACGAGGCGCGGACTGAAGCCATTTCCGTTCCGATAGAATCGGAACGGGGCCCTGGATTCTGATTTTGACGCGTTTTCTCGACGCGAACCGGCACCCACTTCGCTCGAAAACGCTTCAAGCCATGATCGAGCCGGTCGAGCCGACAACCTACCCCACCACATTCACGATCCTCTGCGGGACGATGATGATCTTGCGGGCCGGTTTGCCGCCCAGCGCCTGTCTTACCGCATCGAGCGCCAGAACGGCAGTCTCAATTTCCGGATTCGGCGCGCCATTGGCCACCGTGACCTCGCCCCGTTTTTTGCCGTTGACCTGCACCGGCAGAGTCACGGTGTCTTCAACCAGCAAATCGCGCTCGATTTGTGGCCAGCGGGCTTGCGAAACCAGACCGGTCTGCCCCAGCGCCTGCCAG
>NZ_MKRN01000095.1:3753-23817 GCF_001896955.1 Nitrobacter sp. 62-13 | reverse complement strand
TCCTGCAATCCTCCAAAACAGGCGGCCGGACTCCCGGCCGAAGTTATACGGAAGGTAGGCCCGGGGGTGGGCGAAAACAAGGATTTAGGCCGCCGCAGGCGTAAAAGGAGCCTGGTAACCTTATGACTTTAGTCGGCCATGAAAACGGCGGAACAACGCAGCGGATTGTCGAACCGCCACGCTCGTCCCGAACCATCCCGCTAGAAAACAAAGGCCGCGGGCCGTTCGAGACCGGGCAGAATCGGTGCCGACGCATCGAAGAGAGGCCGGTCGCCGAAATCGGCGTGCGAATGCGTAACGAGCATCGCCCGTGGCGTGCTCATGGCGAATACCCCGACCAGGCGCCCCTGGTCGCCAAGCTGGCGATAGAGCAACTCCGGCACCACCTCGGTCGCTCCCTCCAGAATGATTGCGTCATAGGGCGCGCTGGCGGGCGCGCCTTCGGACGCCGCGGCGTTCACGACGCTCACCTGTCCGAGACCGAGCGTTGCGAGAATGCCGGCCGCCTTCGCCGCCAGGGCCTTGTCGCCTTCGGTCGCGGTCACCCGGCCCGCGAGCTTCGCAACCAGCGCAGCGGTGTAGCCGGTTGCGCAGCCGACCACGAGGACGTTGTCGGTGCTCTTGATGTCGGCGGCCTGGACCATCTTTGCCAGCACCATGGGCTTGATCAGAAACCGCTTCGGCGCGCCCTTCTCGCTGACGTCCAGATCGAGATCCAGGTAAGCCAGCGCACGGCGATCCTCCGGAACGAAGACCTCGCGCGGCAACGCCAGCATCGCGTCGATGATCCTGTGATCGGTGACGTCGCTGGGGCGTACCTGACCATCAACCATTTTCCCGCGAGCGGTCGAAAAGTCAGACATCGGCGATCCCTTGACCCCTGCAAAAAAGTTCCAAGAGGACTAGGGCACCCCTATCGTCGATGCAAGCATTTGGTGGAAAGGACATCGCCGGCCGTTGCATTTTGTCGCAGCGTTTTTCGTCGGTTGCAGACCGCGCGGAGGGCGGAATCCGCCCCGCTGTTCTTCCTTGCAGAGGTACCCCGGATTGCCCATTTCCCACTTTGCAAGCGTCGGTGGCTTTGTTATAGGCTCCCTGCCTGCGATGATGCTTCGCATGTTCCCTGGTAGCTCAGCGGTAGAGCATTCGACTGTTAATCGAATGGTCGCTGGTTCGAATCCAGCCCGGGGAGCCATTCAAAATCGAACATATAGCTGAATTTTCGAGACACCGAGTAAGGCGCTCATTCGTATTGGGGCCTCTCCCCGGGGCCCCTTGAGAAAAAAACCAGGCGTGACCAACTGCAGCCGCCGGCCATTGTCTCGGTGATGACGATCAGGCGGTTTGCTCCGGCTCGGGCGAGAAAGCAGTCCGGAAAGCCTCCCGGAGAGACAGGGCATGGTCCAGCACCTCAAGGACGAGCCGATGCAGGCCCGACTGCTCGTCCTCGTCCATCTCCATCGGCGACCTTTTGGTGATGGCAACCAGCAGCGCCACGTACTCGACGATCGAGTGAATATCGTCCTCTCGATTCCAGAAGGCTGCAAAACGTCGCGCCCAATTAGAAACCGTAACGATGCTATCCCGCCTTCTTCAGCTTACGCGCGCGCCGAAGGTCGGCGTTCATCTGCGTCTGCCAGCCGCGTCCAAGTGATCGGTATGACGCGACGACATCGGCGTCGAGCCGCACGGTGACAGGCTGCTTGGCGTTGTCGCCGAGCGACGGGCGGCCCCGCTGAATCACCTTGCCGCCCTTCACGATGGTGGCGCGGTCCAGCATGGCGTCGGTGATCTCCGGCGCGTCGTCGGGATCGCGCCATGCCCGGCCCTTAGAGACCGAAGCGGCGGCGGATTTTGCGTTCTTCCTTGGCATGGCAATACCTCATCGAGATGACGTGGCAATTGGAACCACGGGCGGTCCAGACGAACACGACCATGCGGCCGTCGAGCCATCCCGCCGTGATCTGGCGCGTCTAGAGCCTTTTCGATTTTGGTGGAAACACCTGCCACGAAACGACGCGTGCTCCCTCTCCCATTGGGAGAGGGGTGGGGTGAGGGGTTACAACCTATCGACTGGTCAAACCCCCTCACCCGGCGCTTCGCGCCGACCTCTCCCCGATGGGGAGAGGTGAAGTATCGTCCAGGTCGATTCCACCAAAATCGAAAAGGCTCTAGCCATAGTCAAAGCGGTCGTCGATCCACGTCGCATGATCGCCCTCGCACACCTGCGCCGCGTCCGCAAAATCCAGCCCTCGATGGGAAAGGGTTGCGGCACGCTTGGCGGTGTCGAAGGCCGGGCTTCGTCGCGGTCGCGAGGCGCCGGAGTATGGACGTTGACGGGCGGTTTGCTGGGGACTACGGACATCCGCGAGATAAATGCGTCGGGAAAGCGAAAAAGGACCATTATGTCATCCCATCCAACCGACTTTCAGGGTTCCGTCATCGATGCGCTGCGCGAGGCTATCGAGCAGCAGATTGACAATTCACAGGCCAGAGTCGACGGCGGCGGGGGACATTTCAATATCGACGTGACGTCGCCCGTATTCGCCGGCATGAGCACGCTCGAGAGACAGCGGTTGGTGTACGGCGCAATCGCTCACTTGATGCGGGGTGACAGGCCCCCGGTGCACGCCGTCGACAGTTTGAAAACTCGAACGCCTGCTGCGTCTTGAACCTGATTTGACGCGGCCTTGGTTGGTTCTTCACCGGCCACCAGCTTTTCATCGAGTGCGCGACGGATTGTTATACCCGGATCAGCCACCTCCGCGTCGCGGATCAGGCGGGCTTCATGGAGCAGTTTATGAGCCCCCTCTCCAAGGACCTCGGTAGCCGTCGGTTTCAGGTCTTCCGCTTTGGAAGACCTGTCACCATCAGTGCGTGAAGCAATCTCACCCCTCTCCTGCGCCGCGTCGTATTCGTCGGCGAGGCGGCGCTTGGCCTGAGCCTCGATTTCCAAGGCGTCAGCTTGCGCGCGGTGTGCAGCGGCTACGCGGCCAGCCACGTAGACGGGACGCTCAGTCGTCTCGTTCGTGACTATCTCCGAGGCATCGGGGCCGTCATTCCTGGCGCCGATCTTATCGATCCGTCTGGCCGGAAGAAATATCGTGATCCCGGATTCGGATCGACGGACCGCGCGCCATCGACCATTCGACTTTGCCCCTCCGCTTTAACCAACACGCAACGTTTTTGCCCAAGGCTCCATAACAGGAGGGTCATGGACGTGAACAGCACGCGCGATCCCAAACGCGTCGGCCTCAACCAGTTTTCCGCGATGCGAAAGTCCTCGCTCGGACAAGGACCATCGCGCCTCGCACACTGGCCGCCGCCGTTCCGCAGCACCGTCGCGAAACCGAAAATCGTCCGGCATAAACCCGACGAGAAGCCGCAGCGGGCGAAGCCGCGCGGCTGGCGTCTGACGCGGGCGATGTTCTCCGAATTCGAGGAAGAGGGATAAGGCCGCCGATACCGGCCGGCGCGGTCCTGGCGGTTTCAATCGACCTGATGTCAACCGGTCTTCATGTCAACCGGTCTTCGGTTTCCTGGCGAGCGCCTTCATCTCGCGGAATCGCTTTGCCCAATTCTCGCGCACGGTCTGCAGGCCGCGTCCGACTGCGAGGGCATCGTCCGGCACGTTTTTCGTAACCACCGACCCCGATCCCACATAGGCGCCGTTGCCGATCTTCAACGGCGCGACCAGCGACGAATTGGAGCCGATGAAAGCGCCCGCGCCGATCTCGGTGCGATACTTGTTGAAGCCGTCGTAGTTGCAGGTGATGGTGCCCGCCCCGATATTGGCGTTCGCGCCGATATGCGCATCCCCGACATAGGTCAGGTGATTGACCTTGACGCCGGCCTCGAGAACGGCGGCCTTGGCCTCGACGAAGTTTCCGATCCGCGCGCCCTCGCCCAGCGACGTTCCCGGCCGCAGCCGCGCGTAGGGACCGACCGACGCGTTCCTGCCGATCGAGGCCTGCACGAGATGGGAGAACGAGTGGATCACGGCGCCGTCGGCAATGGTCACGCCCGGCCCGATGACGACGTACGGCTCGATGGTAACATCCTTGCCGAACGAAGTGTCTGGAGCCAGGAAAACCGTCTCGGGCGCGATCATGGTCACGCCGGCGTCGAGCGCCGCCTTGCGCAGCCGCGCCTGCATGACCTGTTCGGCCTCGGCCAGTTGCGCCTTGGTATTGATGCCGCGCACCTCGTCCTCGCCGGTTTCGATCACCGTCGCCGTCAGGCCGGTCTCCCTGGTAATGCCGACGGCGTCGGTGAGATAGTATTCGCCCTTGCTGTTGGCGTTGCCGATTTTTTCAATGATCCGCAGCGCCGCCTTGCCGTCGAACGCCATGACGCCGGCGTTGCAGAGCGTGATGCGGCGCTCCTCGGCGCTGGCCTCCGCCTGCTCGCGGATCGCGATCAGCCGGCCATCGTCCACGATCAGCCGGCCGTAGCCAGTGGGATCGGCAGCATGAAAGCCGAGGACGGCGAGCGACGCGCCGTCCCGTAACGGCTTGCGCATCCGCGCGAATGTGTCGGCCGAGATCAGCGGCGTGTCGCCGAACGCGATCACCAGATCGTCGGCGCCAGCGCTGATAGCCTCGCGCGCCGCAAGCACGGCATGCGCGGTCCCAAGGCGTTCGCGCTGAACGAACGTCATGACATCGGGCCGCACGCGCTTCGCTTCGTCCGCGACCGCCTCGTGGCCCGGACCCACGACAACCGCCAGCGACGTTCCCGGACCCGCCGGCGCGGCGGCCAGCACATGCGCCAGCAGCGTCTGCCCCGCCACCGGATGCAGCACTTTCGGCAACGCGGAGCGCATCCGCGTCCCCTCGCCCGCGGCCAGCACGATGGTCAGGCAGCTCCGACCGGTCATTCAAGCCCTCATTCTCCGGCGCATCATGCGCCGCCGCCGTCATAAGCGTTTTTACTCGAAGGGGAAACCGTCCGCTTCCCTGAGATCGGGCGGATTTTCCTGTTAGCATTTGGCCCTGATTCGGTGAGCGGGGATCCGGCGTCATCAATTATGGCGAAGAATCAAAAAAAAATGTCGACGACGGAGCTTGCCGATGAAAGCAGCGGCGGGCTGAGCGGATTTCTGGCCGATGAGGGGACGTTCGACCGCCGTACCCTGTGGCGTCTCGGGTCCTGGGGGCTCGGCGCGATCGCCGCCATCACACTTGCGATCCTGGCGAACCAGACCGGAAACGGACTTCGAAAAGAAGCCGGCGTCGCCTTCCGGCAGGGCCCTGCCGCCGCAGCCGATCTGGCACGGCAATCGCAGCAGCTTCAATCGATAGCAAAGGCGAGCGAACGTGAGATCAGCCGCATATCCTCCGCCATCGACACATTGAACGGCGATCGCGACCGGCTGTTCGCCCGCGTCACCATGCTCGAGCAGGGACTCGATTCCGTCACCGGCTCCATCAGGCAAAGCGCGACGCGGGATGAAACGCAGCAGGTCTCTTCGCGAGAAGCCGCCCCGGACTCGTTGCCGGTGGAGCCGCCGCTCCTCCCGCCGCCCGATTTTGCATTGCGGACGACGCGGCTCGACCCGCCGAGGACGTCCGTCGCGTCAGACAGCCAATCGGCGGACGGCGAGTCTTCCGGAAACGTGCATCTGCCTGCGCCGGCTTCGATTGGCATAGCGGCCGAAACGGCGGCAAAGCCATCTTCTGCAAAACCCTCACCCGCGCCGAAGGCGGTGCAGGCCGCACCACGACCTGCGACCGTCGCCGGGGATGAGTTCGCAGCAGCGAAGTCCGGATCGGATGAAACGTCGTCCGTTACGCCTGCAACGACGAAGCCGAACGAAGACAGGGAACCTCACACGCGCAACGATGCCGGGAGCAAGGATTCGCAAATCGTCGTCGCTTCCATTCCGCCCGTGATCCAGGGGCCCGAGGCGTCAACGTCTCCGATCCACGTTCCCGTGCCGCACACCGATTTCGGCGTCGATCTCGGCAGCGCCAACTCGATCAAGGGTTTGCGGGCGCTGTGGCGAAGCGTTCTGAAATCGGAGTCAAAGGAACTGGCTTCGCTGCACCCGATCATCGTGGTGAAGGAACACAGCAACGGAATCGGCATGCAGTTGCGCCTCGTCGCCGGACCGCTCTCCGACGCGGCGGCCGCGGCAAGGATTTGCGCCGTTCTGACCGAGAACCGACGCGCCTGCGAAACGACCGTGTTCGAGGGTCAGCGCCTCGCCACGAACGAAAAGACCAAAGAAAGCGGACCCGCCGTCGCCGCGGCAAAAAAGCCGAAATGGACGTCATCACGCCATCGGCATAGCGGACGACCCGTGCGCGCCGAAGAACCGGTGGCGCAACCATCGCCAGCACCACCAGCGCCGGCTCCAGCGCCGCAGCCGGCGTTCGGCTCGTTTTCACACTGAAGCGGCCGAACACTGAAGCGGCCGATGGTGCCGGGGACAGTGGTTTCGAGCGAAGCATGTCCTCGGGGCTTGACCGGAGGACGACACAGGTTCGCTTGAAGAAAACCCGTCAAAACAAAACCATGGAGCTTCGTTCCTGATTCAATGGAAACGAAGTGCTCCCGGGTTGTCGGACCGATCGATCCGGATCATATTGGCCTTATGAAAAAAGATCCGTTCCGACTGACGCCCTACCAGGTGCAATGGCTGTTGATCGTCGGATTTCTCAGCGTCGGTTACGCACTCTATCTACGCTATCTCGCGATCGAACTGTCCACGGTGTCGCTGGCATGCGACGGCGGCCTGCAAACCATGTTGTGCGGAAGCCGCAGCGTCGCGACCTATCTGTTTCGCAACCACGTCTTCGGCATCGCCGCGCTGGTCATCGCAGTGCTACACGTAATTCGACCGTCGATCGTGCTGTTGACCGCGGGGCTCGCCGCCGCCGGATTCGGAATCGTTCTCTACAATGTCGGTCTTTCCGGTCTCGCGATCGGCCTGCTTATCCTTGGATTTGCGCGGCCCGCGCCCGCCACAGCGTGATGCCGAGCATGGCGTAGACCACGCAGGTCCAGAGCGACTGCCAGTTTTTCGGACCTTCGTTGAAGCCGACATAAATGGCCGCAATCACCAGCAGGCCGGCGAAAACCGACTCTGCAATCGGGCGGTTGCCGGTAAGCGGACGATTGAGCCAGGCCAGCGCCCAGCACGGCGCCACCGCCATCGTCAGCGCGGCGAAAGGAAAATCGCGGTAGCGCGGATCGAAGACGAAGCCGAGCGCCGTTTCGGCTGCGATCAAGGTGGTCACGAGCCATGTGATTCCCAACATCACCGACAGCACCGAGCCGGTGCGGCCGGGGCGCGGCCCCATCAGTTCGACGAATGCCGGCAGCGCGCGTCCGGACATCAGCGCATTCGCGCCCAGCAGCGGCGAGAGGATTCCGGCCGCCAGCAGCAGTCCCCAGCGCAGCGAGTTGCCGAAGCCGTAGCTTTCGTAACACAGCTTATCCACGGCCACTCCGAGCAGGATTCCGGCCGCCGTCGCCGACACCGCGACCGCGATCCAGGACATCCGCCGCGGTTTCCAGGGCTTCCGCCGCAACGTCAGCATGGCGACGATGAAGATGAGGACGCACAATCCCATCCCCGCGCCCATCTGGATTTTCCAGAGCGGAAAATTGCTGACAGGCTCGCCGGGTGGATATTTCAGCTTCCGCCCGATCGCGTCGATCAAGCCCCAGTTGCCGCCGACCGTGCCCTCGAGCTGGCGCTTCCAGGGCTGATCGTAGGCCTCGATCAGGTTGACGCGAAATTTCTCGCGCCTTGCCATGTCGAGAATTTCGGACACCACGCGCGCCTGGTTGGCGCGCGATGGCAACGCTCCCTCCCGCATCCGGCCCGCGCTCGGCCATCCGGTCTCGCCGATCAGGATTTCCTTGGCGGGAAACGCCACGGCGACCTGCTTGCGGATGGCGTCGACATGCGCGGCCGCGTTGCGCGCGCGGATCGGAAAGTCCTCCCAGTACGGCAGGATATGGATGGTGACGAAATCGACCGCGTCATAGACCTCGCGGTTGCGCAGCCAGTATTCCCAGACGTCCGCATAGGTTACCGGCACCGTCACCTGCGACTTCACCAGCCGTATGTTGGCGGCGAGATCGGCGGCGGTCATCTCCCCGCGCAGCAGAACCTCGTTGCCGACAACGAGGGCGATGATGGTATCGGGATTTTGCTTCGCCAGCCCGACCGCGACGTTGATCTGGGCGAGGTTCTTCAGGCGGTTGTTGCCGAGCCAGATACCCTGAATGACCTTGAGGCCGACCTTCGCCGCCAGAGCGGGCACCCGATCGAGGCCGTTCTCGATCGAGTAAGTCCTGACGCATTTCGAGATCTTGGCCAGTTGGGCAAGATCCTCGGCGATCTGCTCGGGCGGAATTTCGGTGGTCGCGACCAGCGGAGTCTGTTCGCCCCGGAACGGCGCGTAGGACACGCATTCCAGTTTCGCCGCCGGATCGATCGGCGCGCGCGCAAGCCGAATCGGCTCGCCGAGCCACCACCACGCCGCCGCGATCAGGCCCAGCGAAACGACGAGAAGCGCCAGTGGCGTACGAAAGGAAATCGGCTCCATCCTCCGCGAGAGTGTCGTCGATTAGCGGGTCGAGACGCTTATGCCAAGAGCGGCGGCGACCACCACAACCTAAATCACGCCACGGCTTTACCACGATCGGATTAAACCAGCCGGCTTGCTGGACAAAATGCGGAATTTCCGCCATGGAAACCGGGATGCCTCCGCCGTATTGGGGACCAATTTGAGCGGCATCTGACACCTTGATAGAGGTGGCGGTTGCCGCCATGCGGTCGCGGCAGCAAGAGTCGGGGGACTTCATGCGTCGAGTGCTGTTCGGATTCCACAACGCGTTCTTGCGCGGCCTTGCCGTTCCCGGCTTCGCCTTGCTGTTCAGCATCGGCGGCGCGATCGCGCAGAGCGGCGATCTCCGCGCACAGGATCAGAACAAGCCGCCCGCGGCCAACTCGACCAATGCCGCCGACGCCGCCAAGGACAGCCAGCGCAAAACCGACGAATTCGCCGAAGCCGCGCGCGTCATCAACGGCCCGGCGGGGAATCCGGAATGCGTCTGGCTCGGCCGTCGCGTGGTCGTTCAGATGTGGCGTGACGACCTGGACACGGCCTTCCGTCACCTCCACCTCTACGACCGCTTCGGCTGCCCCGGCGGCCACGTGCATGCGGCATTCCGCTGCCTGGTCCGGTTCGGGCCGATCGATCCCAAGGCGCCCGATGCGCTGAGCGGCCGCGTTCATACCTGTTGGATCAATCCGGACGCGCAGCCGGCCGCCGCCGATGCGGCGTCCCCACCGGCCGCAGGCGCTGCGCCGGCCCCCGCGGCTCCGCCGCCGGCACAGCCCGCGCCCGCTCCCGCCGCGCCGAAAAAATAGCTGCTTGCATTGCGGGTAGGGCTACTAAGGAACGATATCCGATTTTCGCGGTTGACGTGTCGGCCGCCCTTAAAACGCCACGGCGTCATACGAGTTGTTAAATCGCATGGCAGAATTATCTCTGCCGATGTGTCGGGCCTAGGGGACGGGTCCGCGGTCCTGTTATGCTCGCCCCTTATGGTTTAGTCGCGATGCGCGCTGTCGTCGCCGTTCTTCTGTTTGTGACCGCTGCACACGCTGCTCTCTGGGGTATTCTTCAGGACAAGCAGCAGGCCCCCGACTTCAAGGGTGTCCTGACCAGCGTCTCCTACGCGCCCTTCGAGGGAACGGCGCATCCGGATATCGACAATATCCCCACCGTCGAGAAGATCCGGTCCGACATGAAGGCGCTGGCGCCCATGACCCGCGCGATCCGCCTGTATTCGTCGACCGGCGGCGTCGAACTGGTGCCTCCGATCGCCAATGAATTCGGCCTCAAGGTCATGGTCGGCGCGTGGATCGACAAGCATGTCGAGCGCAACGAGCGCGAGATGCTGGCCGCCATCGACCTCGCCAAACACAACAGCAACGTCAACGGAATCGTCGTCGGCAACGAAACCATCTACCGCGGCGATCAAAAAGTCGCCGATCTCATCAAGCTCATTCAGCGCGTGAAAGGTTCCGTGAATGTACCTGTGACGACAGGTGAAATCTGGAACATCTGGCTGGAGCACCCCGAGCTCGCATCGTCAGTGGATTTCATCGCCGCGCACATCCTGCCCTATTGGGAGGGCTTTTCGAGCAAGCAGGCCGTCGATCAGGCTCTGATCATCTATCAAAAGCTGCGCGACGCCTTTCCCGGCAAACGGATCGTGATCGCTGAATTCGGCTGGCCGAGCGCGGGGTACAATCTCCGCAACGCCGATCCGGGTCCGTTCCAGCAAGCCGTCACGCTTCGCAACTTCGTCACCAAGGCCGAGTCGATCGGCATGGAATACAACATCGTCGAAGCCATCGACCAGCCGTGGAAGTTCTTCGAGGGCGGCGTCGGTCCCTACTGGGGCGTTCTCAACGCCGATCGCGAACCCAAATTTTCCTGGACCGGTCCCGTCGTCAACGAAGCCTACTGGAAGCTCGCCGGCATCGCGCTTCTGATCGGCATCCTGCTGTCCCTGCCCATCCTGCGGCTGGTCCGCCCCACGGTGATGCAGGCCACGCTGCTTTCGGCAACCGCCAACGGCGTCGGCGCCTGGGTCGCGACGGTCTTCGCCTACTGGACCACCCATTACTTCGTTTTCGGTTCGGCCTTCGCATTGACGCTCGGCCTGATCCTGCTGGTGCCGCTGATCTTGATCGCGATGGCGCGCATCGAGGAGATCGCGGCCGTGGCGTTCGGACGGGGCCCGCGGCGGCTGATCACGAGAGAAGTGGCAGCCGTGCAGTCGGCCGCGGCCGGCGCTCCGTTGCCCAAAGTCTCGATCCACATCCCGGCGTATTTCGAGCCGCCAGAGATGCTCAAGCAGACGCTCGATGCGGTCTCGCGCCTCGACTACCCGAACTTCGAGTGCGTGGTGATCATCAACAACACCCCGGATCCGGCCTTCTGGCAGCCGATCCAGGATCACTGCCGCGCGCTCGGCGAGCGTTTCAAGTTCATCAACGCCGAGAAGGTCGAGGGCTTCAAGGCCGGCGCGCTGCGCATCGCGATGGAGCGCACGGCCGCCGACGCGGAGATCATCGGCGTCATCGATGCCGACTATGTGGTGCAGCCGGACTGGCTCAAAGACCTGGTGCCCGCCTTCAACGATCCGCGCGTCGGTCTCGTTCAGGCCCCGCAGGATCACCGCGACGGCGACCGCTCGCTGATGCACTATGTCATGAACGGCGAATACGCCGGCTTCTTCGATATCGGCATGGTCCAGCGCAACGAAGCCAACGCCATCATCGTCCACGGCACGATGTGCCTGATCCGCCGCACCGCGATGGATATGGCGGGAGGCTGGGCCGGCGACACCATCTGCGAGGATACCGACCTCGGCCTCGCGATGATCGAGCATGGCTGGACAACCCACTACACCAACACCCGCTACGGTCACGGCCTGCTGCCCGATACCTACGAGGCCTTCAAGAAACAGCGCCATCGCTGGGCCTATGGCGGCTTCCAGATCGTCAAGAAGCACTGGCGCCGCTTTCTGCCTGGCGCGAGCCGGCTCTCGCAGGACCAGAAGCGCGAATTCACGCTGGGCTGGCTCAACTGGCTCGGCGCCGAGAGCCTGGGCGTCGTCGTTGCGATCCTCAACCTGATCTGGGTGCCGATCGTGGCCTTCGCCGACATCGCCATCCCCGACAAGATCCTGACCCTGCCGATCATTGCGGCGTTCGTGGTGTCGCTGATCCATTTCGTGGCGCTTTACCGCCTGCGCGTGCCGGTCAAAACCGCGCAGATGCTGGGCGCCATGGTGGCCGCCATGTCGGTTCAGTGGACGGTGTCCCGGGCGGTCGCGCAGGGACTGATCACGGAGCACCTTGCCTTCGCGCGCACCTCGAAGGGCGGCCTGTCGCGAATGTCGATCGAGTTTCAGGCGTTCTGGGAAGCGGTGATCGGGGTCCTCCTGCTGGCCGGAGCGGTCGTGCTGATCGCATCCAATCAGTACAAGGGGGTCCACGAGATCTACATTTTCGCCGGCGTGCTGGTGCTGGAGAGCCTGCCGTTCCTGTCGGCCGTGGGAATCGCCATCCTCGAGACCTCGCGCATCAATCAGTTCTCGTTCTGGCGCAATGCCCGCATCCGCAGCGCCGAACTGATCGGACTGCGGCCGGCGCCGATGCCCACCAGCGGGTCGCCTCCGGTCGTCCCGGAGATTCAGCGCGAGACAACCTGACCAGCCAGCATCGTACGTTTGCAGATTGCTGGAAATCCTGCCCGTAAGGCATGGATTTCGGGGAGTTTGTTTGCATTGTGCAGTATCGCGCGCCGTCCCCGGCGACTATTGACCCGGGCGGAGGGTACCCCTACACAGCGCGGCATGGGAGCGCGTAGCTCAGGTGGTAGAGCACGTGACTTTTAATCATGGGGTCGAGGGTTCGAGTCCCTCCGCGCTCACCAATCAACCAATTGAAAAACGAGCTCGGTCGGGGCGACCCTGTTCAATGCGCTTTGCCGTCGCTGTCACGGGTGCGATCCCTTGATGGATCGCGACCTGATGAGATCAACTCGGCGACACGAAACCTATTCAGGCGGATCGCTCCGCCGATGGAGATCTTGGACATGGACTTCGAAATGGTTTTTGCGGCCGCCCTGCTCACCGACGACATCCTCGCTGCGATCCATGACTTGCACGCCTACTCGAACGGTGGCGGAACCTCCATCAGCCGGGACAAGGTTCGCTCCATCGTCGATAAATACGTGGCCTATGACGAGAAGGATTTTCCGCACCTTCGCAGTGATGCGGATTGGAATGCCGTCGTGGCGTATTGGCGCGAAGCGGTCGCGGACATGGAAAAGGCGAGCAAGGGAGAGATTCCCGTTTACAAATAGGCCGCGCCCGCCGGTGGCGCACATGCTCGCCCTCTTCCATCAGATGGAAGACTCCTGACATGGAAGACTCCCGGCAGTCCTGCCGCCCTATATCCAGAAGTCGCTACTTCGGAGGTCGAAGGCCGGGGCTGTTGGCCCACTTCTCGGCCTCCGATTCCTCGGCTGGCCGTTTGGGAAGTTTCGGCGGCGTTTTCGGAAGCTTGATTTTATCCATTGGCTGCCTCCATAAGCCATCAGCATAACGTGGTTCAGGCTGCCTTACAACTGCTAAGTTGTTGGAATATTTATATATTTTTACTCATCTTGAGCCTCTTGCGGTCATGGTGGAACTTGAAGCCGTGGCGTAACGTTGAGTCCTTACTCATTTTGAGTAATTGGCGATTTCGACATGAACGGACGCGAAGAACGATTGCAAATCATGCTCTCCCCCGAGGAGCTTGCGATTATCGATAACTTTCGTTTTGCCAATCGCATGCCGACCCGGGCGGCTGCAGTCAGAGAGCTTCTCAAGCTCGGTTTGGCGTCGGCAGGAATCACGCCCGGCGACGGCAGCAGGTCCAGCAACTACGGCGTTTTCAGTCGCGGCCCCAACAGCCATACCGACGGCGACGACGACCCGACGCCATCGTAACAGACTGACTTCATTGTTGATTTGCTAAAATCATCATCAAAATCTAGATGCGTGCAGATTAACCCTCCGGCAGGGGGCTTGCCGTGGGTTTTGCCTTGCCGCTCATTTTGAACACAATCTGCCGGAATAACGCGGGAATCAGGAAATTGAGGATTTGGTCTATGCGCGTTGCTTGCGTTCAAGCTGTTTTGTTTTCGTGCGCCCTGACTGTGGGCTTCGCGGTTCCGGCCCTTGCCGGAACGAATTATGATGGGCTTTGGAACGTCAAGATCGTCACAAAAACGGGTAGCTGCGATCCGGTGACGCAATATCCCCTTACCGTCAGCCACGGCAAGGTTTCGGCCGCCGACGCCGACGTCACCGGCAGTGTCGGAAACCAGGGCTACGTGAAGGTGTCGATCCGCGGCGCCTACGCCAACGGACAGCTCAGCGGCAACGCGGGATCCGGCAAGTGGAACAGCGCATCCGCCGGGATGCCGTGCAGCGGCCGCTGGGAAGCTTCGCGTCAGTAAAAACGGATTGGCGGCAATGGGATTTGGAACGGCGATGTCACGAGGGTTATGGGCGACGTCCGCCGCCGGTTTCGCCATGCTGCTGTCGGTGTCCGCGACCTGCGCAGGCCCCGGTCCGTTCGAGGGCCTTGGCGGTGTCTGGACCGGACGCGGCACCATACAGCTCGAGGATGGGTCGACCGAAAAAATCCGATGCAAGGCCACCTACGCCGTGAGTGGCGACGCCCAGGGCCTCAACCAGACGCTGCTGTGCGCCAGCGACAGCTACAAATTCGAACTCAAAAGCAATGTGCTTGCGCGCGGCGGAGTTCTGTCCGGCGACTGGCGAGAGACCAGCCGCAATGTCGGCGGAACGCTGGAAGGACGCGCCGACCGCGGCCAGTTTAACGTCGACGTCAGCGCCCCCGCCTTTACGGCCAAGCTCAAATTGACCACGAACGGCAACCGCCAGGACGTCGTCATCCGCTCCGGCGGACAGTTCAGGGGCGCCGATATCTCGCTGTCGCGCTCCTGATCCTCCTGCCCTTCCCTATGGCGTTTCGAGCGAAGCGGAATCCGGTTCGCGTGTTCGCCGGCGATCAAATTCCCTCGAACAAGGCGGTCGAGAGATAGCGTTCCGAGAACGACGGGACGATGGCGAGGATGGTCCGGCCCGCGCTCTCCGGCCGGCTGCCGATGGCGAGCGCAGCCGCAATCGCCGCACCGGACGAAATGCCGCCGGGGATACCTTCGTTGCGCGCCAGCGCGCGGGCGGTTTCCAGCGCCGTGGCGCTGTCGATCTTGACGATTTCATCGATGACGGAACGATCCAGAATCTCCGGGACGAAACCCGCGCCGATCCCTTGAATTTTGTGCGGCGAATGCCGGCCGCCCGATAAAACCGCGCTCTCTTCCGGCTCCACCGCAACGACGCGCAGTGACGGCTTGCGCGGTTTCAGAGCCTGGCCGATGCCGGTGATGGTCCCGCCGGTGCCGACGCCGGCGACGATATAATCGACGTTTCCGCCGGTATCGTTCCAGATCTCCTCCGCCGTGGTGCGCCGGTGAACATCGGGATTGGCGAGGTTCTTGAACTGTTGCGGCATCACGGCGTGCGGCGTGGTGCGCACCAGTTCCTCGGCCATGGCGATCGATCCCTTCATGCCCTCCGCCGCCGGCGTCAGAACGATTTCCGCACCGAGATACGCCAGCATCTTGCAACGCTCGGTCGAAACCGATTCCGGCATCACCAGCTTCAGGCGATAGCCGCGCGAGGCTGCGACGAAGGCCAGCGCGATGCCGGTATTGCCCGACGTCGGTTCGATCAGAACGGTATCGGCGTGGATCTTGCCGGCCTTTTCCATCGCGATGATCATCGCGGCGCCGATGCGATCCTTCACGCTCGCGGCCGGGTTGAAATATTCAAGCTTGGCTAAAATCGTCGCGTTCACGCCTCGCTGCTGCGGCAACCTGCGCAGCCGGACGATCGGGGTGTCGCCGACCGCATCGACGATGCTGTCGAATACGCGGCCACGGCCAGCACGGTGCGACGTATCGGTACTCGACTTCGTGTCCATGTCAGCATCCTTGAGTAACGGGTTGAAACAACGCGCACCCTTTCCATAATGTCAGCCGGCGCCCGAGGGCAAGCGCTGCTCGCGGCAACAATCCGTTGCACTGCAAAAGCGACGCTCGCCGAACTAGAATCGTAAAAGAAACGTATTTGTGTTGCGACATCGTCAAACGATGAGAGTATGAAGTGCACGGGCTGAAATCAAAGAGCAAAGAGGAGGTCACGATGCCAGCAATTGCTGAAATCCCGTCGACCGCCCTGACGCACTCCGCGCGGCGCGGAACCGATCGTCCGACCTGCCCGGTTTGTGCTGATACGATGATCGCGGCGGAAGCATCCGCATACATGTCGGACGATGTCATCGGCCATCTGTGGACCTGCGACACCTGCGGTTACGGCTTCGTGACCAAGCATGTCGTCCAGCGCATGGCCTGCAAACAGGATATCGTCCGCAGCCACCCGTGATCAGCGCGCGGCAATATCGCCGCGCGCCCAGTCTGCTCGCGTCCGTTCGCGGAGTTGCTGAAAGGTCCCTTCGGCGATCGCGGCGCGCATGGCCTGCATCAGGCTTTGGTAATACGCGATATTGATCCCGGACAGCAGCATCGCTCCAAGCGTTTCGCCCGATCGCACCAGATGGTGCAGGTAGGCCCGCGAATAGGTCCGCGATGGCGGCCATGAACTCTCCTCGTCGAGCGGACGCGGATCGTCGGCATGGCGCGCATTGCGAAGGTTGATCTGGCCGAAGCGGGTAAACGCCATGCCGTGACGTCCGTTTCGCGTCGGCATGACGCAATCGAACATGTCGATGCCGCGCACGACGGCTTCCACCAGATCGTCAGGCGTGCCGACACCCATCAGATAGCGCGGCCGGTCCGCGGGCATCGACGGGATCGTCTCCTCGATCATCGCGAGCATGACGGTTTGCGGTTCGCCGACCGCAAGACCGCCGATGGCGTAGCCATGGAAACCGATCCCGGTCAGTTCTCGCGCGCTCGCGCGGCGCAACTCCGGATTATCGCCGCCCTGAACGATCCCGAACAGCATGTGCCCCTCGGCCGCCCCCTCGAACGCGCGCTTGCTGCGTTCGGCCCAGCGCAGCGAGAGCCGCATGGCGCGCTCGATGTCGTCGCGCTCGGCCGGCAGACGAACGCATTCGTCGAGCTGCATTGCGATATCGGAGCCGAGCAGCCGCTGGACTTCGATTGCGCGCTCCGGCGTCAGTTCGATCGCCGTGCCGTCGATGTGGGATCGAAAGGTCACGCCCTGCTCTTTCACCTTCCTCAACTGCGCCAGCGACATCACCTGGAAGCCGCCGGAATCCGTCAGCATGGGTCCGTCCCAGGTGGTGAATTTTTGCAGGCCGCCGAGTTCGTCGATCCGCTCGGCGCCCGGCCGCAGCATCAGGTGATAGGTATTGCCGAGCACGATGTCGGTCCCTGCGTCGCGCACCTCGCGCCATTGCAGGCCCTTCATGGCGCCCTGCGTCCCGACCGGCATGAACGCCGGCGTTCGCACCGCGCCGTGGGGCGTGGTGAGAAGTCCGGTCCGAGCCTCGCCGTCCCGGCCGAGCAGTTTGAAATGATTGGCGAGGCTCATGCGGCGGACTTGCCCGGAAACAGCAGGCAGGCGTCGCCATAGGAATAGAAGCGATAGCCGCCCGCGATCGCATGAGCATAGGCCTGTTTCATGGTGTCCAGCCCGCTGAAGGCCGACACCAGCATGAACAGCGTCGAGCGCGGCAGATGAAAGTTCGTCATCAGAATGTCGACGGCGCGAAAACGATAACCCGGCGTGATGAAGATCGCGGTCTCGCCGGTGAACGGAGAGATCCGGCCATTGTCTCCCGCAGCACTCTCCAAAAGCCGCAGCGATGTCGTTCCGACCGCGACGATCCGGCCGCCGGTCGCCCGTGCGGCGTTCAGCGCCTCGGCGATCTCCGTGGAGATCGTGCCCCACTCCGAATGCATGCGATGCCCTGCGGTGTCGTCGGCTTTCACCGGGAGAAACGTGCCGGCGCCGACATGCAGGGTGACACGGTTGACGCCGACGCCGCGTTCGCGCAGCGCAGCCTCCATCGCCGGCGTGAAATGCAACCCTGCGGTGGGCGCGGCGACCGCGCCCTCGTGAGCCGCGAACATGGTCTGATAGTCCGCAACATCGCGATCGTCCGGCGCACGTCTTGAGGCAATGTACGGCGGCAACGGCGGCGAACCGAGATCGGCGATGGCCTGATCCAGCGTCGGCCCGTGGAATGAGAAAGCGAGCGTGACTTCGCCCTCCCCGCCCTTGCTTTCGACCTCCGCATCAAGATGCCCGAGGAAACACACTCGTCCCTCGTTGCCGAAGCGGACCACGTCCCCGGCCTCGAGTTTCTTGGCCGGCTTCACCAGCGCGTTCCACCGTGAGCCGTCGAGGCGCTTGATCAGCGTCGCATCGATTTTCGGTTCGGCTTCGCGGCCGATGCGGCGGCCGTGCAACTGCGCGGCAATCACCCTTGTATCGTTCACCACGAGCTGGTCGCCGGGCCGCAGCCAGTTCGGCAGATCGCTCACCTGTTGGTCGTGCAAACCCTCTCCCGGCTGCACCACGAGCAGCCGCGCGGAATCGCGCGGGCTCGCCGGACGAAGCGCGATGCTCTCGGGCGGCAGTTCGAAATCGAAGAGATCGGTTCGCATGGAATTATCGCGTTGACGAAGACCGTCCGTCACTGAACCCGCCGCCCCGAAACGTCAATGGCCGGAACACGTCCGGCCATTGCATCTCGGTCTGGAAGGGTTGGAACAGACGATCAGGCCGCGTCCGCCGCAATCCTGGCCTTGACGATCTTGTCGGGATTTTGCACGGGCTCGCCGCGCTTGATCTTGTCGACGTTCTCCATGCCCTCGGTCACCTTGCCCCAGACGGTGTATTGCCCGTCAAGGAACGTGGCGTCATCGAAGCAGATGAAGAACTGACTGTCGCCTGAATCGGGGCTTTGCGCCCGCGCCATGGATGCCGTGCCGCGCACGTGGGGTTCCCGGTTGAATTCGGCTTTCAGCTTCTGGCCGGAGCCGCCCATTCCGGTTCCTTGCGGGCATCCGGTTTGCGCCATGAAACCGTCGATGACGCGATGGAAGACGATGCCGTCGTAGAAGCCTTCACGAACCAGCTCCTTGATCCGCGCAACGTGATTGGGCGCGAGATCGGGACGCATCTCGATCGTGACGGGTCCCTGCGTGGTTTCGAGGATCAAAGTGTTGTCGTTGTCAGCCATGCTCTCTTCTCTTTCGGTTTGGGATGGGTTCGTCGATCGTCAAATCGGATGGTCAGCGGCCGGCCCGCGATGGCGCCCCCCATGCCCGGGGTAAATGGCATCGGAACACAACGCTGCAATGCTTCCATCACGGCCGTCCGGTAGATGATGCGTTCGTCGTCCGTCGCGTCGCGCGTCTCGTAGGTGATCCGGGGATGTCCCAGAAGATTGCCGTCGCGCTTGAAGGTGAACTGCACGGTGATCTCCATTCCGGGATTTCCGCGCGGCAGGGCTGGCGGCTTCCAGCATTGCTTCAACCGCGCGGACAAGGCGGCCAGGTCGGGAACTCCATCATGCTGCGCGAGTGCTGGTCCCAATCCGGAACTTCCGACGAGGATAAGCAGGATCGCAAGCGGGATCGAGCGCCGCCGCACGTTATGCGTTCACTTGATATCGGAGGCGACCTGAACCTTCAGCATCTTGTCAGGATCGGTGACGGTACCGCTAGCCGAGTTGGCGGGCGCCTTCTTCAGCTTGTCCACCACGTCCATGCCGGAAACCACATCGCCGACCACGGTGTATTTGCCGTTGAGGAAAGATGCATCGGCGAAGCAGATGAAGAACTGCGAGTTCGCCGAGTTCGGACTTCCCGCGCGCGCCATGCCGACGACGCCGCGCTTGAACGGCACGTTCGAGAATTCCGCCTTCAGATCGGGATACTTCGATCCGCCGGTGCCGTTGAAATTCTTGCCGTCGCCGGTCTGCGCCATGAAGCCGTCCATGACGCGATGGAAGGGAACGTTGTTATAGAAGCCGTCACGGGCGAGTTGCTTGATGCGCTCGGCATGTTGCGGCGCGATGTCGGTCCGCAGCTTGATGACGATCCGGCCCTTGGTGCTGTCGATTACGATCGTGTTCTGCTTGTCGAGGTTGGCGGGCAGCGGTTGGGCGAAAGCGGGGATCGCGAACATCAGCGCGGCAACGAGGCCAAGGATTCTAATCATGACAACTCCGGATCAGAGGAAGGGCTGGTTCATTCAGCCGACGAATTTGGTCTTCAGACTCGATGCGACCGATTGCGGGACGAAAGCCGACACGTCGCCGCCCATGGCCGCGATCTGACGCACCAGTGTGGCGCTGATCGGGCGGACGCCGGGCGAAGCCGGGACGAATACCGTATGCACGCCGGCCGCCATGGTTTCGTTCATGCCGGCGATCTGCATTTC
>NZ_MKRN01000095.1:0-3642 GCF_001896955.1 Nitrobacter sp. 62-13 | reverse complement strand
CGCTCCTCCGCCGAGAATAGCGGCGTTTTGCCCGGATGAACGCCGATGGCAACGATCAGCCGGTCGCACAGGACCACGGCGTGCCTGACGACATCGAGATGGCCGTTGGTAACGGGATCGAACGATCCGGGATAGAGCGCGACGCGGGGCATGGTCTCGTCTGGAGTGGGTGGAGCCGACGTGAAGCATTCAACGCGTCACGGCCGGGCAAAGGCATTCGAAGAACGGCGTCGCTTCGCTCGCCTTGCACCGACCATCCACGTCCTTGATCTGTTGCGCGTCTCAAGACGTGAATGCCCGGTTTCACGCCAGGCACGACGATTAATCAAACCATTTCGCTTTAGCGCGCCTGTTCGGACGCCGCAAGCGAAGCAGGTTCCGCGAATATCGCGCCGAGAGCCGATATTTTTTTCGGAAGACCGGCCGAACCAATTCGGGGGCTGGCGCGTCTTATCGTCATGACAGCAAGATCACTGAAATCGTTGCGATTTTCCGGCGCCTTGTTTCATCCGGCCCAGGGGGGCGAAACAATTCTTCGGCTGATGAAACCACTTTCCCGAGACAGCGAAGACATCGCGAAACAGGAGCCGGCTAATCAATCTGCCAACCAAACGGGTCGACAAGCCAAAAACGGCCAGACCCAAAACAGGGGACCGTCATGATCAAGGCTCTTTCCGCCGTCGCGGTCGCAGCGTTCATCGCAGCCGCCCTCACCATTCTCCCGGGTTTCGCTCCGCAGGTTTCGGCGAGCACGCCGATCCCGCTCGCCAAGGGCGACCGTCTCGACATCAGCCCGGCGCCGAGCGCCTGCTCGCAGCAAACCTGGCCGAATTTCGCGGCGTCCTGCCTTCGCACCGCCGATTCCAGGACCACCGTTCGTGAAGCCCGTCTGGTGACGGCAAATACTCGCTGATCCGGATTTCGAACTTTTATTCCTCAACCTCCAAAGAAACTTCAACAAACCTCCAAAGCGAAGCCGCCCGTATGCCCACGGGCGGCTTTTACTTTGCGGTATTGGCGCAGCGTTAGAGCCTTTTCGATTTTGGTGGAATCGACCTGGACTTCACCTCTCCCCATCGGGGAGAGGTCGGCGCGAAGCGCCGGGTGAGGGTTTTGACCAGTCGATAGGTTGTAACCCCTCACCCCACCCCTCTCCCAATGGGAGAGGGAGCACGCGTCGTTTCGTAGCAGGTGTTCCACCAAAATCGAAAAAGCTCTAGCCGCCGTTACCGTTGCCGTTCTCGTTTTCCTCGCGGATATGCTCGACCGACACCACGTGCTCGTCATCGGCCGTGCTGAAGACGCGAACACCCTTGGATGCGCGGGAGGTGATACGGATGCCTTCCACTGGCACGCGGATCAACTGGCCGCCGTCGCTCACCAGCATGATCTGGTCCGACATCTCGACCGGGAACCCGGCCACGAGGTGACCGATCTCGCCGAGCTTAGTGGGATCGGTGGCGCGAATGCCCTTGCCGCCGCGACCCGACACCCTGAACTCGAACGACGACGACCGCTTGCCATAGCCCTGCGCCGTCACCGTGAGCACGAACTGCTCGGCAGCGCCCATCTCCACATAGCGCCCCTCGGGCAGCGAGAGATCGGTGTGCGCGGCCTCGTCGGCCTCCGGCGTCGCCTCTTCGGGCTCGATATCCTCGCCGGTCGCGGCGCGGCGGATCGCACCGGACTGCTTGAGGTAGGCGGCGCGCTCGGCCGGCGTCGCCTCGAAGTGGTGCAGGATCGACAGCGAAATCACCCGGTCGCCCCCGGCCAGCGCGATCCCCCGCACGCCCATCGATGTCCGGCCCGAGAACACGCGCACATCGGTCACCGGGAACCGGATGCATTGACCGCCGGCGGCTGTCAGCAGCACGTCGTCGCGCTCGGTGCAGATCTGCACGTCGACGATCGCCTCGCCCTCGCCGAGCTTCATCGCGATGATGCCCGAACGGCGAACGTCGACGAAATCGGACAGCTTGTTGCGCCGGACCGTGCCGCTGGTGGTCGCGAACATCACGTCCAGATTGGCCCAGGACGACTCGTCCTCCGGCAGCGGCATGATGGTGGTGATGCGCTCGCCCTGCTCGAGCGGCAGGATGTTGATCATCGCCTTGCCGCGCGCGTTCGGAGCCGCCATCGGCAGACGCCAGACCTTTTCCTTGTAGACCTGGCCGCGCGAGGAGAAGAACAGCACCGGCGTATGCGTGGACGCAACGAACAGGCGGCTGACGAAATCCTCCTCGCGCGTCTGCATTCCGGAGCGGCCCTTGCCGCCGCGCTTCTGCGCGCGATAGGTCGACAGCGGCACCCGCTTGACGTAGCCGGCGTGCGAGACGGTCACGACCATGTCCTCGCGCTGGATCAGGTCCTCGTCCTCGACCTCGCCTTCCTGCTCCACGATGACGGTCTTGCGCGGGGTGGCGAATTCGGCCTTCACCGCAGAAAGCTCGGTCTTGACGATCGCCTGCACGCGCGCGCGCGACCGCAGGATGTCCAGATAGTCGGCGATCTCGACGGCGAGCTTGTCGAGCTCTTCGGAGATTTCCTCCCGGCCGAGCGCGGTCAGGCGCTGCAGGCGCAGATCGAGAATGGCCTTGGCCTGCTCCATCGACAGTCGCGCCGTGCCGTCCGGCGACATGCGGTGGCGCGGATCGTCGATCAGCGTGATCATCGCCGCCACGTCCTTCGCCGGCCAGTCACGCGACATCAAGGTCTCGCGCGCACTGTTGGGATCCGGCGACTCCCGGATCACGCGGATGATCTCGTCGATGTTGGCGACGGCGATGGCAAGGCCGACCAGAATATGGGCGCGGTCGCGCGCCTTGTTGAGCAGGAACTTGGTGCGCCGGGTGACCACCTGCTCGCGGAACGCGATGAACAGCGTCAGCAGGTCCTTCAGGTTCATGAGCTGCGGACGCCCCGCGTCCAGCGCCACCATGTTGGCGCCGAAATTGGTTTGCAGCGGCGTGAACCTGTAGAGCTGGTTGAGCACAACCTCCGGAACGGCGTCGCGCTTCAATTCGACGACGACGCGAAAACCCTCGCGGTCGGACTCGTCGCGCAGGTCAGAGATGCCGTCGATCTTCTTCTCGCGCACCAGTTCCGCGATGCGCTCCACCATGCTCGCCTTGTTGACCTGATACGGAATCTCCGAGACGATGATCGCCTCGCGATCCTTGCGGATGGTGTCGATCGAGACCTTGCCGCGCATCACGATCGAGCCGCGGCCGAGGTGGTAGGCCGAACGGATACCCTGCCGCCCCAGGATAATGCCGCCGGTGGGAAAATCCGGCCCCGGAATGATTTTGATGAGATCGTCGATCGGAAGCGCAGGATCGTCGATCAACGCCACGCAGGCGTCGACGACCTCGCCGAGATTGTGCGGCGGAATGTTGGTGGCCATGCCCACCGCGATGCCGCCGGCGCCGTTGACCAGAAGATTCGGAAACTTCGCCGGAAGAACCGACGGCTCCCTCTCGCTGCTGTCGTAGTTCGGCTGAAAATCGACTGTGTCCTTGTCGATGTCGTCGAGCAGCGATTGCGCGATCTTGGTGAGGCGGGATTCGGTGTAGCGCATGGCCGCCGCCATATCGCCGTCGACCGAGCCGAAATTGCCCTGCCCGTCGATCAGCGGCACGCGCA
>NZ_MKRN01000094.1:4337-11881 GCF_001896955.1 Nitrobacter sp. 62-13 | reverse complement strand
CTGTGTCATCTTCACGACCTGCGCGGTCGCGGCTGCGACGCACTGGCTGCTCGGCCTGCCCTGGGGCGTCGGCTTCGTGCTCGGCGCGATCGTCTCGCCGCCCGACGTGGTGGCGCCGCTCGCCATCGCCAAGCGTCTGCATCTGCCGCACAGGATTCTGGTCATCCTCGAGGGCGAAGGCCTCGCCAACGATGCCACCGCGCTCATCCTCTATCGCTTCGCGGTGCTCGCGGTCTCGACCGGCTCTTTTTCGCTGCCGACCGCCGCCGGATCGTTCGTCCTCATCCTGTTCGGCGAGATGGCGTTCGGCATCATCGTCGGCTGGCTCAGCCTGCGGCTGCGCCAGTGGGCCCACGATGCACGGGTGGAAATCCTGCTGTCGCTGCTGACGCCCTATCTTGCCTACTGGGTGCCCGAACATCTCGGCGGATCAGGCGTGATAGCCACCGTGGCCGCCGGACTTTACGTGAGCTGGAACGGACCGCTGCTGATCTCGGCGGCGACGCGGCTTCAGGGCATCTTCTTCTGGGATCTTGCAATCTGGCTGATCGAGGGCGTGCTGTTCCTGTTGATGGGCTTCGAGGTCCGGGTGCTGATAGAGAAAGCGAAGGCGGTCCCGATCGGCGAGGTGCTGGTGGCGATCGCGCTGACATCCGCCATCGTCATCGCCGCGCGGTTCATCTGGGTGTTCCCCGGCACCTACCTGACCCGCGTCCTCAGCGCGCGGGCCAAACGGCGCGATCCGACCCCGCCCTGGCGCTATGTCGTGGTGATCGGCTTCACCGGCATTCGCGGCGTGGTGTCGCTCGCGGTGGCGCTGGCCCTGCCGCTGACGCTGCCGGGCGGTGAGGCGTTTCCCTATCGCGACCTCATCCAGTTGACGAGCTTCGGCGTGATCTTCGTGACGCTGTTCGGCATCGGCCTGACGCTGCCGGTGGTCGTCAACCTGCTCGGAATCTCGAAGCACGGCCATCGCGAGGCGCTGAACGAGCGTGAAGCGGAAATAGCGGCGCGGCGAACCATCATCGAGGCTGCGCGCGAAGCGCTCACGACCATCATCGCCGAGCGCAAGCTGCCCGAGGGCCTCGCCAAATTTCTCGAAGCGCGGCACGAGACCCGGATGCGGGCGCTGCCCGATCCGCCGCGGGACGGCGACGAACATTCGCCGGCGACGAGGGGAGCATCCATGGTGCGCGAAATCATCGGCATCGAGCGCACGCATCTGCACCGGCTCTTGCGCGAGGGCAAGATCACCGACGAAACCCGCCGCCGGATCGAGCGCGATCTCGACCTGGAGGAAGCGGTGGTCGACAACCGGGAAAAGCACACGCCGCTTTAGGATCGCAAGCGTCGTGAATGCACCGCCACCATCATGCCCGCGCTTGTCGCAGGCATCCCCGTCAAATCATCATATGCAATCAGGGCTAAAGACCTTGATGGCCGGAACAAGTCCGGCCATGACGAAGAACGTCGGCGTAGCGCCCTGTTGATCTCACTCCGCGGCGGTCACCGCTTCGGCCGGCGCCTTGCCGCCGGCGCCGTAACGCTGCTCGATGTAATCGATCACCAGCGCCTTGAAGTCCTGCGCGATGGCCGGCCCGCGCAACGTCTTGAACTTCTTGCCGTCGACGAAGACCGGCGCGGCCGGCGCCTCGCCGGTGCCGGGCAGCGAGATGCCGATGTCGGCATGCTTGGATTCGCCGGGGCCGTTGACGATGCAGCCCATGACGGCAACGTTAAGCTGCTCGACCCCGGGATACTGCGCCTTCCAGTTCGGCATCTCGTCGCGAATGAAGTCCTGGATCGACCGCGCCAGTTCCTGGAACGTGGTCGAGGTGGTGCGTCCGCAGCCGGGACATGCCGCGACCAGCGGCACGAAGGTGCGGAATCCCATGGTCTGCAGCAGTTCCTGCGCGACCTGTACTTCCAGCGTGCGGTCGCCGCCCGGCTCGGGCGTCAGCGAGATGCGGATGGTGTCGCCGATGCCCTGCTGCAAGAGGATTCCGAGCGCGGCGCTGGAGGCGACGATGCCCTTCGAGCCCATGCCGGCTTCGGTCAGGCCGAGATGGATCGCGTAATCGGAGCGCGACGCCAGCGTCTGGTAGACGGCGATCAGGTCCTGCACCGCCGAGACCTTCGCCGACAGGATCATCTTGTTTTTCGGCAGGCCGATCTCCTCGGCGCGCTTGGCCGACAACAGCGCCGACTGCACCATCGCCTCGCGCGTCACCGCGCGGGCATCCAACGGCGCGGCCGATTTGGCGTTCTCTTCCATCAGATGCGTCAGCAGTTCCTGATCGAGCGAGCCCCAGTTGGCGCCGATCCGCACCGCCTTGCCGTATTTGATCGCGGTCTCGACGATGTCGGTAAACTGCTTGTCGCGCTTGTCCTTGAAGCCGACATTGCCCGGATTGATGCGGTACTTGTCGAGCGCCTCGGCGCAGGCCGGATGATCGGCCAAGAGCTTGTGGCCGATGTAATGGAAATCGCCGATCAGCGGCGTGGTGATGCCGCGCTTGCGCAAGCCGTCGCGGATATGCGGCACGGCGGCGGCGGCCTCGTCGCGGTCAACCGTCATGCGGACCATTTCCGAGCCGGCCCGCGACAATGCCGCAACCTGGGCGATGGTGCCCTCGATGTCGGCGGTGTCGGTATTGGTCATCGACTGCACCACGATGGGCGCGCCGCCGCCGACGGCGACGTTGCCGACCATGACCTGCGTGGTTTTGTGCCGCGGACTCGGGCCTGCGACGTCGATTTGCGACGGGTTTTCGAGCTTGTTCATGGGTCTCAAATATCAGGTTTTCGTCAGATTCAGCAACGGATCAATGGCGGGCGGTATCCCGAATTCGACGTTCGCTCAACCCTACAGCTAGCCTTTTGCGAACTTCGAATTCAAAGCGATACCGCTAAATTTTAAATTCTAGTGCGGTTTGGGTTCAGGAGTTTCCTCCAAACCATGCGGCGAAGGGAAAGGAAACTCCTGAACCGCCGCACCAGGCCGGTTCACGAGGTAAAGGCCGGCAACCACCAACAGCGCCGCAAGTCCGAAAGCCGGCGTCAGCGGATCATGCATGATCACATAGCCAGCCGCGACGCCAAACAAAGGGGTGATGAAGGTAAAAGCCGACAATTTGCTGGCGGAATAAGTCTTAACCATTGAAAACCATATCAAAAATGTCAATCCCACCACCCAGACGGCCTGATAGGCCATCAGCGACAGCGCCAGCGGCTCCGGAAACCGGGTCAGCGTCTCGCCGGCGGCCCAGGCCGCGAGGCCGAGAATCGGGATTGAAACCGCGACCTGATAGATCAAGGTTTTTTCCGGCGGCAACGAGATCAGCGAACTCGCCTTCACCAGGAGCGTGGTAGCCGCCCACAGCGCGCCGCCGACGACGATCATGACGTCGCCGAGCAGCACGCGGCCGTCGACATCCGGCTGCGGCACGCCGATCGCGCAGGCGACGCCGGCGAAGCAGAGCGCGAGGCCGCCCCATTGCGACGCGCGCAGCCTTTCCCCGAGAATGCGGGAGGAGCCGAGCGCGACAAAGAACGGCGCGGTGTAGAGAAACACCACGGCGCGCGACGCCGTGGTCAGCAGCAGGCCGTGGTAGATGAGCACGAATTCGAATCCGAACAGCACGCCGGCGGCCAGGCCGGGGCCAAGCGTGCCGTCGCGCTCGAACAACGCCACGCCGCGCAGTCGCGCAATCACCAGCAGCACGACGAGGGCGCCGCAGGAGCGGACGAAAGCTTGCAGAAACGGCGGAATGTCGGGCAGGACGAGTTTCACCGCGACCTGATTGAAGCCCCAGCTCAGGCAGAGCATCAGCATCAGGGCGATCGCTCCCGCGCTCAGCGGCCGGCTCGCGGATGTCAGGGCTGGATCGCTCGTTGAATGGTCCCCGGTGGGCCGGATCGCCGCCGTATCGTGATCGGCGGAGCATCGGATGATTGGCGCTAGGCCGCGTTCTGGCAATGCGCGCAGGTGCCGGTGATTTCGACCACCGAGAGTTTCGGCGTAAAGCCGGTGGAGCGCACCGCGTCGCTGAGACTCTGCGCCACGCGGCTTGCCGGAATCTCGCCGACCGACCCGCAACGCTCGCAAATGAGAAACGCCACCAACGCACTCGTATCATGGTCGTGCCCGCAGGCGAGAAACGCATTGCGGCTTTCGATCCGGTGAACGAGACCATTTTCCATCAGAAAGTCGAGCGCGCGATAGACCGTGATCGGCGCCGGGCGCGGCATCGATTTCGCCAGTTCCTCGATCACCTCATAGGCGCCGAGCGGGCGATGGCTCGACAGCAGCGCCTGCAGCACCTGGCGGCGGATCGGCGTAAATTTCTGCGCGCGCTGCGCACAGACCTTCTCCGCATGGCTGATCGCCTCCGAGGCGCAGCGGTCGTGATCGTGCCCGGGCACCGGGAATGTCGGTCTGGTCGCTGTCATCTGATGTCTATCTAAACCGTTTGAGCAGATTGCGCCGCTCTATTTCAATTCAGCAGCCATATTCGCGGAATACCCGCATCTTGCAGCGCAACATAGCGGCCTTCCAAAGGTATTATGTGCCGGCAAGCAGCCGGCATGAGGCGGGTTCCCGGTGTCGGGGAAGCCAGCCATGAGCTGCACGCAGGTCAGCTTTTTCATAGCGAGGGAATGCTTTTCATGAGCTTGCTTATTATAACGAGTGTTAGGAGTTCTCGATATGCCCGACCGTTCAGTCGATAGCGACTTTCTGTTTACCCTGTTCGAGGTGCAGCGCCTGCTCCGGCTCTTTGCCGACAAGCAGGCGTCGCGCTACGGCCTGAACCGGGCGCAGTGGGCCGTGCTCGCCAAACTGGAGCGCACCGAGGGGCTGAAGCAGGCAGATGTCGCCGAGCTGATGGAAATGCAGCCGATCACGCTGACACGGCTGATCGACAAGCTCTGCAAGGCCGGCCTGATCGAGCGCCGCGGCGACGAAACAGATCGTCGCATCAATCGTCTTTACCTGACCAAGGCCGCGCGTCCCCTGCTGGCCCAACTCGCCGTGTTGCGCGGCGAAATCACGCAAGCTGCGCTCGCCGATATCAGCATCTCCGACGCGCATCGTCTGATCGCGCAACTCGGAACCGTCAAGGACAACGTTCGTAACGCGCTGCAAGGCAACGCGCCCGTCGACAGTGAGAAAGCGAAAGAGCGGCACTATGGCTGAGCCCGCCCTCAAATTTCCGCCCGACCAGAAGGGCGCACCGACGGAGCCGCCGCCGCCGACGGCCCCCGATGCAAAGCCGCGCCGGCAGTTGCTGGCTTCGCTGCGCCGCTACCGCCGGCCGCTGCTTCTGGTCATGCTGCCGCTGATCGCGCTGATCGCCGGGCTGACCTTCTATCTGTCGGGCGGCCGCTATGTGACAACCGACGACGCTTATGTCGGCGCGCAGAAGGTTCTGATCACGCCCGAGGTCTCCGGCAAGATCGACAGCGTGACCGTGAAGGAGGGACAACACGTCAAGGCGGGCGATTTGCTGTTCGAGATCGATCCCGTGCCGTTCCGCCTGGCCGTCCGGCAGGCGGAAGCGAAGCTGAACGACGCGACCATCGAGTACAACACGCTGAAATCGAACCTCGCCAATTACGCCCAGTCCGAGGCGCTCGCCCAGGAGAGCATCGACGTCAAGCAACGCGACGTCGATCGCAAGACGACGCTCGTGAAAAGCAACTTCGGATCGCGCCTCGATCTCGACAACGCGCTTAGCGCGCTGGTGCAGGCGAAGGGCGTGAACCAGATTCTGGAGCAACAGATTTCGAATACCCGCAACAAACTGCTCGGCGATCCGAATCTGCCGCTGGAAAAATTCCCGGCCTACGCACAAGCCAAGGCCGCATTGGCCGACTCGCAGCGCAACCTTGCCAATACGGAACTGCGCGCGCCGATCGACGGCGTCGCGACGCAGGTCGACAACATCCAGCTCGGCCGCTTCGTGACCGCTGGAACGCCGGTATTCAGCGTCGTCGATCTCGATCACCCCTGGGTCGACGCCAATCCCAAGGAATCCGACTTCACCTACGTGGCCGTCGGACAGCCGGTCGATCTCTCCATCGATTCGTTCCCCGATCATGTCTTCAAGGGCACGGTCGGGTCGCTCAGTCCCGGCACCGGCGCGACATTCGCGATTCTGCCGCCGCAGAACGCCACCGGCAACTTCGTCAAGATCGTGCAGCGCATTCCTGTGCGGATCTATTTCGACAAGAACGATGCACGGGTCGGCAAGCCGAAATCAGGCATGAGCGTCTACGTCTCGATCGACACCAATCACCGCCGCTCGCTCGCGGGCCTGTTCGGCCTGTCCCGCGCGAAGCAGGACTAAGGCGATGCCGGCGGCCGCCGCACACTCGGCTGCGGTTCCGGGGCTGCGCCGGAACATGGTGACGATCTGCGCCATGACCGCGACCATCATGCAGGCGCTCGACGCCACGATCGCCAACGTCGCTCTCCCCTACATGCAGGGGTCGCTGTCGGCGTCGCAGGACCAGATCAACTGGGTGCTGACGTCCTACATCGTCGCAGCGGCCATCATGACCGCGCCGGTCGGCTGGATCGCCAACCGGTTCGGCCGCAAACGTATCTTCATCCTCTGCTCGGCCGGCTTCACGCTCGCATCCGTCTTGTGCGGACTGGCGCAGGATATCACCCAGATGGTGCTGTGCCGCCTGCTGCAAGGCATGTTCGGCGCGGCGCTGGTCCCGCTGTCGCAGGCGGTGATGCTCGACAGCTACGCGCTGCACGAGCGCGCCAAGGCGATGGCGATCTGGGGCATGGGCGTGATGCTGGGGCCGATCATGGGCCCCTCGCTCGGCGCCTGGCTCACCGAAAGCTATAGCTGGCACTGGGTGTTCTTCGTCAACCTGCCGTTCGGCCTGATCACGGTCATCGGCCTCATGATCTTCATGGACGAGACCAGACTGGACACCAAGTTGCAATTCGACTGGTTCGGTTTCGGCGCGCTCGCCGTGGGCATCGGCGCGCTGCAACTTGCGCTCGATCGTGGCGAGCAGCTCGACTGGCTGGAGTCCTGGGAGATCACGCTCGAGTTCATCGCCTCGGCCGTCGGCTTCTATTATTTCTTCGTGCACTCGCTGACGACCAAGCGCCCATTCGTCCAGTTCGCGATCTTCAAGGACCGCAATTTCGCGACCGCCCTCATCTTCATGGCGGTGATCGGCGTCGTGCTGTTCTCGACCATGGCGCTGGCCTCGCCGCTGTTCCAGAACGCCTACGGCTACCCGATCCTGACCGCCGGGCTCCTGCTCGCGACGCGCGGCGGCGGAACGTTCGTGGCCATGATGATGGTCAGCCGTCTCATGACGTACTTCGAAGCGCGGACACTGATCGCCGTCGGCCTTTCGCTGATCGCTATCACGCTTTACGACATGACCGGCTGGACCGCCGATGTTTCGGTGCAAACCATCGTCATCAACAGCGTCCTCCAGGGTTACGGTATCGGCCTTGTCTTCGTGCCGATGACGACCGCAGCCTTCATGACGCTGCCCGATCGTTTGCG
>NZ_MKRN01000094.1:0-4163 GCF_001896955.1 Nitrobacter sp. 62-13 | reverse complement strand
CGCAGATCATCGCGTTCTCGCAGGACTTCGAGCTGGTGGCTCTGGTGACCGTCTGCGCTATTCCTCTGGCGCTGATCCTGAAATCGACCAAGGCGGCGATGCGCGCGCCCTCCGCGGATCATGCCGCAGTGATGGAATGACGAAAAGGCAGCGCTCCCGCCCCCAGCGCAATGAATGCCGATGACGTGGAAAACGCGCAAGGCCGCCGCAATGCCATAGGAAGCGGCGCCGAAACTTTGTAGTTTCGCCGCCATGACGATCCAGCGCGCCATCCCGACATCGCCGAGCCCCGCCGCCCCCGCCGAGGCGGCACGAGTCACGCCGATGATGGAACAGTACCTTGAAATCAAGGCGGCCAATCCCGGCCTGCTGCTGTTCTACCGGATGGGCGATTTCTACGAACTGTTTTTTGAGGATGCCGAAATCGCGTCCCGCGCGCTGGGCATCACGTTGACCAAACGCGGCAAGCACCAGGGAGCAGACATCCCGATGTGCGGCGTTCCGGTGGAGCGCTCGGACGATTACCTGCATCGGCTGATCGCGCTCGGCCACCGCGTCGCGGTGTGCGAGCAGACCGAGGATCCGGCCGCGGCGCGCAAGCGCGGCAACAAGAGCGTGGTTCGCCGCGATGTGGCCCGCCTCGTCACTCCGGGAACGCTGACCGAAGACACGCTGCTCGATGCCAAGGCCAACAATTACCTGCTGGCGCTGGCGCGAGCACGCGCCTCCTCCGGAAGCGACCGCATCGCGCTGGCCTGGATCGACATCTCCACCGCGGAGTTCATGGTCACCGAATGCGGCGCCGGCGAACTCGCCGCCACGCTCGCGCGCATCAACCCCAACGAGGTGATCGTGTCCGACGCGCTCCATGGCGATGCTGACATGAGTGCGTTGCTGCGCGAATTGCCGTCGGTCACGCCGCTGACCCGCGACGTCTTCGACAGCGCGACCGCAGAGCGGCGGCTGTGCGATTATTTCGCGGTCGCCACCATGGACGGTCTCAGCGCGATGTCGCGGCTCGAGGCGACCGCGGCCGCGGCCGCCGTCACCTATATCGACCGCACCCAGATCGGCAAACGGCCGCCGCTGTCGCCGCCATCGCGGGAAGCTTCGGGCAGCACCATGGCGATCGATCCGGCCACCCGCGCCAATCTCGAACTGACGCGCACGCTCGCGGGCGAACGGCGCGGCTCGCTGCTCGACGCCATCGACCGCACGGTGACGGCGGCAGGCTCGCGGCTTCTGGCGCAGCGGCTGGCGGCGCCGCTGACGGACAACGCCGCCATCGCGCGACGGCTCGATGCCGTCGCCGCATTCGTATCCGACAACGCGGCATGCGAGGACATCCGCACCGTGTTGCGCGCGGCGCCTGATATGTCGCGCGCGCTGGCGCGGCTCTCGGTTGGACGCGGCGGCCCGCGCGATCTCGCAGGCTTGCGCGACGGCATCGTTGCCGCCGATCAGGCTTTGGCGCGGCTTTCCGCGCTTCCCGATCCGCCGAAGGACGTCGCCGCAGCGATGCAGGCGCTGCAGCGCCCCTCCCGCGATCTCGCGCGCGAACTCGGCCGGGCGCTCGGGGACGAACTGCCGCTGACGAAGCGCGACGGCGGCTTCGTCCGCGAAGGCTACGAGGGCGCGCTCGACGAGGCGCGAAAACTGCGCGACGATTCCCGCCTCGTGGTGGCGGCGATGCAGGCGCGCTACGCCGAGGAGACCGGCGTCAAGACGCTCAAGATCCGCCACAACAACGTGCTCGGCTATTTCGTCGAAGTGACCGCGCAGCACGGCGACAGGCTGATGAACGCGCCGCTCAACGCCGCCTTCATCCATCGCCAGACGCTGGCCGGCCAGGTGCGTTTCACCACATCGGAGCTCGGCGAGATCGAGGCCAGGATCGCCAATGCCGGCGACCGCGCGCTCGGCCTCGAACTGGAGATTTTCGACCGGCTTGCCGCAATGGTGGTCGAGGCCGGCGACGACCTGCGCAACGCGGCGCACGCCTTCGCGCAGCTGGACGTCGCGGCCTCGCTCGCAAAACTCGCAACCGACGAGAATTATATCCGGCCGGAGGTCGATGCCTCGCTCGACTTCGCCATCGAGGGCGGCCGGCATACGGTGGTCGAGCAGGCGCTGAAGCGCGCCGGACAGCCGTTCATCGCCAACGCCTGCGATCTGTCGCCCGGCCCGGGCCAGGCGTCGGGACAGATCTGGCTGCTCACCGGCCCCAACATGGCGGGCAAATCGACGTTCCTGCGTCAGAACGCGCTGATCGCGCTGATGGCCCAGATCGGCAGCTTCGTGCCGGCGGCACGTGCGCGCATCGGCATGATCGACCGGCTGTTCTCGCGGGTCGGCGCTGCCGACGACCTCGCGCGCGGCCGTTCGACCTTCATGGTCGAAATGGTGGAAACCGCCGTTATCCTCAATCAGGCATCGGAACGCGCGCTGGTGATCCTCGACGAGATCGGACGAGGCACCGCGACCTTCGACGGCCTGTCGATCGCGTGGGCGGCGATCGAGCATCTGCATGAAACCAACCGCTGCCGCGCACTGTTCGCCACGCACTATCACGAACTCACCGCGCTGTCGGCAAAACTGCCGCGACTGTTCAACGCCACCGTGCGGGTCAAGGAATGGCACGGCGAGGTGGTGTTCCTGCACGAGGTGCTCCCCGGCGCCGCCGACCGCTCCTATGGCATTCAGGTGGCGAAGCTCGCCGGCCTGCCGCCGCCGGTCGTCGCGCGCGCCAAATCGGTGCTGGCGAAACTGGAGGCTCAGGATCGTGGATCGACGGTGCGCGCGCTGGTCGACGATCTGCCGCTGTTCGCGACGCCCTCACGCTCAGCCGACGAATCCACGCTGCCGAGCGAAACCGCACAGTTGATCGACGCGTTGAAGTCCCTGCATCCCGACGAGATGTCGCCGCGCGAGGCGCTGGATGCGCTTTATGCGCTCAAGGCGAAACTGCCGAAACAGTAATCAGCGTGCCGCGATGTCGCGAAATCTCCCCTCCACTGTCGATGTCGCCATCATCGGCGCCGGCGCCGCCGGGCTCGGCGCGGCCGATGCGCTGAAAGGCTCCGGTCTCTCGGTCCTCGTTCTGGAAGCGCGCGGCCGCGTCGGCGGGCGTGCCCACACCATCGTGCCGGCTCCCGGCATCGTCTTCGATCTCGGCTGCGGCTGGCTGCATTCGGCCGACAAAAATTCTTTTGTTGCCATCGCGGACCGGCTCGGCTTCGCGATCGACAGGACGCGGCCGCCATGGCGCGATCAGAGCTTTGACGCCGGATTTCCGGCGACCGAACGCCAGGACTTTTTTGCCGCGCTCGACGCATTCCACGAGCGCATCGAGAAGGCGGCGGAGAACGATGTCGACGCTGCGGCCAGCCGCTATCTCGAACAGGGCAATCGCTGGAATCCGATGATCGATGCGATTTCCGGCTATGTGAACGGCTGCGAACTCGATTCCGTCTCGGTCCACGATCTCGACGCCTATGAAGACACCGGCATCAACTGGCGCGTGCGTGGCGGCTACGGCGCGCTGATCGAAGCCTACGGCCGACCCTGCCCGATCGCGCTGAACACGCGCGTCTGGCGCATCGATCATTCCGGCTTGCAACTTCGCATCGAAACCTCGAAAGGAACGCTGACGGCGACCAGGGCGATCGTCACGGCGCCGACAAACCTGATCGCGAATGAAGCAATCCGCTTCCACCCCAAGTTGCCCGAGAAAGTGAACGCCGCGGCCGGCCTGCCGCTCGGCGTCGACGACAAGGTGATGTTGGCGCTGGACGATCCCGCCAGCGCGCTGCCGAACGACGGCAACCTGCGCGGCGCCACCATGCAGACAAAGATGGGCACCTTTCACCTGCGCCCGTTCGGCCAGCCCTGCATCGAGGGGTTTTTCGGCGGCAGCTTCGCGCGCGAACTCGAGGACGCCGGCGACGGCGCGTTCGCAGCGCAGGCGATCGACGAGATCGTGGCGCTGCTCGGCTCGGATTTTCGCAGAAAGCTCAAGCCACTCGCTGAATCGCGCTGGGCCCGCGATCCCTTCGCGCAAGGCGCCTATTCCCACGCCCTGCCCGGCCATGCCGGCGATCGCGCGGCGCTCGCCGCGCCGGTCGATAACCGGCTGTTCTTCGCGGGCGAGGCCACCTCGGCGA
>NZ_MKRN01000093.1 GCF_001896955.1 Nitrobacter sp. 62-13 | reverse complement strand
ACGCCACCTGCGGCGCGCCGATGTTGGCGTCGACCTTGTAGGTCCGCTTGAGGATATCGACCTTGATGTCGAGATGGAGTTCGCCCATGCCCTTGAGGATGGTCTGGCCGGATTCCTGATCGGTGGAGACGCGGAACGACGGATCTTCCGCCGCAAGCTTCGCCAGCGCAACGCCGAGCTTTTCCTGGTCGGCCTTTGACTTCGGCTCGATCGCGATCTCGATGACCGGATCGGGGAATTCCATCTTTTCCAGGATCACGGGATGGGCCGGATCGCACAGCGTGTCACCGGTACGCGCTTCCTTCAGGCCGGCCAGCGCGACGATGTCGCCGGCATAGGCTTCCTTGATGTCTTCGCGGTTGTTCGCATGCATCAGCAGCATCCGGCCGATGCGCTCCTTCTTCTCGCGCGTCGAATTGATCACGCCGGTGCCGCTCTGAAGAATACCGGAATAGATGCGACAGAAGGTGATGGTGCCGACGAACGGGTCGTCCATGATCTTGAATGCCAAGAGCGCCATCGGCTCCTTGTCGTCGGCATGGCGGACGACCTCGTTGCCCCTGTCGTCGACGCCCTTGATCGCGGGCACGTCGAGCGGCGACGGCAGATAGGCCACGACGGCGTCGAGCAGCGGCTGCACGCCCTTGTTCTTGAACGCCGTGCCGCACAGCACGGGATAGAATGCGCCGGTGATGACGGCCTTGCGGATGAGACCCTTGAGGGTCGCTTCATCCGGCTCGGTGCCGTCGAGATAGGCAGCCATGGCGTCGTCGTCGAGTTCGACGGCGGCTTCCACCAGTTTTTCGCGATATTCCTTCGCTTTGTCGGCGAGATCAGCAGGAATCTCCTCGACATCGTACATCGAACCGAGCGAGTCCTGATTGTAGACCAGCGCCTTCATGCGGACGAGGTCGACCATGCCCTTGAAGTTGCTTTCCGAGCCGATCGGGAGTTGCAGCGCCACCGGGCGCGCGCCCAGCCGATCGACGATGTCGGCCATGCACTTGTAGAAGTCGGCGCCGGTCTTATCCATCTTGTTGCAGAAGACGATGCGCGGCACCTTGTACTTGTCGCCTTGGCGCCAGACGGTCTCGGTCTGCGGTTCGACGCCCTGGTTGGAGTCGAGCACGCATACCGCGCCGTCGAGCACGCGCAAGGAGCGCTCCACCTCGATGGTGAAGTCGACGTGACCCGGGGTGTCGATGATGTTCAGCCGCTTGCCATCCCAGAACGCGGTGGTCGCGGCGGAGGTGATGGTGATGCCGCGCTCCTGCTCCTGCGCCATCCAGTCCATCGTCGCGGCACCTTCGTGCACTTCGCCGATCTTGTGGCTCTTGCCGGTGTAATAGAGGATGCGCTCGGTCGTGGTGGTCTTGCCGGCGTCGATATGCGCCATGATCCCGAAATTACGGTAATCCTCGATAGCATGTTGGCGGGGCATGGAGCTGTCCTTGAATTCCTGTTGTCGCCGTTACCAGCGATAGTGCGAGAACGCACGGTTGGCTTCCGCCATCTTGTGCACGTCTTCGCGCTTCTTGACCGCGCTGCCCCGGTTATTCGACGCGTCGAGCAGTTCGGCCGAGAGCCGCTCCGTCATCGTCTTTTCGTTGCGTCCCCGCGCGGCCGCGATCAACCAGCGAATGCCGAGCGCCTGACGGCGGGTTGAGCGGACTTCCACCGGCACCTGATAGGTGGCGCCGCCGACGCGGCGCGACCGCACTTCGATGGTCGGCATGACGTTTTCGAGCGCCTGCTCGAACACCGTGAGCGGCCCCTGCTTGGTCTTGGCCTCGATCAGGTCGAGCGCGCCATAGACGATGCTTTCGGCGACCGACTTCTTCCCGGCATACATCACCGAGTT
>NZ_MKRN01000092.1 GCF_001896955.1 Nitrobacter sp. 62-13 | reverse complement strand
GTTACGCTGGGAACGAATTTAACAGTTCAGAATTGGTCCTACAAAATCGTGGAAGGCACGGTGTGGAAGGCACGGTAATGATGGATTTTCCGCGCGGAGAAGAAGGTTTCCGTAAGCTCCTGAACAGCGCTGCCGTTGTGGCTCTCATACTGCTGATTGGTGCGTGGTTTGCCTGGCACCAAGGGAGCAAAGAGCATCTAGCAACATCTTCCACCAGCTCAGATGTCCCAGCAACTTCAGATGTCCCAGCAACTAGCGTGGGCAAGGCCATTCCGGAGCAGAACCAATCCTCGGGTATCGCCAAGGGTATCGCCAAGCCAAATTCCGGAGGCGCGGAAGCCGCGAAGCCGAATCCCGGAATTGACAATGCATCCGTCCACGCTAGCGCTATCGAGAATTCTCAGACGATCCAAATAGATGACGCGCAAAAAAACGCGGCTCAGAAGATCAAGCAGCAGCTGGAGCAAGCGGGCTTCTCCGAGATCAAGTTCCTGGCGAGAACCTTCGTGGTTCAGGCGGAGTCAAAAGACGGCGATGAGGTGTTGATGACGTTCGGACCCCGCGGCCAGGCGGTTTCCAAAGCAATTGATGGCAACAATTCCGCCTCCGAGCCGGGAACAACAACAGGCTCCTCTTCGAAGTAGTCCCTCCACGAAGTTCCCAAAGCGGATTGCGTTGAGAGACGTGGGGGACGGTGATAGTTCCTGGGTATCCCTGCGTTTACTTTTCCGTTACCGGTTGTGCCGCGCCGCGATGCGCTGATCGACCTTCGCAGCCGTGAAGGCAGGGGTGCCCGCCCGAGCTCTCCAAGTATTCGGCCTCAGAGGTTGAAAAAGGGTCTCGCTTCGCTTGCTCTATTTAGCATCCTCCGAAGAGATACCGACGCTTCGCTTGGCGACTCGCTCCAAGGTTAATCCCTGTACGATGAGCCGCGCTCTTCTGGTCGTTGTCGACATACACATAGATACTGTGTCCTTCCATTCGTAAGCGTAATAACCCTCCCGCCCACGCCGCCAGTGTTTAAGGGGCATAACGATCGCGATAGTTGCCCGATGGTCCATGAGCGCGGACGTAGACATGAGGGGCGGTCACCTCCCATGGCGCCGGTGCGTCGTGATGATCCGAGATGCAAAGGGCGCCACTGTAATTGTGCAGAAGATCGAAGTTGCGCGTTCGTGGTATCGCGCACACGATTTGTTCTCGCTCTCGATTTTGCAGATGAGGAGAACGAGATGGCGAACGAGAACGGAGCTTGGGCACGTCAGGGCGAGGTTTTCTGGCGAGCGCACCATGAGGCCTGGAAGCGTAGCGACTTGAATCAGCGGCAATATTGTGAGTTTCACGGCCTGCCGCAGAAAGCTTTCGAGAACTGGCGTCAGAAGTTCAGACGCGAACCGGATCTTCCACAACGCAAACTCCTCTACCGCCGCCGAGGTCTAAGTCACACCCTTAGTCACAGTCTAAATCACCCCCGTAGTCACACTCTTAAGTCATGGGGCTTATCCCTCCTCCGTCCCTGTCGTTCCGCGACCACGCGAGGATCATCGGCGGCGGTTCAGCGAGGCCGACAAGCGTGGGATTCTGGAAGCGGCCGCGCAGCCTGGCGCCAGCGTCTCGGACGTGGCGCGCCGTTATGGCATCGACCGCCGGTAACGACCAGCTGTCGGAAACTGTCGCGTTGGTACGCAACGACCTGCGCCGCCGTCCAGAACCTCTTTCGTAGACGGGCGTTGCCGTACTTTCCGTACATTCCTACAAGGATACGGCTAAGGGTGGATCGCCCATGAAAGGCACATTAAACCTTATTGCGCGAAAGGATCGTCATAAAGAGACCGTCCTGCCGTTTCCGGCGTGAAGTGCAGCGCGGCCAGTCCGACCAGGCATGTTGCCATCATGTAATAGGCCGGCATCAGTTCGTTGTCGGTGACGGTAATCAGGCCGCTGCTCACGGCCGGGGCCGTGCCGCCGAAGATCGAGGTTGAAATATTGTAGGCGCTGGCGAAGCCCGCAAAACGGACGCTGGTCGGAAACATCGCAGGGAAGGTCGCCGATATGGTCGCAAGCTGCGGCACATAGAGGAGTCCCAGCAGGATGAAGCCGAGGCAGGCGCCGGCCAATCCGGTCCCCATCAGCATGTAGAGCGGCGTCACCAGCAGCAGCAAACCGATCAGCGAGACGTACCACATTGCCCGACGCCCGATGCGATCCGACAGACCGCCCGCAAAAGGCAGAAACGGCATCATGAACAGCATGCCGATCAGTGGCACCGCCAGCGCTTCGTCCGGGGACAACCCGATGCGGCGTTGCAGATAGGTCGGCATGTAACTGAGCAGCGTATAGTTGATGACGTTGAGCGCGACCACGAGACCGCCAACCACCATCATGGGACGCCAGTGCCGCCGCACTAGGGCGGCCACACCAGGCGAGGGCTTTATCCTGCTTGCGGCTTCGTGCGCCCGGAACACCGGCGTATCCTCTATCCGCGAACGCAAATACATGCCTACCAGGCCCATCGGCGCAGCAACCAGGAACGGAATGCGCCACCCCCAAGCGCGCATCGCCTCGTCGCCGAGCAGCAGCGAGAAAGTCAGCATCAGCAATGCGCCCAGCGAGAAGCCCGACAACGTGCCGACCTCCAGGAAGCTGCCATAGAAGCCGCGATGCTCGTCGGGCGCGTATTCGGCCATGAACGTCGCAGCACCGCCATATTCGCCGCCCGTCGAGAAGCCCTGTACCATACGCAGCACAATGAGCAGCAACGGCGCCCATAAACCGATGTTGTCGTAAGACGGAATCAGGCCGATCGACAGCGTGGCGCCCGACATCAAGAGAATAGTCAGCACGAGTACCGACTTGCGGCCGAACCGATCACCCAGCGAGCCCCAGAAGATCCCGCCCAGCGGCCGGACCAGAAAGGAGATCGCGAAGGTGGCCAGCGCGAACAGCACCGCCTCCCCGACATCGCCGGGAAACAGCGCGACGGAAATGTAGATGACACCGTAGGAATAGATGCCGTAGTCGAACCATTCCGTGGCGTTTCCCATGGCCGACGCGGCAATCGCCCGGTGCAGCGTCGCGCGGCAGACGGTTGATCCTGGACCTGACGCGGAACCGTTCATGGTTGTGATTCTTCGGCCGCGGGGGAGTCGGGCGTGTTGGGATCAAGCAGCGACGCGATCGGCGTCGTGCGGGGAAGAATCTGGAAGTCTTGCTGCTTGGGCGCCGGAACGGGTGGCGTGGCCTTCTCGCGCCACAGCAGCTGATCGGTGAATTGCGCATAGCCGAGGGTGCTCGCCGATAGCAGCGCGACGAAGGCTGCGAAAGCGCGGATGTGCCCGACGCGGCGGACGATGCGTCCCGAACGAAGGGCGCCGATCACCAGCCCGTCGAAGTAGACGGTTGCCACCAGGCCGATGATGATGGTGCTCTGCCCCGCTCGCTCGAGCCGCAGGCTCAGCAGCGTCGCCATGAATCCACTGCCCGCCATCAGAATGAAGATGGCAAGCAGCCGGCTGCGGACCGATGCGATGGCGGAAAGCATGACCAGCGTAGCGCGCGGCGTCAGGCCGCACGCCGACCCTCCGCTTCGTCTTCACCATTGTCGAGCAGCGTGCCGGTCGCGGCCATGGGCGCACTGCCGGGATTGCCGACACCGTGACCGCCTCTCATGCGAGAGCTTCCTCCATCAGCGGACCGCCCTGCGGTATCAGCGGCCTCGGCTCGCCGCGCGCGGCGACGAAGCTGGGCCGTGGCTTCTTGACACCGAACGGAGCCTGTAGCCGGTTGCTGGCGGCGTTGTAGACGAAGAATGCGTTAGCGCGCGGATACGGCGTGATATTGCCGTTCGATCCATGCATCGTGTTGCAGTCGAAGATCACCACCGTGCCGGCTTTGCCGGTCGGCGCCACGATGCCGTGGCGATGCGCCAATTCGGTCAGGCTCTGCCGATCCGGTACGCCGTACTCCTGCTTCTTCAGCGAGGTGCGATAATGGTCGTCGGGTGTCGCGCCGAGGCAAGTGAGGAAGATGCGATGCGATCCCGGCATCAGCATCAGCGGCCCGTTGTCCGGCGTGTTCTCGGCCAACAGCACCGACAAGGACAACGCGCGCATGCGCGGCATGCCGTCCTCCACGTGCCAGGTCTCGAAGTCGGAGTGCCAGTAGAACTCTTTGCCCTCGAAGCCGGGTTTGTAGTTGAGACGCGATTGATGGATGTAGACTTTATCGTTGAGCAGGAATTGAGCAATGCCGGCCAGCCGCGCATCGGCGGCAAGTCGTCCGATGATGCTGCTCTGGGCGTGGATCTCGAAGATCGAGCGGATCTCGTCGCCGCCTGGTTCGGTGATGATCGTCTCAGGGTTTAGACCCTCGGGTCCCGACAGCAGCTCCTTCGACTGTTTCTGAAGGTAGGCGACTTCCTCCGGAGAAAACACGTTCTCGAGCACCAGGAAGCCATTGCGATCGAACTCCTCGGACTGCTGCCGCGTTAGTGGCGCGTTCTCGGTCCATTCGCTGTGGACGACGGGGTCGAGGCGCGGAAGCATCTGTGCTTCCGGGGTGATGCGGGACGGGTAAATGTCGGTGGTCATTTCGATTCTCTCTTTCAAGAGTTCAGGAATTGACGGCGACCCTCTGCGCCGGAACGTCGACTTCGGCCGGGTAGGCGCCATTTTCGTCATGAACTTCCTGGCCGGTGACCGGCGGATTGAACACACAGGCCGTCAGGATGTCGGTCTCCGGACGAACAATGTGCCGGTCATTGTTGTTCAGCGCATACATGACCCCCGGCGAAAGCTTGTGTATTTCTCCAGTGCCGAGATTCTCGATGGTCCCGATCCCCTTCAGAATGAACACAGCCTCGAGGTGGTTCTGATAATGCATCCGAAGCTCTTCTCCGGCGTACATCGTCGTGATGTGGAACGAGAAGCCCATGCCGTCACCCTTGAGAAGAAGCCTAGCACTGTCCCAGCCCTTCGATTTGACGAGACGGTCAGTCCTGCGAATGTCGCTGAGCTGACGAATGATCATTTGTTTTTCCTTTCTTTACTCGGCTGCGACGCTGTAACTCCCGGTCATCACGGTGCGAATGGATTCCTCGAGAATGTCGAGTCCGGCCGAGAAAATGGCCTCATCGATGGTGAGCGGCGCCAGCACCTTGACGATCTCGTCGTGCGCGCCGCTGGTTTCGATGACGAGTCCGGCGGCGAAACAGGCGAGCGTGATGGTGTCGGCGACCTTTCCGGAGCCGACGTCGATGCCGCGCATCATGCCGCGCCCGCGCGTGGATAGACCGAATTCCGCAGCCATCGCGCTCAGACGCCTGGACAGCAAATCACCCTTGCGTCGAATATCCTTTTCGAACGCGTCGTTCCGCCAGAAGTGCCGCAGCGCCGCCGTCGCGGTCACGAAGGCGTGGTTGTTGCCGCGGAACGTGCCGTTGTGCTCGCCGGGCGACCACTGGTCGAGTTCGGGCGAAAACAGCGTCAGCGCGAATGGCAGCCCCATGCCGGAAAGCGATTTCGCCAAGGTGACGATATCAGGCGTGAGGCCCATGCCTTCGAAGCTAAAGAACTTGCCGGTGCGTCCGCAGCCGGCCTGGATGTCGTCGACGATCAGCAAAGCGCCATGGCGCTTGGCGATGTCGGCGATCGCCCGCAGCCATTCCGACGACGCGGCGTTGAGGCCGCCTTCGCCCTGAACCGTCTCGACGAGAATCGCCGCCGGTTCATCGAGCCCGCTGGAGGGATCGGACAGCCGTTGCTCCAATAACGCGGCGGTGTCGACATTCGCGCCGTAATAGCCGTCATACGGCTCGTGGCTGACATGGCTAAGCGGCACGCCCGCGCCAGAGCGCTTGGCTGCATTGCCCGTGCAGGCAAGCGCGCCCAGCGTCATGCCATGAAAACCGTTGGTAAAGGCGATCACCAATCCACGTCCCGTCACCTTGCGGGCAAGTTTGATGGCCGCTTCGACCGCGTTGGTGCCGGTCGGCCCAGTGAACATCGCGCGATAGTCCAGGCCCCGGGGTTTCAGGATCAGCGACTCGAAGGTTTCGAGAAACTCCGCCTTGGCGTCGGTGTGCAGATCGAGCCCGTGGGTGATGCCATCGGCCGAAATGTAATCGAGCAGCGCTTTCTTCAGCACAGGATGATTGTGCCCATAATTAAGCGTTGAGCATCCCGACAGGAAGTCGAGATAGCGTCCACCCTGATTGTCGTACATCCAGACGTCCTCGGCCCGGCTGAACTGACGCGGCATAGCGCGCGCATAGCTGCGCACTTCGGACTCGCGGCGTTCATAGATAGACCGGTCGGGAATGTGGCCTGTTGGTTTAGGCCGCGTCTGGCGAACAAGTGTGGCTGTGGTCATGTCGTCAGGCCTCCTGATCTTGGTTCCGGGAGTTTCGGCTTGGCAGCGGCCCAATGCGGGCCAGCCATTCGGTATCGTGCGCGCCGGCGAAGTGCGCATCGCGGTCGAACATCGCGCTTCTGGTCAGCGGCACGCCCCATGCGCGCGACAGACTTTTGAACAATGCCCAGGACGGTGCATTGTCATCGGTGATCGTGGCGATGAGATGCGTGACGCCTTCGGCGGCCGGGCGCGCCAGCAACGCGTTGATCATGCGCCGGGCAAGGTGCTGGCCGCGCGCGGCGCGCGCGGTCGCAACCTGCCAGACGAAAAAACTGTTCGGCTCCGTCGGCGGACGATAGCCCGAGGTCCATCCCAGGATCTCACCACTTCGCTCAACAACGATGCAGGTGTCCGCAAAGTGCGTGCACTGAAGCAGGTTGCAGTATGCGGAATTGACGTCGAGCGGCGCGCAGGCTGCGATCAGCCGCGTAATCGCAGGGCCGTCCGCAGCCACGGGCTTTCTCAACCGGAACGCTTCGCGAGAGTCCGGGACCGCACCGAAAGCCATTGACGAGGATCTGCCGGATGCTCGAATCGGACGATCCGCAATTTCTTTAGTTTCCAAACTAATTTCTTCGGCCTCCGTATTATCTTTCAATCTACCTTATGGATTTTTCGATAGCAAGTTTGCTATTTATGCCTTTATCGCCACATCCTGGCCGACACAATTAATTCGAACAGCTAAATAAATTTGAATGAGTGGCTATGGAGCCTATGAGAGTCGCCTGAACCCGGCGACAGCGTTAAGAACGTGCATGACATCAGAGATCGCCTCACTAACGCTGCGCGCCTTGCGACGGGTGCTGCGAGCAACCGAAATCGGCAGTCGCCAACTGGCCGTTGCCACTGGCCTCACCACATCGCAATGGCTGGTGCTGCGGGAGATCGAAGCGCGCACAAAGACGACGCCCGGCGTCGTTGCCCAGGCGCTTCAGTTCAGTCAAGCAACGATCACGACGATCGTTGATCGGCTTGTTGCGCTAGACTTGGTGCAACGCCAACGTAACGCAAACGACAAGCGCCAGTTCCTTCTGACGGCGACGCAGGCCGGCAGGCACGTTGTGATCAATGCACCCGACCTGCTCCACCTGACGTTTACAGGTCGCTTCGTCAAGTTGCCGTCATGGGAGCAAGCCATGATTCTAGCCACAGTGGAGCGCCTGGCCTTGCTGATGGACGCGCAGGATATCGACGCTGCACCATTGCTGGACAGCGGGGCTATCGATCAATCCCAGCCGAAATAGATCGACGTGCTTTGCCAAGTACCCCTCATAGGGATTGCGCTCAATTTGCTATGGACGTCCGAGAAGTCGATGCATCGAATCAGAACTCGCTAAAGCGCACAATGCCCTGCAAGTGAGTCAGCGTGCCGATGGGCTCGCCGTAGAGCCACACGTCGAGATAACTGCTGTCAAAGGCGCGAGCATTATTGGCCCGCCTCGGCTGTGCGTTGCGCGCTGATGCCCTCCAGCACCTTGATCGCGGCGTCGAGCGTTAGGTCGTCCTCGCGGCAGAGCCGGCCGTAATTGGCCAGCTCTTCGCCGATGCAGCGCGTGCCCGCCGCGGCAGATCAACCGATCAATGTCCGAAGGCTATCGTACTGGTCGCAGCATCGCTGGTAGCGTGATCGAGAACTGACCGCTGGCTGATAGGAAGAGTGAGAAAACGGAGAAGCCCTCTTTTCGCACAAAGCGGCTTTTTGGCGACCTCACGAACACGCCTTTGACAAGAGCGCTTTCAGCACCGTGCCGTCACTCAGCACTGCATACTTCTCTCGAGGCGTCAGCAACTCAATCGCTTCTTTCAAATTTGAGCTATCCGCCACTTTGGCCATTCCGACAAGACGATCAACGTCATACACGCCGCGCCGCCGCCCCGAATTTTCCGAGACCATAGCCATATGAGCCACGAGAACCGCAGCATCGGTTTGCAACAGCGTTATCGCTTCGACAGGCACTCGATAGCCGGATGACAACTCCAGGGCGTCGGCGCGACTGAGCACCTTCGGTGGGTTGGTGTCCTCAGGCGTCAACAATAGGCCGAGAGATCCAACACGAGCTCCAGCACGCGGGCTTGCGGTCCATACTGCCAGCGGGATCGCCAATAGCAGACCAACAACAACCGGAATCATCCACAGAAAGAGAGAAAACGACACGGCATACGCACAAACTGCAAGCAATAGACCGAAAACTGTCGGCCAGAGATACGCTCGAACATATTCGCGAACAGATAGCTTCCCGCCATCACGGCGTTGTGGTTGCCAGCCGGAGTCACGCCCCATCGTAATCTCCAGAATCGAGCGGGACTGCAGGAGCATCATAATCGGTGCAATCAAACCGGAAATCAGAGTTTCTACCATCACGCTTGCG
>NZ_MKRN01000091.1 GCF_001896955.1 Nitrobacter sp. 62-13 | reverse complement strand
CCATCATGATGGGCGGGCGCGTGGCCGAGGAAATGATCTTCGGTCACGAGAAGGTGACGTCGGGCGCTGCATCCGACATCGATCAGGCGACGCGCCTGGCGCGCATGATGGTGACCCGCTGGGGTCTGTCGAAAGAACTTGGCACCGTGTCCTATGGCGAGAACAATGACGAGGTGTTCCTCGGCATGCAGGTCAACCGCCAGCAGAACGTGTCCGAGGCGACCGCGCAAAAGATCGACTCCGAGGTCAAGCGTCTGGTCGAAGCCGGCTACAAGGACGCCACCCGCATTCTCACCGAGAAGCGGGCCGATCTGGAGGCGCTCGCCAAGGGTCTGCTTGAATTCGAAACGCTGACCGGCGACGAGATCACCGATTTGCTGAACGGCAAGAAACCGAATCGGGAATCTGTGCTGGAGCCGACAACCCCCCGCACCTCTGCGGTTCCGCCGTCCGGGAAAACCCATCCGCGCCCGGACCCCGATCCGGGCCTCGAGCCGCAGCCGCAGGCCTGATGGGATTCGGCGGCCATTGATCGAACAAACAGCCCGGCGCAAGCCGGGCTGTTTTCACGATTCGCGTTGTTTCACGATTGCCTTAAGGTCGCGAAGCCGAAATCGTGAGGCGCGCCGAAATGCGCGCAAGGCATCCGGCGGAGGAAACGATGGCTCGCGCAGCTTGCGTGAAGTCGTCAAAACGTGGTGTAAGGCGAACACGCTTTCCTTCACGTGGGATGGTTTCATCGCATGGCCAAAGCCGCCTCGAAGTCCAAGAAGCCCGCCGCGAAATCAAAGTCAGCCGCGACACCTCGGACGAAAGCCGCAAGCTCCGGCGGCGCGCGCAAGGCGGCGAACAAGGAGATAAAAGCGGCGGCGCCTGCGAGGAGCAAGTGGGTCTATACCTTCGGAGGCGGCAAGGCGGAAGGTAAGGCGGAGCTGAAGGAGCTGCTTGGCGGCAAGGGCGCCAATCTCGCCGAGATGGCCAATCTCGGTTTGCCGGTGCCTCCCGGCTTCACGATTCCGACCTCGGTGTGCGCATTTTTTTATGCGCATGACAAATCCTATCCGAAGGAACTGAAGCAGCAGGTCGAAAAGGCGCTTGAGCAGGTCGCAAAGATCACCGGCAAGGTGTTTGGTGACGCGACGAATCCGCTGCTGGTCTCGGTGCGATCGGGCGCACGCGCCTCGATGCCCGGGATGATGGACACCGTGCTCAATCTCGGCCTCAACGACAAGACCGTCGAGGCATTGGCCGCGATGTCCGGCGACCGGCGATTTGCCTATGACAGCTATCGACGCTTCATCACCATGTATTCGGACGTCGTGCTCGGCTTCGCGCATCATCAGTTCGAAGACATTCTGGACACCTTCAAGGACACCAAGGGCTATTCGCTCGACACCGATCTGACCGGCGACGACTGGATCGAGATGGTGGGCAGGTACAAGACGGCCGTCGCGCGCGAGACCGGCAATGAATTCCCGCAGGATCCTCACGAGCAGCTATGGGGCGCGATCGGCGCGGTATTCTCGTCCTGGATGAATGCGCGCGCGGTCACCTATCGCCGCCTTCACAACATTCCGGAATCATGGGGCACTGCCGTCAACGTGCAGGCCATGGTGTTCGGCAACCTCGGCGAGACGTCTGCGACCGGCGTGGCCTTCACGCGCAATCCGTCGACCGGCGAGAGCCGGCTTTACGGCGAGTTTCTCATCAATGCCCAGGGCGAGGACGTGGTGGCGGGTATCCGCACGCCGCAGGACATCACCGAAGCGGCGCGCCAGGAATCCGGCTCCGACAAGCCGTCGATGGAAACGGCGATGCCGGAGGCCTTCAAGGAGCTGACGCGCATCTACACCCTG
>NZ_MKRN01000090.1:8164-9054 GCF_001896955.1 Nitrobacter sp. 62-13 | reverse complement strand
GGAAGACGTTATCGTGGGACCACCGATTGCGGTAGAACTCTTCCCACTTGCGCTCCCGGGGGTTAACGAGGTCAAGTATCCAGCTCATCAGTGTCTCCTCGGTGCGTTCGTCCGGCCGCGCGGCCTATTACCGTCTGTACCCTTAAATCTGCCAATCCAGCCGTCGGCATACGTACCCGTAAACCAACCACCGTTGTATGGACCGGTGCTTCGTCCAGTCGTAGGCGTAGCCATCATCGGACGTCGCACGCCGAACTTCAGCCGATTCCGCCAACGGAAGCCTGCGATCAAAAGCAGGATCACAGCACCCAGCCCCGTCAGGCCGGCCAATTGCCAGATCGCCGAAGCCGTACGCGTAGCCAACCCTTCTTGAGCAAGGAAAGCGGCCACATCCGCACGCTCCTGCGGGGTCGGCGGCTGCTTCGTCCAGACCGCCTTCATGGTCGGCGTGGGCAAGCCTGCAATCCACGAGCTAAGCCCGTTCGCTCCGCCAAGGCGCTTCGACACCTCGGTCAAATCAGGACCAAGATGCCCGCCGCCGAAGGCCCCGAGGCCGCCGGTGCTGTGGCAGGCCATGCACGGCGGTCCGCCGTTCGCAAAGCGCTCATTGCCGGTGAAGTATTCCTTGCCCTTCTCGGCATCACCCTTAAGAGCCGGCGCCGCAGCGGCAGACGAGCCACCGCCCCCGCCAGATCCCAGAAATGCAAGAATATTGTCAACTTCAGTGGAGCTGAGGCCCAGGTTGGGCATCTCCATGCCATGGAATTTGGCGAGCAGCTCGACCGCAATCGGATCCTTTTTCGCGATCATTGCGTCCGGCGCCGAGATCCAGGCGTGCAACCATTCGCTGGAGCGCTCTTTGGTGACGTTCTTCAGGTCGGGACCAACGA
>NZ_MKRN01000090.1:0-7996 GCF_001896955.1 Nitrobacter sp. 62-13 | reverse complement strand
CCGTTCTCAGACCCACATGATCGGCGACGGTAGGTTTATGCTAGACTAGAATCGTTAGAAAGCGCAAGGGCGTTGATCTCAGAAATGTGTATTTTTTTCGCTCGCGATCGAGCATCGGCTGCGACGAAATCGATTGATTGCAGCGGTCGAGATCAATGCACGGCGCACCCTTGTTTTCACGGCCTGCGCGAATGTATCGACAGCCCTGGCGCATCCCTCAGATTGCGCTTCTTGCTCAGGAACTTATCAGGCTCTTGCCGAGAAATCCATCTGCGAGAAACGATGCGGTGCGGCAGCGCGCGCTCAAGGTGCAGGCAAGTATTCGCACCGCACACGCTGTCGGATTCCGGACAATGAAGATCGTTTTGGATGCCGTGCTCGATCGCTCGTGCCTCGACGCGATGACGCAAGGCGATACGACGTGCCGGAAACTGCCCACTGTTGCGACTTTTGGCCGCGCCGTACAACAAAGCAGAACGTTGCCGCGGTCCGATCCCGTTCCGTCAACTGCCAATGACGGACGCGGCGGCCATTCGAAAACAGCGGGCAGTTACGCAGTCCATCAATTACATTGAAGCGTCGTATGAAATCCTTCAATCATGCGCCGGACTTTCCTCCCCACGACCTAGGAGAATATTCATGGCTAAGTCGCGCTTGCCCGCGTTCCTGCAGGACCATCCGGGGCTTGGTACCCTTGGCAACGTGGAAATGCCGCGACTGAAACTGCTGCAGGCTTCCTCACCCGAACTCGCTCAATTCGAGAACGCCCGGCCAGGCGAATTCTGGCACAGCCTGCTCGACAAAAGCATCGGTTCGACCGTCCGCATTTGCCCGGTTTTCATCAACTGGTGCTTCATCCTGTGGCGTCCGCGCGAAGCAGGCGGCGGAATTCTCGCACGCTCCGACGACGGCAAGCATTGGACGCCCGCCGATACCGAATTCACCATCAAGCTCAAGAGTGGCGAGGAAGTGACTTGGCGGACGGGCCGCTCCGTGGCGGCATCGGGCCTGGGTAAACGAGGCAGCTATAATCCGAATGATCCGGAGTCGCCGCCCGCCGCCACGCGCATGTATTCGATCGTATGTTCATTTCCGGATCACCAGAATTGGCCGCCCGCCGTCGTGACGTTGCAGCGAACGGGCGTCAAAGCGGCGACCAAGCTGATCGATCAATTGAAGATCCTGCGCGCCCCGTCCTTCGGCGTCATTCTGGAAATGTCCTCGGTCAAGGACGAGTCGCCGGCCGGCGAGTTCAACAACTATGCGTTCGAACTGTACGGGCCAGTGGAGGACAAACCCTTCTACGAAGAAAATTCCAGGCAGTACCGTTTCTTCATCGAACACGGCCTCAAGGTGAAAGACCTTGAGAGTGCGCAAGATGATTAGCCCGATGATGAATTCGCGCTGAGCGTTGCCGCGCCCGGCCGGCGCCGCTCAGTGCTGCTGGAGGGTGTCGACCCCCATAACGGAACCCCCGCCGTGGAGGTGAGTTCCTCAAGGAACACAATGGGTTCGGACCAGGCAAGGGACACAGCCGTCGGGCGGCTATGGGATATCGCATTTGTCCCTGGCGAATGGATGCTCTCCCGTTTTTCCGGTTTGGACAAGTCGCGATGGCCGGTCCTGTGGGTCATCGGCCTCTTTCTGGTGCAGGCTGTGCCTGCCGCCATCATCCGCGCTTCCAACCTCGAGGAAGGACGAATAATCGCCATCGCGCGCGGCGCACTGGAGGACGGTCATTGGCTAACGCCATTCGTTTACGGCGAGAGATTCGCGGAGCGACCGGTTCTGCTATCGTGGTTAGCCGCACTCCTTGGCGAGACAACGGGAAGCGTGACGCTATGGTCATTGCGCATTCCGCACCTCTGTTTTTTCCTTGCCGGAACGCTGCTGATCTACAATTTGCTGCGATCCGTTACCGGCAAAAGTGCCGCAATTTTTGGTGCGCTTTGCTGGATCAGCATGCCGGTCGTCGCGCCCAAGTTCATCAATGCCGAACCTGATATCGTCCTTTCCGTCCTGCTATTCGGCGCGTTTTGCATCTGGTGGCAAGGCACTCGCGACAACAGCACAACATCTGGACGATGGCTCTGCATCAGCGTTTTGATTGCTCTCGCCGGCCTCACGAAGGGGCCGCAGGAAGTTGCTTACTTCACTCTCGGCGTCGGCTCTTACATCCTTCTGAAACAGCGTCATCAGATTCCGGCGTTTATCGCAGCGCACATCGGGGCCGGACTCATCATCGGTGGCTGGTATGGCCTCGTTTATCAGCCAGGCGATATCGATACCTGGCAAGCTCATTCGCGTCTGGCGCATACGACCACAGGTTTCGCGACGGTTTTCGGACATCTGGATTTCGTCAAAAGTCTGGCAGTTGAATTCCTGCCGGGCTCCATCCTGATTGGACCGGCTATCGTGATCGCCGTCCGCAGATGGCGAGATACGCGGGATGACCTGCTGCTTGCCGCAATACTTTACTCCGTGGCTTGCACGCTTATTCTCCTGGTCTGGCCGGGTAAAGTGGCTGCGCGCTACGCCATGCCGGGAACAATGACATTGGCGGTAATTTGCGGGCTGATGTTTGAGCGCTGGCTTCACAGCCACCGCAAAGTCATCGTGTCGGCCCTGGTTGTAGCCTATGCAATTTTTGGCGGCCTGCTCGTTCGAAGCTGGATCGTCATGCCGTTCGCGCCGCAGCTGTTTCAGGAAAGCCGCCTGGCCGGCCAAACGATTACCGCCACCATCCGGCAGAGACCCGGCCGTCTTTACGTTGTGGATGGGGAGGCAACCAATCACAACATGCTGGTTTATGTGAAGGGGCCGATCAGCGCGGTTTCACTGAACGATCTAGCCGCAATCGCAATGAACGCCCCGGCGATGGCGGTTTTACTTCCCGAGCACGAGCGTGCCCTATCCCGGATGAATCCAAAACTGCATCTGGTCGACAAAGGTGACGTCGTCTGCGGGAAAACTCGTTACAATATCGTCGAGATCATTGCCCAACGATGATCGGCCCGATCCCTGCTCTGCCCGATTACGATCTTATCCGAAATGATGTCGCCTCCCGCCAGGCGCCCAGGGTTCGGCCAAGACCTCGTAAATCTTAAATTCATAAGTAATTTCAATATCATATGTAGCATAACGATCGATCTAGGCGACCACCCGCGATTTCAATTGACCTCGCGGTCCTACCCGGTACTCTCGAAATGCCGGAGAATGCATCGCCCAGTTTCCTCGTAAACGCGACAGCATTGCTCCCTCTCTCTGAAGACCAGTTGGTATGCTCGGTAAGCTGACGATTGACGCCCTGCCGTTTTACAGCGGCATCGCCATGGCAGGAGCGCTGACCGTCGTGTGCGTTGCACTTGGCGTGGTCGCGTTCATTACGCGGCTCGGTCGATGGCGCTATTTATGGACCGAATGGCTGACGAGCCTCGACCATAAAAAAATCGGCATCATGTACGTCACGCTGGCGCTGGTCATGCTGGTGCGCGGCGTCATCGATGCCCTATTGATTCGCACCCAGCAGGCGTTCGCATTCGAACCCAACGGCTACCTGCCGCCGGATCATTTCGATCAGATCTTCACGTCCCACGCCACCATCATGATGTTTTTCGTGGCGATGCCGTTCGTGCTCGGCCTGCTCAATATCGTCGTTCCGCAGCAGATCGGCGCGCGCCGGGTGGCGTTTCCGTTCATGAACTCCGCTGGCCTGTGGCTGACCGTGTCCGGCGCTGGCTTGGTGATGATCTCGCTGGTCATCGGCAAGTTCTCGACCGCCTATTGGACCGCTTACCCACCCCAATCGGGCGTGCAATTCAACCCGGGAGTGGGCGTCGATTACTGGATCTGGGCGGTCCTGCTCAGCAGCGTCGGTTCGTTGCTGACGGGAATCAATTTTCTCGTCACGATCGTCAAACGACGCGCGCCCGGGATGCGACTGATGATGATGCCGCTATTCACCTGGGCGGCGCTATGCACCAGCATATTGATCATATTTGCCTATCCGGCCCTGATCGTCGCCGCCACACTGCTTGGCCTCGACCGCCAGCTCGGCATGCACTTTTTCACCGGCCTCCAAGGCGGCGGCAACGTCGCGAACTATGTCAGCCTGTTCTGGATCTGGGGCCATCCGCACGTCTACATCCTGATCCTGCCGGCGTTCGGCATCTACTCCGAGGTGGTGGCAACCTTTTCGGGCAGGAAATTGTCCGGCTACGCTCCGCTCATCTACTCCACTGCGGCGATCACGGTGCTCTCGTTGGTCGTCTGGCTGCATCATTTCTTCACCCTCGGGTCGGGCGCCGACGTCAACGCCTTCTTTGGCAGCGCGGCTCCGCTTATCGCCGTACCGACAATCGTGACGATCGCGGCCTGGTTGCTCACGATGTATCGCGGCCGCGTGCAATTCTCGGTGCCGATGCTGTTCACACTCGGTTTTATCGTGACGTTTCTCGTCGGCGGCATCTCCGGCTTTTTGTTCGCCGTGGCTCCGGCCAGTATCCACGACACCACCTTTCGGGTCGCGCATTTCCATAACTTGCTGATCCCCGGCGCGCTGTTCGGCTATTTCGCCGGCTACCAGTACTGGTTTCCCAAGGCGTTCGGTTTTCGTCTCGATGAAAAATGGGGCCGGCGCGCCTTCTGGTGCTGGATCGTCGGCTTCTGTCTGGCCTTCATGCCGCTGTATGTTCTTGGTCTTATGGGCATGCCGCAGCGCCTCAATCGCACCAACGTCGCTGACTGGCAGCCGTATCTCATCCTCGCCCAGTGCGGCGTCCTCTTCATCCTGTGCGGCATCGTCTTCCTCGCCGTCCAGATCGCCGTCAGCATCCGCGACCGCGCGATGCTTGCAGTTCCGGGCGGTGATCCCTGGAATGCCAGAACGCTCGAATGGGCGACCGCCTCTCCGCCTGCGGCCTACAATTTCGCCGTCGTACCCGAGGTGCATGGCATCGATCCATGGTGGACCATGAAGCAGGAAACGGCGAACCATGAACGCCCGCGCTTCCGCGATATCGTCATGCCCGGCAACAGTAGTGCCGGAATCGCGCTCGGTGCGACGTCGTTCGTGTTCGCCTTTGCAATGATCTGGCAAATCTGGTGGCTGGCCGCCATCGGCGGGTTGAGCGTGTTTGCCGCCGTCCTATCGCAGACATTCCATGATCGTGTCGGACGTCGCATCCCGGCGAGCGAAGTCGAAGCGATCGAGAGCCGCCGCGCCGGGTCCGACGCACTCGCAGTTGGGGTGCCGACGTGACCGACGCCGTCGTCACCGCAAACAATGGCGACGAGATCGAAGCCGAGGCAGCCCGGCGCGCCATCGAGGAGAAAACCTACGGCTTCTGGATCGGCCTGACGAGCGACGCGATCGTCTTCGCGCTGCTCTGCGCAATTTTTGTGGCGATGGCGCACGGCACCGCTGACGGACCGGCCGGGGACACGTTATTTCGGCTCCCGCGCATTTTTGCTCAAACCGTGCTGCTGCTCGCGAGCAGCGCGACGTTCGGCTTCGCCGGCGTTGCAATCGCAGCCGGGCGAAGCCGGCGCGCGGTGCTCTGGCTGGGCGTGACGTTTTTGCTCGGATTGGGCTTCATTTCCGCGGAAATCGCAGAACTCTATAGCATGGCCGCCGCGGACGCCGGCCCGTCGCGAAGCGGTTATCTTTCAGCCTTCTTCACGCTGATCGGGACCTACGGCGCTCACGTGAGCGTCGGCCTGGTCTGGATCGTCCTGCTGGGATGCGAGGTCGGGTTGCGCGGGATAACCCCGTTCGCGACCTCGCGGGTCTATCGGTTAGGCCTGTTCTGGCATTTCCTCGTAATCGTCTGGATCAATATCTTTTCTCTCGTTTATCTCCCGGGGCTTCTCTAGCATGGCGGCCGCGCCGCGAGCGCCGGACAGATCCGCTTCAAAGCATCGCAAGGATGTGACGGCCGGATCTTACTTGATCGGCTTCGTCCTGGCATTGGCTCTGGCCGCACTTCCATTCGGCCTTGTCGCCGCGCGCGCTCTGCCGCCTAAACAGACCTTTGTCATCATCGGCCTCGCTGCGATTGCGCAGGTCGTCGTCCACTTGCTGTACTTCCTTCGTATCGACCTGAAATCATCGTCGCAGAACAGACTGGCCATGCTCGGCTTCGCGGCCATTGTGCTGCTCATTCTGGTTGGCGGCACGCTTTGGATCATGTTCGACCGCTATTATCGCGTGACGTAGTCTTCTAGACGGCGGCGATGCGGCGCGACATCTCAAGGGATCGGCACGAGCGGGTAATCCTGACGCTCTGACCGACTGAGGATCGTATTCGCAGCCGTATCGACCAGATAGGCTGATCAACGCAAGAAACTTTCGATCCCCGCACGCGAATTCGAGCGCTGGGTCTGGAACGTTGCGCTTACAGATGTGAGAAGTGCAGACCGATCTTACAACCTCCAGATGTAAAACCGATGCAGCTGTCTGCTTTGAGCGGCCAGGACAGGTTGGAGCGATAAAGGATACCGCCGTCGGAACACCTGCTTTGTGATTGTTCGGCGCGATTCCCCGGGTGTATTTTGCGAAACAAGGGAGGGCTCCTCCGAACATCAGGAGACAAAAATGGCACGGAAGTACATCGATTGCCGCGAATTCCCTAGCGAGATGAAATGTACCGTTTCCATTTCGGCTGACAGCGAGGAAGAACTCGTAAACGCAGCCGTGCAGCATGCGACGGCGGTGCATGGTCAGAAAGACACGCCGGAGTTCCGCATGGAGGTCAGGAAAGCGATCCATCAAGGCATGCCGGCGGCTTGATGCCGCACTGATCGAAACGAGGTCGCTCAGGTTCGCCGGGGCGACCTCTTATGGACCTCTTATGCAAGAGTTCCGACTCGATAGGATCAAACAGATCTTCACCGGGCTCAAAGCCGTTTCGCAAGGCCCCCGGCGAACTATCGGGCGATCTGGAAGGCACGCATCGCCGTTACCGCCGACGCGTTTCAACCGTCGACCGGTTCTCCATCCTCTTCTTGGTTTTTGGTCCAATTTATATTTCAGAACCTGCGTTCCGGAATAAGCCGGACATCATGAACTATTGCGCGTTCGAACCGGATGAGGAAAAGCGGCGGTGCGTTTTCCGCCCGCATCCGCGCAAAATATTGGGATTGATCACGTTCATGACTTTGGATCGATTCGATCCAAAGCCATCGTGATCTAGCTCGAGCGTCGCTGGTTGCGCCACCACGCACCAAAGGCCAACATCAATGCGGCCGCGAGGCCGAACCAAGTGATGGCATACTGCAGATGATCGTCTTTCAGATGCACGTCGAGCGGACCAGGCTTCGGAACGCCACTCGCGGGCACCGGCGTCTCGAGGTCGATGTAGAAAGGTGCAACGTTTTCCCAGCCGAGAGCCTGAGCCATCGCGCCGATATCGCGGGAGAACCACAGTCGCTTGTCGCGAGCCGGAGACGGCGTCAACAGACCCGCCTTCTCCGGAAAGCGGAGATAGCCAGTCATCGGAACAGGCTGACCTGTCACCAGAGGGCTTACCGCGCGATCCTGCTGGCTGCGGTCCTGCACGGTATTTTGCACGAATCCAGCATTGATAACGACCGTGCCGCCGTCAGGCAGTCGTGCTGGCAGAAATGCCCAGGTGCCGACCCCGACGTCGGGGCGCACCGCCGAAGCGAAGGTGTAGACCATCGCGTCGGGCCGCGCCTCGTAGGTGGCTGAAAAGCTCACGCGACGGAACTCGTCTTTGGCCGGCGATAACGCCGCCCAGTCCGACGGGTTCGGCAATGCGGACGGCTTTTCCGCCAGGCGCTCGGAGAGAGCGGCGATAAGAGCATGCTTTTCGGCCCGGCGCTGCAGCTGCCATACGCCGAGACCGATCAACACACCGATCATGACCAGTGTGAAGACGCCGAGACCGAATCCCCGGCGATTTTTATGATTGTTCATTGGTGGTTTTGCCGGACGGGTCTGGCTTCTGCGGCGCCGTGGTGGAACTGGAGGCTG
>NZ_MKRN01000089.1:3544-16549 GCF_001896955.1 Nitrobacter sp. 62-13 | reverse complement strand
ATCCGCCAGCGCCCTCGATGCGGATCGTCTCCGACATCTTCGCCTACACCTCGCGCAAGATGCCGAAATACAATTCGATCTCGGTCTCCGGCTATCACATGCAGGAGGCCGGGGCGACGCAGGATCTCGAACTCGCCTACACGCTTGCCGATGGCGTCGAATATGTCCGCGCCGGTCTCCATGCCGGGCTCGATATCGACCGTTTCGCGCCGCGGCTGTCGTTCTTCTGGGCGATCGGCATGAACTTCTTCATGGAGGTCGCCAAGCTGCGCGCCGCGCGGCTGTTGTGGGCCAAGCTCATCAAGCCGTTCGATCCGAAGGATGCGCGCTCGCTCTCCTTGCGCACCCATTGCCAGACTTCCGGCTGGTCGCTCACCGCGCAGGACGTCTTCAATAACGTGCCGCGCACCATGATCGAAGCGATGGCGGCGACGCAAGGCCACACCCAATCGCTGCACACCAACGCGCTGGACGAAGCGCTGGCGCTGCCGACCGACTTCTCCGCGCGCATCGCCCGCAACACCCAGCTCTTCCTGCAGCAGGAAAGCGGCACCACCCGCATCATCGATCCCTGGGGTGGCTCTTATTACGTCGAGCGGCTCACGCACGATCTCGCGGTGAAGGCGTGGGGCCACATTCAGGAGGTCGAGGAGCTTGGCGGCATGGCCAAGGCGATCGAAGCTGGGGTGCCGAAGCTGCGCATCGAGGAGGCTTCCGCCAAGACGCAGGCCCGGATCGACGCCGGCAGGCAAGCGGTGATCGGCGTCAATAAATACAGATCCGAGAACGAGGCGCCGATCGACGTGCTGAAAGTCGACAACTCCACGGTGCGGCGTCTGCAGATCGAGAAGCTGGAAAGGTTGCGCGGCGAACGCAACCAGCAAGATGTCGATGCCGCGCTCGCGGCGCTGACGCGCTCGGCCGGCGACGGCAACGGCAACCTGCTGGCGCTCGCCATCGATGCGGCGCGCGCCAAGGCCACCGTCGGCGAAATCTCCGACGCGATGGAAAAGGTGTTCGGCCGCCATCGCGCCGAGATCAGGGCCATCACCGGGGTTTACAAGCGCGAGGCGTCCGCCATGTCCGACAAGGTTTCGAGGGTGCAGGCGATGATCGACGCCTTCGAGGAAGCCGAGGGCCGCCGGCCGCGCATCCTCGTCGCCAAGATCGGGCAGGACGGCCACGACCGCGGCCAGAAGGTGATCGCGTCCGCCTTCGCCGATGTCGGATTCGACGTCGATATCGGACCGTTGTTTGCAACGGCGGATGAAGCCGCGCGGCAGGCGGTGGAAAACGACGTGCATATCCTCGGCGTGTCATCGCTTGCCGCCGCGCACCTGACCACCGTTCCGGAACTGAAAGCCGCGCTGAAGAAACAAGGCCGCGACGACATCATGATCATCGTCGGAGGCGTCGTGCCGCCGCAGGATTACGATACGCTCTACAAGGCCGGCGCCGAGGCGATCTTCCCGCCCGGTACGGTGATTTCTGACGCCGCCGAGGAATTGATCCGCAAGCTCAATGCGCGACTCGGTCATAGCGAGGCGGCGGAGTAACCGTTCGATGGCGTGAGGCGGCATCCCACCCGCTCCCCTCGCGCCATGAGCCGGTTCGCTGTAAACGAACGAAATGGTTTCACCTGCGGCCATTCCCGACCCCAATATCGCGCTTCTCGCCGCCGACATCCGCGCCGGGCAACGCGCCGCGCTGGCGCGCGCCATCACGCTGATCGAAAGCCGCCGCGCCGATCATGAGGCGACCGCGCGCGAGCTGGTGCAGGCGCTGTTGCCTGATGCCGGCAACGCCATCCGCGTCGGCATCACCGGATCGCCCGGCGTCGGCAAGTCAACCACCATCGACGCGCTCGGCATGTTCCTGATCGAACGCGGCCACAAAGTCGCGGTGCTGGCGGTGGACCCGTCCTCGGCGCGCAGCGGCGGCTCGATCCTCGGCGACAAGACGCGGATGGCGCGGCTGTCGGCTTCGGACGCCGCCTATATCCGCCCCTCGCCCGCCGCCGGCACGCTCGGCGGCGTCGCGGCCAAAACGCGCGAGGCGATGTTGCTGTGCGAGGCCGCGGGCTTCGACGTGGTGCTGGTTGAAACGGTCGGCACCGGGCAGTCCGAGACCGCGGTCTGCGACATGACGGATTTCTTTCTCGCCTTGATGCTGCCCGGCGCGGGCGACGAATTGCAGGGCATCAAGAAAGGCCTCGTCGAACTCGCCGACATGATCGCGGTCAACAAGGCGGATGGCGACAACATCAAGCGCGCCAATCGTGCGGCAGCAGAATATCGCAGCGCGCTGCATATTCTCAGCCCCCGCTCCGAGCACTGGCAGCCGCCGGTCGTGACCTATTCCGGGCTGACGGGATCGGGCATTCCGGAACTGTGGCAGAAGATCGTCGCGCACCGCACCGCGATGCAGGCGTCGGGCGAATTCGCCGCGCGGCGCAGCCAGCAGCAGGTGAAGTGGATGTGGTCGATGTTCGAGGAGCGCATGAAGGCGCGCCTGCGCAGCGACGCCGCGATTCGCGCCAAAGTGAAGGCGACCGAGGCTGCGGTCGCCGATGGCCGCATCACCCCGGCGCTGGCGGCGGACCAGATCGCGGAGTTGCTGCGGTGAGTTGGATCAAACTTGCTGTCGTCATGGCCGGGCTCAGCCGTTCGAAGAACGGCGTCGCTTCAGTTCGCCTACGCCCGGCCGTCCACGTCTTGTTTTCTGTGATCCGTCACAGCACAAGACGTGGATGCCCGACACAAGGCCGGGCATGACGACACACCTTCGCGTCCTCATCACCGGGTTCGGCCCCTTTCCCGGCGCGCCGTTCAATCCAACCATACCGCTGGTCAACCGGCTCGCGCGGCTGCGCCGGCCCGCGCTGGACGATGTCGCGATCGCCACGCACATTTTCCGCGTCGCTTACGAAACGGTGGATCGCGAGCTGCCGCAACTTCTTTCGATGCATCGCCCGCACGCGCTCCTGATGTTCGGCCTCGCGACGCGCACGCCCTGGCTGCGGGTTGAGACCCGCGCGCGCAATGCGGCGACGGCGATCTGGCCGGATCTCGCCGGCATGCGGATGAACAAACGATCGATCGCGGGCATGGCGGACGCGCGTGCGTTCGGACCGCATGTTTTCAGGCTGCTGCGCGCGGCGCGGGCAACCGGCATCGACGCGCGCGCCTCGCGCGATGCCGGCAGCTATCTCTGCAATTACCTGTGCTGGCGCGCCATCGAGGCCACGCGTTATCAAGCTGGTCCGCGCCCTGCCGCCTTCATCCATGTTCCGCCGTTGAAGCGCGACGGCTCGGCGCATGTTCCCGGCGGGATCACGCTGGACCAACTGGTTGATGCCGGCGAGGCCATGCTGCTGGAGATGGTGAAAGCGGCAAGGCGGGCGGGTCGCGCTGACTTGGATGCAAATTCATTGTGATCGGCCGCCCCCTGGTGTCCCGATTCCGAAGTTCGCATACCCTCGCAGCAACCTTTGATGCGAACTTCGGAGTCAAAGGGACACTAGCAACTTTATGATTCTAGTGTGGTTTGGGTTCATAAGTTCGCTTGACGGACTCGCCGAGACACTGGAAGCGAACTTCTGAACCACCACACTAGCCGGCGGTGGACAGTTTTGTTTGAAACAGGCATTGTGCAGCGCAACAGCGGCATCGATAAAGGCTGCGTTCCGATCTGCCGGGATAAACAATGACCGACGCGAGCGTGGACGGGTGGGTGTCGCAAACCCATCGCCCGATGGGATTTCCCGAATTCGTCGCCATCGTCGCCGGCATCATGGCGCTGAACCCGATCGCGACCGACATGATGCTGCCGGCGATGCCGGATGTGCGCGCCGCCTACGGAATCGCCAATCCCAATCACGTTCAGGCGGTGATCTCGGTGTATCTGGCCGGTTTCGGCGCCGGCCAGTTCATCATGGGGCCACTGTCGGACCGCTTCGGCCGCCGCCCGATCCTGATCGGCGGGATGCTGCTCTACAGCGCCGCAGGGCTGCTGTCGGTGGTCGCACCCTCGTTCGAAATGATGATGCTGGCGCGTGTACTGCAGGGCATCGGAAGCTCGGCCGCCCGCGTCATCGCCACCTCGATCGTGCGCGACTGCTACACCGGACGGCGGATGGCGAGCGTGCTGTCGCTGGCGATGATGATCTTCATCTCGGTCCCCGTCCTCGCGCCGTCGATCGGTCAGGCGATCCTGCTGTTCGCGGCGTGGCGCGGCATCTTCGTGGTGCTCACGATCTACGGCCTGCTTGCCCTTTTGTGGTGCGCGATCCGGTTGCCGGAAACCCTGCCGGCGACGGAACGCAAGCCGCTGACCGCTGCAAGCGTCTTCGACGCGTTCCGCCAGACCATCACCAACCGGCAGACCATCGGCTACGCGCTCGCCGCCGGCGGCGTCCAGAGCGTGCTGTTCGCCTATGTGTTCTGTTCGCAACAGATCTTCACCGGGATCTATGGCCTCGGCGATTATTTTCCGCTTGCCTTCGCCGCGATCGCCGTCGGCATCGCCGCCGCCGGTCTCTTGAACTCGCGCATCGTCGGACGGTTCGGCATGCAGGTGATTTCGCACGGCGCGCTCACGGGATCAGTGGTGATCTCGATGCTGACGCTGCTCGCGGCATGGCAGGATTGGCTGTCGTTTCCAATCTACATGGTGCTGGCGATCGGCACCATGTTCGCCTTCGGATTGATGTTCTCCAACTTCACCGCGCTCGCCATGGAACCGCAGGGCCACATCGCGGGCACCGCCTCCTCGCTGTTCGGCTCCATCACCACGCTGATCGGCAGCGGCGTCGGCGCGCTGATCGGACAGGATTTCAACGGCACCATGCTGCCGTTCGCGACCGGCGCTTTCCTGTGCACGCTGGCCGCTCTCGCCGTCGTGATCGTGGTGGAGCGCGGGCGACTGTTCGTGCCGCACAATGCGGTGGTCCCGACGCCGCCGCGTTAACCCTGTCGCCAACAATCGCCTGCGTTCATCGTCGTCGTTTCGGCGACGTTGCGGTTTTTCGCGTTACATCCCCGCATGGACATCGACCGCCGCCATATCCTCGGAGCTTCCGCCGCCGGTGTCGCCGGTGCGCTGGCGATGCCGTCGAATGCGTCGCACGCCGCGCCGCTGACGTCGACGCTCGGACGCGATGCGACGCACTATGGCGTAAAGCCGAATTCACCTGACGATCAGACCCGCGCGCTGCAACGGGCGATCGACGAGGCGGCCCGCGCCAACGCGCCGCTCGCATTGCCGCCCGGCGTCTATCGCACCGGATCGCTGCGGCTCGCCAACGGCTCGCAACTCGTCGGCGTGCGCGGCGCGACAACGCTGATGTTCACCGGCGGCGCATCGCTGCTGACGGCAGAAGGCGCCGATCACATCGGGCTCGGCAATCTCACGCTTGCCGGCGGCAGCATTCCCCTCCCCGAACGGCGCGGCCTCGTCCATTGCCTTGGCGGGCGCGGCCTGCGGATTTTGAACTGCGAAATCACCGGCAGCGGCCGCAACGGCATCTGGCTCGAGAACGTCGCGGGCGAGATCAGCGGCAACATCATCGGGAAAACCGCGACCACCGCGATCGTCTCGTTCGACGCGCTTGGGCTGACGGTGGCGCGCAACACCATTCTTGACGCCAACGACAACGGCATCGAGATCCTGCGCACCGCAATCGGCGACGACGGCTCGATCGTCACCGGCAACCGCATCGAACATATCAAGGCCGGCCCCGGCGGCTCCGGCCAGCACGGCAACGCCATCAATGCCTTCCGTGCCGGCAACGTTATTGTCAGCGGCAACCGCATCGGCGATTGCGACTATTCCGCCGTGCGCGGCAACTCCGCTTCGAACATCCAGATCACCGGCAACAGCGTCAGCGGCGTGCGCGAGGTGGCGCTGTATTCCGAGTTCGCCTTCGAGGGCGCAGTGATCGCCAACAATACCGTGGACGGCGCCGCGGTCGGGGTCTCCGTCTGCAACTTCAACGAGGGCGGCAGGCTCGCGGTCGTGCAAGGCAACATCATCCGCAACCTGTTGCCGAAGCGCCCGATCGGCACCGCGCCCGACGACGACGCCGGCATCGGCGTCTATGTAGAGGCCGACACCTCGGTCACCGGCAACGTGATCGAGAACGCACCGTCGTTCGGCATCATGGCCGGCTGGGGCAAGTATCTGCGCGACGTCGCGATCACGGGCAACGTCATCCGCAAAGCCTTCATCGGTATCGGCGTTTCCGTGGCGGACGGCGCCGGCACGGCGCTGGTGGGCAACAACGTGATTTCGGACACGCCGCGCGGCGCGGTGGTCGGCCTCGACCACGCCAAGCCGATGACGCCGGACCTTGCCGCCGATGGCGCCGCGAAATACGCGCAGGTCGCGCTCGGCGCCAACGTGGCGCGCTGAATTCAGCCGGCTCGCGTCAAGCAGCTAGCTTTGATCGATCGAGATCGAAATAGCTTCGGCTTTTACTCGTACCAATCGAAGGCCGCCGCTACAGCGCGTTGCACTTCAAAATCGGATAGCGTTCTTGGAACGGGCGCGAATCCGGCACGATGCCGGTTGCCAAGTCCTCGCTCGCTGCCGTTTGCTCTCCGGCCGGCGCGTCGTCGTTCGCCTCGATCAACGTATCTTTAGGCGGTGACACGATCGACGCCAGCGCCGCATGCACAGCCGCGGTTCCGAGCAGCCGGGCCGACGATTGCCCGGTCTCGTCCTGCGTTATGGGAGACGTCTCTGCAGGCTGATCGAGGGTCGGCCCCTCGATCGTCTGATCGTTCGGGGCCACCTCGCGCCGTGCCAGCGCTCGCCACGTTTCGACGGCGGCCTTTGCCTCCAGGATATTTTCCGTGAAGGCGTGTTCGGAATGGAAGCGTCGCCACCGTCCGCTTTCATAAAGCTCGACGAGATAGTCGAGCCGCTGTTCGGCGATCTTGCACCAGCGATTGAGGATATGGTGATCCCGGGCGCGCCCGGCGTCGTCGCGTTGAGTCATGGGACAGTCCGCAAGGAGGAGAACGGACGCAGACGCAACGAACGAATCATTCAGTGCTTGTTGGATATTCTGTGGAAAACTTTGGCGAAGTCCAGCGCTTTGTGGCGCGAATATGACAGCGCGCAGAGGTGTGGCACTTTTGCCTTATTTCAGCAGGACGGGATCACTGAAAATGAAGAGACCCGTCCGGGGGGACAACCGGACGGGTCAAGCCATATGGGCGCTGGGGTGGATGGGCGCTCGCGCCTGATATAGCCTCAGGGGAGTTTTGGCTCCCACACTGCTTCTGTCGTCGCGCCTTGAGAAAACGTTCAAGGCGGCCTGATTTTTTTTAACGATCTGGAAGACTGATTATTTGGCGGAAGGAGAATCCGCCGGCGGATCCATGCTCGCTGGCGAAGGCGACGGATCGCCCGCAGCGGTCGCGGGCTCCGCCTCGCTGGACGTTGCAGCCGCGGCATCAGTTGCGGCGGCCGGCGGCGGATTGGACACGGCCATGACTGGCGCAGTGCCCGGAGCAGTTCCGTCCGCGGCAGAGTCAGCGCCATCCGGCGCGGCCTTCACGGCGCCGTACCCGTTCGCCTCGCCGGCGCCGAACAGATCATCGCGGCCCGGAGCTCCGAGATCGCGCGCGCTGCTTGTCAGGATGGTGCGGACGTCGGACGGCTTCAGCGCCGGATCGCGCTCCAGGATCAACGCCGCGAGACCGCTGACATAAGCCGCGGAGAACGAAGTGCCCGACGTCATCTGGTATTTTCCGCCCGGCGCGGGAAGGAAGATATCGACGCCGGGAGCCGCGACCGCGATATGGCTGCCGCGGTTGGAGGCCGCAAACAGACGGTCATCGACATCGGTGGCGCTGACCGCGATCACGTCGGCATCGGCTGCCGGATAGAGCGGCGGCGATTTGGGACCGGCGTTGCCGCTTGCGGCCACCATGATGATTCCCTTTGCCGCCACGGCCGCGATGCCGCGCGAGACCAGCGCGTCCTTCGGCCCGGCAAAACTCATGTTGACGATCTGCGCACCGTGAGCCGCCGCATAGTCGAGGCTCCTGAGGATCGTGAACGACGTGCTCTCGGCCGTGCCCTGCGTCACGCCGAACGCGCGGATCGCGAGAATCCTGGCGGCCGGCGCACTCCCCATCAGCCTCGCATGGGCGACGATCGCGCCCGCAATGCCGGTGCCGTGCACGTGCGGACCGTCCCTGGCATCGAGCGCATCGAAACTCCCGGCGATCGAGCCGGCCAGTTCGGGGTGATCGGTGTCGATCGCGGAATCGATCACCGCGACGACGACGCCTTTGCCATTCGCCAGCGTATGGGCTTCCGGAATCCTCAGCTTTGCCAGCGCATATTGCGCAGGGTCGCCTTCGGCGACCGCGGGCACCGTCTTCTGGTCCTGCAGAACGTAACGGAAATTCGGCTGCACCGAGCGGACGGCTGCATCGGCGCGCAGTTCGGCCTGGACCTGCTCGACCGGACGCTGGCCGACGATGCGGAACAGGCTGACGGTGCTGCCGGTCAGCGGAAAATCCTGGGAGCTGATACGTCGGAGCCGGTGCCTTCGCGCCAACGCGGCGAGTTGCGCATCGGGCATGGCGGCGGTTTCGGCGACGATCTGGCCGGGCAGATAATTGCGCTGCGCAGCAGCTTGCCCCGTATTCCGTCGAGGTCCGCTGTTCTGATCCTGCGGCGGCGGACCATTGCCTCCGAGGTCGGCAACGAACGGACGGCCGTTGCATTCGCCGCTCATCACGCCGTTGCCGCGCGCGCAAACCGGATAGGTGTTGGGCGCGTAGCGGATATAGGACATGCCTGATGCAGTGACCGCGGTGACCGGCTTCCGCGGTTTGGGCTCGCGGTCAACGGTCTTGCGGCGCGGGGGACGCGATCGCCGGCCGTGCACCGGCTCATCCTCGCGTTCGATGACACGATAAGGAGCTTCCACATAGGGAGCTTCGATGACGCCGAGCGGCAGTCCAAAACCCAAACCGCCATAACCCGGCCCGATGCCACGATGGCCCCAGCCGGGACGATAGCCGCCACCCATCCCGCCGCGTCCGGCCGTCATGCCGCCGCGCGATCCGAAAGCCGAAGGGCCCCTGGATCCTCCTTGCATGAGGGTTTGCGCGTGAGCGGTGGGAGCATCAAACGCGGCGAGCCCGTACAGACCCGCCAACGCGGCAAACACAGCGCCCCACCCGGTTATGCTCGTTACGCGCCGACGCATCGCCCGATCCTATTGAGCCGGAACGGCAAGATTGACGATCTTCTCACTCTGAAGCCTGCTGATCAGGTCGCCAGCGTCCTTCGGCGCCCTGCCGTCGAAACGCAACTGGAACAGGCCTGCTCTGGATACCGAAACAATCGTTGCCTGATAGGTATCGAGCAGCGCGCTGATATCGGACATGCGCGCGTCCGGCGCGAACCTCACCAGCACTTGCGGACCGGTGTCCGTGGCCAGTCCGCGGGTCAACGGCGTGTTTTCCGTACGATGAGATGCGGTCTGGAACGAATGGCCTCCGTCCTTCGCCAGCATCGCGGCGATCACTCCGGCCTGGAGCAGGACGACGAGCCCGCCGACCGCACTGCCTGCGGCCAGCATACGGGGTGAAAGTCCGGCGAAGAATTGCGAAATCCGCGCCGACAGGCCGCGCGACATCGAAGCACTTCGCACCGGCTCGGCATCGATCGCGGCGAACAGCTTTTGCATCGGGCGCGCAGACGGTGCGCCCAGACTTTCATTCAGCGAAATGGTCTCGACATACTCCTGCCGGATGACGGAGTATTGCTTCGCGAGCGCCGGATCCTGCGCGAGCGCCTGCTCGACCCGATGCGCATCGCGGGCATTCAGCGTGCCGGCCGCGTGCCAAGGCAACAGAGCCTCGATGTCGTCGGGTCCAGTTTCCACGATCTTCTTGTTCGCCGCCATCATGGCCAACCTCGTTCTATGCCGGCGGCCTTAAGCAGACCGGCCAGCTTCTTGCGCGCATAGAATAGCCGCGTCTTCACCGTGTTCTCGGGAATCCCGACGATCTCGGCGACCTCTTCCACCGATTTCTCGTGGTAATAGACAAGATCGACGATTTCCCGATGCTCCGCCGAAAGCCGCGTCAGGCACTCACGCAACGCATTACTCGTATCCTTCTTCTGGACCGTCACCTCGGGATCGTCAGATTGATCCTCGATCGCATTGGCGGTCTCGTCATCCAGTTCGGCATCCTTCCTGCGGCGCAGCGCCGACAGGGCCTTGAAACGCGTGATGGCCAGCAGCCAGGTGGAGACGGCGGATCGGCCCTCGAACTTGCCGGCCTGACGCCAGACATCGAGAAAGACCTCGCTGATAAGATCTTCCGCGACCTGTTCGTTTCTCACGAGCCTCAGTCCAAAACGAAAGACTCTGACGTGGTGGCGCCCATACAACACCTGCATGGCGAGGCGGTCGCCTTGAGCGATCCGGGCGATCAGAGTCTCATCCGATGCTGCCTGTGCCGCACTCACTGGCCGTCTCGCAGAATTGGTCGGGGTTGAAGGGCTAAAGGTTCGATTGGCAAGGCAAATCTTCTCAAATTGTCGGCACCGGCGATCAGGCAGGCTTGTGGTCTAATTCTAACGTTTGCATCCCGGTGCGGTACGAGGTTCTTGCAATGCGAAAGGGCCACCGGCCGCAAACAGGGTCTAGCGCAGGTTCTGAATCGATATTCGCTCGCCAGTATTTCAGCGACGCGGATAGCACTCTGCTAGGTTGTGCCTGAATCAGCGGAAAGGGCAAGGCACCCCGGTCTGCCTGGAGAGAGGAGCCACAATATGGGGCAGGCCCGCCAGCGCGGCCATGAACCTCGCAGCCATCGGGCGGACGAAAATTCCCGTGACGAAAGAACCTGTTAACGATACCGCTGGCCATCGGAGCCAGCCAAAAGATACCAAACCTAAAGGCTTTTCCCCGTAGATTCCCCGTCAAGCTACGTCATCGACGGGTGCTTCTGATCTACGCTTCTACCGTACCGTTTCCGATCGCGATTCGGATCCCAGGCGAGCAGAATGTCGCTGCGTACGATGTGGGAACTCTAGGATAGAGCCATGGCTTCCAAATCGGCCGTTTCCTCGGCGAGTCTGCTCGACGAACTTCAGACCGTTCTTGCCCATGGCACCGTCGCGCGGCGGGTCGAGACGCTACGGCAGGTCACCGACCTCTTCCTGAACAACGCGATCGACTATTCCGACGACCAGATCACCGTCTTTGACGACGTGTTCAATTGCCTGATCCGGCACATCGAGACCTCGGCGAAAGCATTGCTCGCCAGACGTCTCGCTCCCGTTGCCAAGGCTCCGCCGCAGATCATTCACGCGCTGGCCTTCGACGATCTGATCGAAATCGCCGCGCCAGTGCTGTCGCTATCCGAACGGCTCGGCGACGACGCATTGATCGAAAACGCCTGCAGCAAAAGCCAGGCGCATCTGCTGGCGATCTCGACGCGGAAAGTCCTGAGCGGAGCAGTCACCGACGTTCTGGTGGAGCGAGGCAACGACGAGGTCGTCAAGAGCACCGTCAACAATCCGGGGGCGGAATTCTCCGAGCAAGGCTTCACCAGGCTCGTCGCGCGCGCCGAGGCCGACGATGACATAGCAACCTGCGTTGGCCTTCGGCCGTCGATCCCGCGGCATCATTATCTGAAGCTGATCGCAAAGGCCTCCGCCTCGGTGAAGGCCCGTCTCGCGGCGGCCAATCCGGATCGGGTGAACGATGTTTCGGCCGCCGTGAGCGAAGTAGCACGGCGAGCGCGTTCGTCGCCGGCAGCCATCAGCGAGGATACCACCATCGCGCACGGACTGGTCCGGTCTCTGTACGAAGACGGACGGCTCGACGAAAAAGAAGTCGCTTCGTTTGCAAACGCTGGCAAGTTCGACGAAACCAACGCCGCCATCGCCTGCCTCGCCAATGTCTCGATCGCCGTCGCCGAGAAAATGATGATCGAATCCAAAACCGAGGGCGTGCTCATTCTGGCGAAGGTCAGCGGGCTGTCCTGGCCGACCGTCAAAACCATCATCAACATGCGCAAGGACCTCGCGGAGATCGAGGTGACAGATATCAACGCCGCGGAGCAGACTTATGAACGTCTGCGCCCCTCCACTGCGCAACAGGTGCTGCGTTTTCACCGAACGCAACAAGCGGCTGAAGCAGGCTGACGCGCGCGGCCGCTTCATTTCGGTGGAAGCGCCGTGGTTTCGCCACGGTCGTCGAAATTCCCTTTTTCTGCCCCGGTGTGGCCACGCCCGGCGTTTCTTTTGTCGGCCGATTGGCTGACAAACGGGGAGATTGCCATGAACATCAAGGCCAGTGGGCGCTCGGCGTTGATCATCGCAGCAGGGCTCTGTTTGGGGTTGGCGGGGCCAATGCGCGCGACCGACAGCGCGGCGGAACCGGCCGGTGTGGCCCCTCATGCTGAAAGTGCCGGAGCACCGATCAAGCTCACCACCAGCCACAGGTCACACAAGCGGCACGCACGCGCGCGGAAATCGACCAAGCCGGAAGCGAAGGCCGATACGAAAGCTCACGAGACGACAACGGCACACGAGGCAGCGGCTGAGGACAAGCAGATACCGCTACCGCCGACGATCGCGGACGCAAATGCCAATGCCGTGATGCCTGGCGCCGAAGATCTGCCCAAGACGGAAGCGGGTACGCTCGCCAGCACTGCCGGCCAGATGCTGTCCACCAATCAGGACGATCCCGCGCCGCAAGCCGACAATACGACCTCCGCGGCTGTCGCGGATATCGTTTCGCCCGACGAACTCAATGAAATCGACCGCGCCCTGATCGACGACAAACCCGCCACGCCTCATCTCGCACTGGCTTCCATCGACGTCGCACCGTCCGTGAGCAACGCCGACACAACCGCACAGGCCGCGACGGCGAGCGACAACTCCGCCTGGAACCATGCCTCTCTGATCGGCAAGATCTTCATCGCCTTCGGCGGCCTGCTCATGCTCGGCTCCGCGGCC
>NZ_MKRN01000089.1:0-3510 GCF_001896955.1 Nitrobacter sp. 62-13 | reverse complement strand
CAGTGCCGTCGGCGCCGCAGGCCGGCGCAAACGAGCGCAGCCTTGCGGCGTCGCTTGACCGCAGGCACATTGCCAGCCGACACACATCCGTCGCGGCGTGCAGCGAGATAAGCGGGTTGGATCATGAGCAAGTTCGAACACATCGTTGTCGAGAGCAAGGGCGCGGTCGGCATCATCAGGCTGAACCGGCCGAAAATTCTCAACGCGTTGTCATTCGCAGTGTTTCGCGAAATCGCGACCGCGGTTGACGATCTCGAGGCCGACGATGGCATCGGCTGCATCCTGATCACCGGCAACGAAAAGGCTTTTGCCGCCGGCGCCGACATCAAGGAAATGCAGCCGAAAAACTTCATCGATATGTTCACCGAGGACTTCCAGGCGATCGGCAGCGATCGCGTCGCCATCTGCCGCAAGCCGACGGTCGCGGCGGTAAGCGGCTATGCGCTCGGCGGCGGCTGCGAACTCGCCATGATGTGCGACTTCATCATCGCCTCCGACACCGCGAAATTCGGGCAGCCCGAAATCACGCTCGGCACCATTCCCGGCATCGGCGGCACCCAGCGCCTGACCCGCGCCGTCGGCAAGGCCAAGGCGATGGACCTCTGTCTCACCGGGCGGATGATGGACGCGACGGAAGCCGAGCGGTCGGGGCTTGTGAGCCGCATCGTGCCCGTCGACAGGTTGATGGACGAAGCGATCGCCGCCGCCGAGAAGATCGCCTCGATGTCCCGTCCCGCCGCGGCGATGGCCAAGAGCGCCGTCAATCGCGCTTTCGAGACGACGCTGTCGGAAGGCATGAACGTCGAACGCGACTTGTTCCGCTCGACCTTCGCGCTGGAAGACCGCGCCGAAGGCATGGCGGCGTTCGTCGAGAAGCGCAAGCCGAACAACAGGAACAGATAATCGAAAAACGCGTGTCCACATATCCCGTTCATGCAGACGCCATCATACGCGGGCTTGATCCGCGTGTTCATCCATCATCGCGAAACTTTTTTTTGGATCGGCCGGATCGTCTGCGCGAAGACGCGCGTCACCCTCACGACGGCTTATGTCCCGCCGCTTCGCTTCAGCGCGCCGTTGAGCAACGCGCGATAGAGCCTGTCCGAAAACAAATTCGGACGATCGAGTCCCATGCGCGCGAGCGCAGGCTGTATCGACGCATCGCCGGGGCGCAATCCTTCCATCAGCAAACCGGCGAGAGCCAATGGCGAGCGCGATGCATCGCGCAGGAATTCGAGCGCGGGGATCAGCCGCTGTTCCACCTCGGTGAAATCGCTGCCGAACGGAAACGCCGGCAGCAGGCCAGCCGCTTGCGCGGGCTTCAGCGCAGCGGCGACACGCGCCGGCGTATTGTCGCAATGCGCCGCCGGAATCCGGTGATCGCGCGGCAGCTTTCCCGCATCGACCGCCTGCCGCATCAACCGGTCCTGGAAACGTGAATCCGCGACGTTGAGCATCGCCGCGATCACCTCGGCGTCGGACTTGCCGCGCAGATCCGCCACGCCGTATTCGGTGACGACGATATCGCGCAGGTGGCGCGGGATGGTGCCATGACCATAGGACCAGCGGATGTTGGACACCACGCCGTGCTTCTCGCGCCGCGTCGATTCCAGCGTAAGAATCGAACGCGCGCCTTCGAGCGCGAAGGCCTGCGCGACGAAATTGTACTGACCGCCGACGCCGCTCACCACCTGACCGTTGTCGAGACCGTCGGAGATCGCGGCTCCCATCAGGGTCGCCATCATGGCGTTGTTGACGAAGCGCGCGTCGACGCGGGCGCGGCGCCTGGCGGCCTCATCGCCGTACAATTCGTTGGTGAAGGACACCGCCGTCATCTGGATGCGCGTGCGCTGCGCGGGCGTCATCTCGCGCAAGGCGCGGTATAACGATTGCGGACCCAGAAAGAACGCGCCGTGCAGGACAGCGCCGTCGACCTCGCGCCTGAGCACGCCTGCCTCGATCAGCCCGAGGAACGCCTCGAACACCATTTCGCTGACGCCATAAAGCCCGGTTGCGAACGGCGCGGTTTCTTTCATCGCGCTATTCGGCGCGAGCCGCGCCGCGATGTCGCGAAAACGCGCGTTGTCGCGATGACGCAGGATCAGGCTTTGCGCCAGCGCGTCGCCGACCTGGCCGATGCCGATCTGCAACGTGCCGCCGTCCTTGATGAGCCCCGCCGCGTGCAGGCCGATGGCGTATTTGGTATCCGACACAGGCTCGGACGGCGGCGCAAACAGGGGAAAATCGGTCTCGGGGCTGTCCAGGATGGCGCTGAATTCACTGGCCGGCAGATCGCCGGCGCCGGGCATGAACGGCAGTTGCGAATTGACCTGCCCCACCAGCTTGAACGACGCCCGGCCGGCAGCGCGGGCGCGCAGAAGATCGAGCGTGGTGTCGGTGTTGCAGCTCAGACTGTAGCGCGTCTCGCCGTCCACGACGCGCTTGGCCACGAGCTGGGTGATGACGTTGAGGCCGCGGTCGAGGATATAGGATGCAGCGTGGGTGTAGTTGGCGGCGATGTAGTGTTGCTGGGCATAGGCGTTGCGCAGCCACTTACCGGCCAGGAAAAAGAATTCGGTGACCTTGATGTTCGGCGGCAGCTCGCCTTTGTGCAAGGCGGCGGCGTAATCGAGGTCGGGCCAGCCGCCGAACAGGCGATCGATCACCGGTGCGATGAACCGCTTCTCCAATTCGTTCGACGGCCGCGGTTTCTCCAGCGTCAGCGCGGAGAAGAAAGTCAGGTCGAGACTGCGATCCGCGGCGGCGCGCTGATAAAGCGCATTGATGATGTGATTGGCCTTGCCGAGCCCGAGCGGCAATCCCACCATCAGATGAGGACCGACATCACGAATGATGTCGTCGACGATCGCGGCGGGATCGGTGAAAATCTTCGGCATCAGCAAATGGTCCGCATGTCGATCAAATTTGGCCGCCTTCCCGCTTTCCATGCTGCGGCTCTCGCCGCAACGAGGCTATCGTCATTCGTTCAAATCCCGGGACAGTACCAGCCGGTCGCGGCGGCGCGCCCTCACGCCTTTTGCTTCAAGGCCGGCAACGATGGCGCTGCCGTGCGCCGTGTCCTGCGCTTCGATCACCAGTTCGACCTCGGTCATGTTGGCGGACAACGCGCTGAACAGGCGCTGATGCTGCACCTCGACGATGTTGCCGCGAAGCTCTGCAATGATGCAGGCGAGTTCGGCCAGCGCGCCCGGCTTGTCGGATATCTCCACCACGAGATCGATCAGCCGGCCGTCGCGCACCAGTCCGCGCATCAGCACATTGGCGAGCGTGCGCGTGTCGATGTTGCCGCCGGATATGATCAACCCGACTTTCCGTCCGACAAACCGGGCGGGATTGCTCATCAGCGCCGCCAGCGCGGCCGCGCCCGCGCCTTCCGTCACGGTCTTCTCGATTTCCAGCATCTGGATGACGGCCTTTTCGATCAGGCGCTCCGCCACCGTCATCACCTCGATGCCATATTCGCGCAGGATCGCCAGCGGCAGCGCGCCG
>NZ_MKRN01000088.1 GCF_001896955.1 Nitrobacter sp. 62-13 | reverse complement strand
CGTGCTGGTCAAGGAAATGCGCTCGCTGGGCCTCAATGTCGATCTGCACAATTCCAAGATCGGCGGCGCGACGCCGACGTCCGAAGCGGCCGAGTGACAGTTTGAGAGCGCCTATCCCGGCCGCGGCGCATCACGGGCGATGCGTGGCAGAACCGGGACCGTAACGAATTCCGCGGACCGTTGAGGTCCTGGATCAGCAGCGAAACACCTGGCGCTGCGCAGCATCCGGGACACGGCCGTCGAGGAGAAGACCATGAACCAAGAAGTGATGAACCTGTTCAATCCGACGACCCCGGCACAGGTCTTCGACCAAATCCGGATTTCAATCGCGTCGCCGGAGAAAATTCTGTCTTGGTCCTACGGCGAAATCAAGAAGCCGGAGACCATCAACTACCGCACGTTCAAGCCGGAGCGCGACGGCCTGTTCTGCGCCCGCATCTTCGGGCCGATCAAGGACTACGAATGCCTGTGCGGCAAGTACAAGCGGATGAAGTACAAGGGCATCATCTGCGAGAAGTGCTCGGTGGAGGTGACGCTGTCGCGCGTGCGGCGCGAGCGCATGGGCCATATCGAGCTGGCCGCGCCGGTTGCCCACATCTGGTTCCTGAAATCGCTGCCCTCGCGCATCGGCCTTCTGCTCGACATGACGCTGAAGGATCTCGAGCGCATCCTCTATTTCGAATATTACGTCGTCCTCGAGCCGGGCCTCACCGCGCTCAAGGACCGGCAGTTGCTGTCGGAGGAGGAATACCTCCGCGCGCAGGACGAGTACGGCCAGGACAGCTTCACCGCCATGATCGGCGCGGAGGCGATCCGCGAACTGCTGAAGGGGCTTGAGCTCGAAAAGCTCGAGGCGGAACTGCGCGCCGAAATGCAGGCGACGGAGTCCGATATCCGGCACAAGAAGCTCGCCAAGCGCCTGAAGATCGTCGAGGCCTTCCGCTTCTCCGGCAACAAGCCGGAGTGGATGATCCTGACCGTGGTGCCGGTGATTCCGCCAGACCTGCGTCCGCTGGTTCCGCTCGACGGCGGCCGCTTCGCCACCTCCGATCTCAACGACCTGTACCGCCGCGTCATCAACCGCAACAACCGTTTGAAGCGGCTGATGGAGCTGCGCGCGCCGGACATCATCATCCGCAACGAAAAGCGCATGCTTCAGGAAGCGGTCGACGCGCTGTTCGACAATGGTCGCCGTGGCCGCGTCATCACCGGCGCCAACAAGCGACCGCTGAAATCGCTCGCCGACATGCTGAAGGGCAAGCAGGGCCGCTTCCGCCAGAACCTGCTCGGCAAGCGCGTCGATTATTCCGGCCGCTCCGTCATCGTCGTCGGCCCCGAACTGAAGCTGCATCAGTGCGGCCTGCCGAAGAAGATGGCGCTGGAGCTGTTCAAGCCGTTCATCTACTCGCGGCTCGACGCCAAGGGTCTGTCCACCACGGTGAAGCAGGCGAAGAAGCTGGTCGAGAAGGAGCGCCCCGAGGTCTGGGACATTCTCGACGAGGTTATCCGCGAGCATCCGGTGCTGTTGAACCGCGCGCCGACCTTGCATCGTCTCGGCATTCAGGCGTTCGAGCCGGTGTTGATCGAGGGCAAGGCGATCCAGCTTCACCCGCTGGTTTGCGCCGCGTTCAATGCCGACTTCGACGGCGACCAGATGGCCGTGCATGTTCCGCTGTCGCTCGAGGCGCAGCTCGAGGCGCGCGTGCTGATGATGTCGACCAACAACATCCTGCATCCGGCGAACGGCCAGCCGATCATCGTGCCGAGCCAGGACATCGTGCTCGGTCTCTACTATCTGTCGATCATGCGGG
>NZ_MKRN01000087.1:3896-5235 GCF_001896955.1 Nitrobacter sp. 62-13 | reverse complement strand
TGTAGGCAGTTGCCGCGCCTCCCGCCACGGCTGCACCCCCGCGGGCGGCCGCGGCCGTGCCAGAGAGGGCCGCAGCGCCGCCACGTACCGCAAGCCCGCCGGCCGCGCCTGCGGCGACTGCGGCGCCGCCAGCCGCGAGGCCCGTGCCGATGGCGGCTCCGGCGCTGAGTTGTGGGCCGCCCGAGACAATGCCGCTTGCGATCCCAGGACCGAATATCCCGAGGCCGAGCAGCGACAGCGCCGCCAGCACGATGGCCATGGCCTGATCGATGGTCGGGCTGGCGCCACCGAAGCCGGCGGTGAACTCGGCAAATAGCGTCGAGCCGATGCCGATAATCACGGCCAGCACCAGCACCTTGATGCCGGAGCTGATGACGTTGCCGAGCACGCGCTCGGCCATAAAGGCGGACTGGCCGAACAGCCCGAATGGGATGAGCACAAAGCCCGCAAGCGTAGTGAGCTTGAACTCGATGAGCGTCACGAACAACTGCACGGCGAGAATAAAAAACGCGAGCAGCACGAGCGCCCAGGCGAGGAAGAGGCACGCGATCTGAATGAAGTTCTCGAAGAACGACCAATAGCCCATGAGGCCCGAGATTGAGTCGAGCAGCGGCCGTCCGGCGTCGAGGCCGGTCTGTGCAACACGGCCGGGGCGTAGCAGATCGGCGGTTGAGAAGCCGGTGCCGGAAGCCTTGAGGCCGAGGCCGGCAAAGGACTCGAAGACGATGCGGGCGAGATTGTTCCAATTGCCAATGATGTAGGCGAAGACACCGACGAACAATGTCTTCTTGACTAGCCTGGCGATGATGTCGTCGTCCGCGCCCCAGCTCCAGAACAGCGCCGCGAGCGTCACGTCGATCACGATCAGCGTTGTCGCGATGAATGCGACCTCGCCGCCCAACAGGCCGAACCCGCTGTCGATGTAGCGGGTGAAGACCTCCAGGAAATGATCGATGACCCCCGTGCCCCCCATGGCGCTACTCGGCGTCCTCGGTCTGCGGCGCCGCGTCACGACGGCGCGCTTCGCTCGCGGATGAGCCTTCGGCGGGCGCTCGTGACTGTTCTCGATCCGCTGTCGCGTTGCCGGTCCCAGGTGTCAGGAAGCGTCGACGGCTCTCAGCCCAGGCGCGCAGGCATGCGGGATCGCGCGGACCGGCCTCTCCGAGGCTCTGACAACGGAACAGTTCGGCGCTCAGCGGGTCCAACGCGTTTGTCTGCGCCGGACGGGCGGACTCCATCTCCGGCCGCTCCTCCTTCCGGGTCAGCTCGACGACCGTCGCGGTAATTGCGACGGCAACGAAGGCGACGGCACCGAGCCGGGCGAGCATCTTTCCGTCCA
>NZ_MKRN01000087.1:2000-3860 GCF_001896955.1 Nitrobacter sp. 62-13 | reverse complement strand
CCGGCGCTGCTCGCGGCCCTGCTCCGCAGCGGCCGCGCGCTCCGCCTCTGCGAGCGCACGGGCGCGGCCATCGGCGGCTACAACGGCGGTGAGGTCTGCGAGCTGCTGGGCTTGTAGGGCGAGGATCTGGTTGCCGGCCTGGGCGGCTTGCAGGGCGCCGGTCGCACCTTGGCTTTGGCCGATGAGCGCTGACATCTCGGCGCGGCTGGTGTCGAGATTGCCGACCACTGTCGCCTGCACGCGCATCGCGTCCTGCAAGCCGCCCACGGTGTTCTGCCATCGGGTGCGAGCGTCGGCGATGAGTTGCTGGTCGGACGCGGACAGCGAGGCACTGCCATACGTCGTCTGAAAAGCCTGGTCGATCTGCTGGATGTCGAAGGCGATGTTTTGCGCTTGGCCGAGGAACTGCTGGGTCCGCTGGATCGACTGTTGCAGCCGCTGGAGCGAGGAGTACGGCAGGCTGGCGAGATTCCGTGCCTGGTTGATCAACATCTGCGCTTCGTTCTGAAGCGAGGTGATCTGATTGTTGATCTGCTCAAGCGCGCGTGCCGCTTGAAGCACGTTCTGCACGTAGTTCGTCGGGTCGTAGACGATCCACTGCGCCGAAGCGGGCGTGACCACCAGCGGCATAAGTGATATCGGAAGTGAGAAGATGGTGGCGGCGAGGACTGCCGCGCGCGAGCGGGATTGACGGGTGCTCATGGTTGAGCCTCCTTTGAGTGTTCGGGGAGGAGCGTCGGGAAGTTGGGAAGGAGATCGACGGCCCAGCTCACGCCGCGGGCCTCGAGCCACGCAGGGAGAAACCCCTCCCGGCCGTGCTCGGCCAGGATGCTGGCGATCAACGCCTGATCATCCTTTGCGGATGCGGCGCAGAGGGCGAGGCCGACGTCGGAGAGGCCCAGCTCGAAAAGGCGATTGCCGCGTCGGGATTGGCAGTAGTAGTCCTGTTTCGGCGTGGCTCGCGCGAGAATCTCTATCTGGCGATCATTGAGCCCAAACCGGCGATAAATGCTGGTGATCTGCGGTTCGATCGCCCGGTCGTTGGGCAACAGCAGCCGCGTGTGGCAACTGTCGACGATTTCGGCAGCGATCGTGCTCTTCTCGATCTGTGCAAGCGACTGGGTTGCGAAGACGACCGACGCGTTCTTCTTGCGGAGCGTGACAAGCCACTCTGTGAGCTGCTTGGCAAAGCCGGGATCGTTTAGCGCCAGCCACCCCTCGTCGATGATGAGCAGGGTCGGCGAGCCGTCGAGCCTGTCGGAGATACGATGAAACAGGTAGGACAGGACGGCGGGCGCCCCTCCGCTTCCGACAAGACCCTCGATCTCGAAGGCTAGAACAGCGGCCGAACCCAAATGCTCGAATTCCGCGTCCAGCAGCCGGCCATAGGGGCCTTCAACGCAATAGGGTCGAATTGCCTGTTTGAGGTCGTTCGATTGTAGCAGCACCGTCAGGCCGGTAATCGTCCGCTCCTCGACAGGTGCGGAGGCAAGCGAGGTCAGCCCCGTCCAGATGTGCTCCTTGACTTCCGGGGTGATCGCAACGCCTTCGCGCATCAGGATGGCGACGATCCAGTCAGCCGCCCAGGCCCGCTCATAGGTGTCATGGATGCGTGCGAGTGGCTGGAGAGAGACGGATATTTCGGAACCTTCCGTGAGGCCGCCGCCGAGGTCGTGCCAGTCTCCGCCCATCGCCAGCGCGGCGGCGCGGATCGAACCGCCGAAGTCAAACGCGAAGACCTGACTGCGCTCGTAGCGGCGGAATTGCAGGGCCATTAACGCGAGCAGCACTGATTTGCCGGAGCCGGTTGGCCCCACGACCAAGGTGTGGCCCACATCGCCAACGTGGAGCGAAAAGCGG
>NZ_MKRN01000087.1:611-1992 GCF_001896955.1 Nitrobacter sp. 62-13 | reverse complement strand
TGCTCATCTTGCTGAGGGCCGGCCCAGACGGCCGAGAGTGGAATCATGTGCGCCAGGTTGAGCGTCGAGATCGGCGGCTGCCGGACGTTGGCATACAGATGGCCGGGCAGGCTTCCGAGCCAGGCGTCGACCGCGTTGACGGTCTCGAGCATCGCAGTGAAGTCGCGGCTCTGGATCACCTTCTCGACGAGGCGCAGCTTCTCGTCGGCTAAGCGTGGATCGCCGTCCCACACGGTAATCGTAGCCGTCACGTAGGCCATGCCGGCGAGATCCGCGCCGAGTTCCTGAAGGGCCATGTCGGCGTCGGCGGCCTTGTTGGCGGCGTCGGTGTCTACGAGGACCGACGCCTCATTCGTCATGACTTCTTTGACGATGGCCGCAATGCTTTTCCGCTTTGCGAACCATTGCCGCCTGATGCGGGTGAGCAGCTTGGTCGCGTCGGTCTTGTCGAGCAGGATCGCACGTGTTGCCCAACGATAGGGGAATGCGAGCCGGTTCAACTCGTCGAGGATGCCGGGCGTCGTCGCGGTCGGGAAGCCTACGATGGTGAGTGTGCGCAGATGCTGATCGCCGAGACGAGGCTCAAGGCCTCCGGTGAGAGGCTGGTCGGCCAGCAGCGCATCGAGATACATCGGTGTCTCGGGAACACGGACACGATGGCGCTTAGTGGAAACGCAGGAATGCAGGTAGGTCAGCGTCTCGCTGTCATCCAGCCAACGGCATTCCTTCATGAAGCCGTGGAGCAGCGCGAGCACGCGGTCGGTGCGGTCGACGAAGGCTCGCAGAATCTCGTGAGGGTCGACACCTGACCGTTCCCTTCCCTCGTAGAGCCAAGCCTCCGCGCGCGCGGCATCCTCGGCCGGCGGCAGCCAAGCGAACGTGAGGACGTAGCGGGACTCGAAATGTGCGCCTTCTTCCTCGAAATCAGCCTTGCGCTCGGCATCGAGCAACGCAGACGCGGGATCGGGAAAGATGCTGTCCGGATAGCGGTTGGAGGGGTAGCGCTGCGCCTCTACAAAAATCGCCCAGCCCGAACCGAGACGGCGGAAAGCGTTGTTAAGCCTTGCCGCCACGCCAACCAGTTCCGCTGCAACAGCGGAGTCCAGATCTGGACCGCGAAAGCTTGCGCTGCGTTGAAATGAGCCGTCCTTGTTCAGAACGACTCCTTGGCCAACAAGCGCGACCCAAGGCAGGAAATCTGCGAGGCGAGTAGCGGTGCGGCGGTATTCGGCGAGGTTCATCATGGCAGGCTCAGACCGCGAGGAAGGAGGGGATGCGCAGATGCCGGCGGATCACTTCCACGAACATTGGATCGCGTTTGGCTGCCCATACGGCCGCGAAGTGGCCGGCAGCCCAGAGTCCGAGACCGACGAGCCAGAGC
>NZ_MKRN01000087.1:0-468 GCF_001896955.1 Nitrobacter sp. 62-13 | reverse complement strand
CGGCATCAGACGAGCACTCCGCCGCCGAAGCTGAAGAAGCTGAGAAAGAACGAACTGGCCGCGAAAGCGATCGAGAGGCCGAAGACGATCTGAACGAGTCTCCGAAAGCCACCACTCGTGTCGCCGAACGCGAGGGTCAAGCCTGTAACGATGATGATGATCACCGCGATGATCTTCGCGACCGGTCCTTCGATCGACTGAAGGATTTGTTCAAGCGGCTGCTCCCACGGCATTGAGGAGCCAGAGGCATGTGCGCCCGGGGCGAGCGCGAGGCTGACGACAGCGGCCGTGGTTGCGGAGGCAAGATGACGACGAAAGTTCTGGAGCTTGAGGATCACGCACGATCTCCTGTGGCGGGCAAGGTTGCGGGGGTGACGTGGTAGTCGCCGTCGGCGGTCAGGCCGTGGACGTGCGCGAGCTCGGCGAGGCGGCGCGACGATCCGCGGCCGCTGAGGACAGCGACAAGGT
>NZ_MKRN01000086.1:15389-25937 GCF_001896955.1 Nitrobacter sp. 62-13 | reverse complement strand
CTTCACGCCGAGCGGATTGCCCGGGCACTCCGTCATGGTGTGCTGGATTTTGAAGGACGGCAGGTCCTCGGCGCGCGGCATTGCATAGTCCATGAACGAGGCGGTGAGCAACTGGCCGTTCTCGTCATAGACCGCGTGCTCCAGCAGCGCCTGACCGATGCCCTGCGCGAGACCGCCATGGACCTGCCCTTCGACAATCATCGGATTGATGAGGCGGCCGAAGTCATCCGCCGCGACGAAGTTGACGAATGTCGTCTTGCCCGTGCCGGCGTCGACCTCGACCTCGCAGATGTAGGCGCCCGCCGGAAACGTGAAGTTGGTCGGGTCGTAGAACGCGCTCTCCTTCAGCCCCGGCTCCATGCCGTCGGGCAGGTTGTGCGCGGTGTAGGCAGCGAGCGCCACCATCGGCAGTGCGATGGTCTTGTCGGTGCCGGCAACCTTGAACTGTCCCTCCTCGATGACGATGTCGTTTTCCGAGGCCTCGAGCTGATGCGCGACGATCCTCTTCGCCTTGGCCTCGACCTTCTCCATCGCCTTGACGATGGCCGACAGGCCCACGGCAGCCGAGCGCGAGCCGTAGGTGCCCATGCCGAACTGCACCTTGTCGGTGTCGCCATGCACGATCTGGACCTGATCGATCGAAATTCCGAGCCGGCCGGCGACCACTTGCGCGAATGCCGTCTCGTGTCCCTGGCCGTGGCTGTGCGATCCGGTCAAAACTTCTATGGTCCCGACCGGATTGACCCGCACCTCCGCGGATTCCCACAAGCCGACGCCGGCTCCGAGGCTGCCGACGGCCTTTGACGGCGCGATGCCGCAGGCTTCGATATAGCAGGACACGCCGATGCCGCGCAGCCTGCCCTCGCTCTTTGCCTTGGCCTTGCGCGCTGCGAATCCGGCATAGTCGATCGCCTTCATGGCGGCATCGAGCGACGCATGAAAGTCGCCCGTGTCGTAAGCCATGATGACCGGCGTCTGATGCGGAAATTGGGTGATGAAGTTCTTGCGCCGCAGTTCGGTCGGATCGACCTTGAGCTGGCGCGCCGCGGTTTCCATCAGCCGCTCCACCACGTAGCTCGCCTCGGGCCGGCCCGCGCCGCGATAGGCGTCCACCGGCGCGGTATTTGTATAGACGCTGATCACCTCGGCGAAGATGTTGGGGATGTTATACTGGCCCGACAGCAGCGTGGCGTAGAGATAGGTCGGCACCGAGGAGGAGAACAGCGACATGTAGGCGCCGAGATTGGCATGGGTCTTGACGCGCAATCCCGTGATCCTGTGGTCCTTATCGAACGCCATCTCGGCCCTGGTCAGATGATCGCGGCCGTGCGCGTCGGTCAGGAATGACTCGGTGCGGTCGGCGGTCCATTTCACCGGGCGGCCGGTTTTCTTCGCGGCCCACAGCGCCACCATCTCCTCGGGGTAGATGAAGATTTTCGAGCCGAACCCGCCGCCGACGTCGGGGGCAATCACGCGCAGCTTGTGCTCCTGGGCGATGTTGTAGAACGCCGAGAGCACGAGCCGCGCCACATGCGGATTCTGCGAGGTCGTGTAGAGCGTGAAGTGCTCCTCCGCCGGATCATACTCCGCAATCGCAGCGCGAGGCTCGATCGCATTGGGAGCCAGACGATTGTTGGTGATGTCGAGTGAAACCACATTCGCGGCCGCCTTGAACGCCGCATCGGTCGCAGCTTCGTCGCCGAGCGTCCAATCGAATATCACGTTGCCCGGCGCCTCCGGATGAAGCTGCGGCGCGCCGTCCACGACCGCCTCGCGCATATCGACGACGGCGGGAAGCTCTTCGTATGTCACCACAACCGCTTCGGCCGCATCGCGCGCCTGGTTGCGCGTCTCGGCGATGACAACGGCAACGGCCTGCCCGACGAAGCGCACGGTCTCCGGCGCCATTGCGGGCCACACCCCCATCTTCATCGCTGAGCCGTCCTTGGAGTGGATCATCCAGCCGCAGATCAGGTTGCCGATCTTGTCGTCGACGAGCTCCCTGCCGGTCAGGACGGCAACCACCCCCGGCATCGCAAGCGCCGGCGCGATGTCGATCGCGGTCACCTTGGCGTGGGCGTGGGGGCTGCGCACGAACGCCGCATAGGTCATGCCATGCAGGCGGATATCATCGACGTAGCGGCCCCTGCCGGTGATGAAGCGTTTGTCTTCCTTGCGCAGCGCGCGGGCGCCGATTCCCTCGATTCCCATCATTCGCTCCCTTCGGAGTGATGCCGCGCCTCTTCCATCGAATACGGCGCGACCGGAGTTTCCTGAGCGGCCTGCGGGGTTATTCCGCGGCCTGCGCCGTCGTCATCCGGCCGGCGGCATCGAGCACCGATTTGACGATGTTGTGATAGCCGGTGCAGCGGCAGATGTTGCCTTCCAGCTCCTGGCGCAGGATGTCCTCGGTCAGCCCCGCGCCGTGGCGGCGCACGATGTCGATCGAAGCCATGATCATGCCGGGCGTGCAGAAACCGCACTGGAGCCCGTGATTGTCGCGGAACGCCGCCTGCATCGGATGCAGTTCGTCGCCATTGGCGATGCCTTCGATAGTCGTGATGCTTGTGCCGTTGGCCTGCCCGACCAGAACCGTGCATGACTTGACCGCACGGCCGTCGACATGAACGGTGCATGCGCCGCATTGGCTGGTATCGCAGCCGACATGCGTGCCGGTCAGTCCCAGATGATCGCGCAGGAGGTGAACGAGAAGCGTCCGGTCTTCAACGTCAGCCGAAACCGGCTTGCCATTGACCGTCAATTTAATCGCAGCCACGGGAGCCTCCCAGGCGATTTTCTCATTGGTCAAATAGAACTACGGCCCGCGAACTTTGTAACTCCGATTTTCGTCCTATGTCCTTTTGCACAATGTATGATTGGTCTGCACCTGATGCAGGGTGCGCTCGCCCTGCACGGGAATGTGATGTCGTGGTGTCTGCGGGCAAATCCGCCACGCCAGCCAGCCGCCGCCGGAGACCCGCTGCCGGCGAACAGCAACCGGACCGTGACCGCCAAAAAACAAGGGCCCCGAAGGGCCCCTGCATCACACCGCGTCTTTCGCAGCCTTGACCGGCCGCGCCCTGACAATCTTTCGGGCCGGCTTCGCCTTGAAGGTCATGGGCTCGCCGGTGAACGGGTTGGTGCCCTTGCGTGCCTTGGTCGCCGGCTTCTTGATGACCACGAACTTGGCAAAGCCCGGCAGCAGGAAGGTGCCGGTTTTCTTGAGTTCCTTGTAGCCTGTGGTCGCAAGCGCCTCGAGAACGCCCTTTACATCCTTTTTCGATAATCCGGCCTGAGCCGAGACTTTCTCAACGAGCTGCGATTTCGTCATCTGGGTTGCCATCATCGATCCTGTCTGTTGATTCGGCCGGGAAAACAATATTTCGAAATCCAGCCAAAAAAACACACCTTATGTGATTTATAACAGCTTACTTCGAGCTGCCCTTCGCCGCATCTGACCGTCCTTCCGGTACAAATCCGAGCGACGCCGGTCCTCGCCCCCTTTGCGGCAAATCGTGCTATGCGCTGGCGATGAGGAATCTCTTCCGCATGGGCGCCTTCGCCCTGATCGCGGCGGTCGTGTTCGCGACGCTGGGACCGCCGCGCTATCGCCCGCACTCCTCGCTCGGGCAGGACGGTGAACACGCCCTCGCCTTCGTTCTGGTTGGCCTGGCCGTCGGCCTTGCCTTTCCGCACCGGCATCTGCTTGTCGCGGCCATATCCGTCATGCTGATCGGTCTGCTCGAGATCATGCAACTATGGGCGCCCGGCCGCCATGCGCGGCTGGAGGATTTTCTGGTCGATGCCATGGCCGCGTGTGCGGGTCTCGCGGTCGCTGCCGCTAGCGGCTGGTTTGCAGCACGATGGAATGGATCACGATCCCAATGAGCGTCAGCGGACCACGCGGCATTGGCATCTGAAATCGGAACAATTCGCAATAACGGACCAAGCCGCGAATGAGTGGCGGTTGCGCGATCGTGCGCGCTTTTATCCTGGGTGGCGGACTGCTAAACCTCCGCGGATGCCGGGTTTCGCCTCCAATTCCAAAACAAGGGTTGCCGCGATTTCGATAGTCGCCAGCGCCACCATGGCGGCGGCCAAGTTCGTGGTCGGCGTGGCGATCGGAAGTCTGGCGCTGATTTCCGAGGCATTGCACAGTTCGGTCGATCTCGTCGCCACGATCGCAACCTGGATCGTGGTGCGGATTTCCGACCGGCCCGCCGATGACGAGCATCACTATGGTCACGGCAAGATCGAAAGCCTTTCGGCTCTTGGCGTCATCGCCATTCTCTACGTTCTTGCCGGCGGCATCGTGGTACAGGCCTACGCCCACTTGCGCGAGGGCGTACCGCCGCCGACGCTCTCCGCCATTCCGTTTATCGTGCTGATGGTCGACATTGTCGTCAATTTCTGGCGCGCCCGCGCGCTACACCGGACTGCGCTTGATACCCGCAGTCAGGCGCTGGAGGCCGACGCCTTGCACTTTGCGTCCGACGTCCTCGGATCGGTCGCCGTCATCATCGGGCTTGGGCTGTCCGGACTGGGCTATGCATGGGGCGATGCGGCGGCTGCGATCGGCGTCGCCGTTCTGATATCCGTGCTGGGTTTGCGGCTCGGACGCGCCACCGTGGAAACCCTGCTGGATCGCGCGCCGGAAGGCGCCGCCGAGCGGGCCGGCGTCGCGATCAGGACGTTGCCGGGCGTCATCGATATCGAGCGTTTGCGGGTCCGAATGGTCGGTCCCCGGCACTTTGTCGACGTAACCGCCAAAGTGCCGCGAACCTATCCGATCGACCGCATCGACGCCATCAAGCAGCAGGCGCAGGACGCCGTGTCCGCCGCTCTCGGCGATGCCGATCTGACGTTCACCGCGATACCGGTTGCGCACGACAACGAAAGCGTCCGCGAGCGCATCATGGTCATCGCCCACAATTTGGGGCTCGCGATTCACCACGTCACCGTACACGATCTCGGAGAAAAACTGACGGTCAGCATCGACCTCGAGGTCGACGGCGACATGGCGCTGGTGGACGCCCATGCGATCGCGCACCGGCTGGAGCATGACATCCGCCACGCATTCGGCGCGGAGGTCGAGGTGGACACGCACATCGAACCGCTGGAGCCGGAGCTTCCGCTCGGGGCGGATGCCGCCCCTGCGCGGGTCGACGTCATTGGCAAGGCCCTGTCGGGTTTCGCCACGGGCAGCGCGATCCATGACATTCACAACGTACGCGTCCGGAACACCGAGGCAGGCGAGATCGTCAACTTCCATTGCCGCGCCGCGCCCTCGATGAGCGTCACCCGGGTGCATGACCAGGTCGACGAGATCGAACGCGCATTGCGCCGCGCCTTTCCGAGCGTCAAACGCGTCATCAGTCACGCGGAGCCGCCGCGCGGAAGCTGATCGCCGTCGCAGAGCCACGTTCTTGTTTCGGACTCACAAGATGGCCTCGGAGACTTTAGAAATCTCCGTTGGACAAAATTTATTTCGCATTAACGAATCGTTGACTCTCGACAGCACCGAAAAAGTGGATTCAAATCGTTGCGATTCGGAGGGGCGGGGCTGCTCTTACGGATCGGAAGTCTAGAAATTCTCACGGGGGCCTAAGGCATGGCGCGCGCTCAGGCGGCGAGCGCTTGCGCTCAATCCGATTCGATCAAGGGATTGGCGCAATCGATCGCAAAACCTGCCTACCGCAGGCTGTTGGTCGCCGAACCCGTGCTTCGCCGCGCCGTCCCCGCGCTGATCATCGCTTTCCTGGTTACGATATGTATCGGCGCGCTGGTGCAGGTCATCGATCAGACCCGGCAAAAGCAGGCAATGACAAAACACGATCTGCTGGCGCTCGCCGATCTGCTGGCCGAGCGGCTTGAGCATGTCGGCGTGATCCGCCAGGATCGTCCCGCCTCCGTCGAACGCCTCCAGAATCGGCCGCCATATCATCGTCACCGGCGCCGATCAGCGTGTTCTCGCGCGAGTCCCGCTCGAGGTGGCGCCTGGCGAGACCAGCCGAATCCTTGAACTCGTCAGCGTCGCACAGTCGCCCGCGTTGCGCGGCACCTCGCCTGCGAGCGTCACCGATATCGTCCTTCTCGATGGCAGCAGCGCATTCGCGACCCAGCGCGTCGTCAGATCGTTGCTGGGCCAGGTCACCGTCATCCAGGAAAAGACCGTTTCAATTTGGCGCCCGGATACGGCGCTGTCGATCACGCTGTCGGCCACGACCGGATTCGTGGTCCTGATCCTGGGGTTTGCCTTTCACTGGCAGTCCACCCGCGCACGCGAGGGCGATCTTATCAACGATGCCGTTCGCGGCCGAATCGATACCGCACTCAACCGCGGCCGATGCGGCCTCTGGGACTGGGATCTGTCGCGCGGGCGGATCTTCTGGTCGCAATCGATGTTCACCATGCTCGGCCTGGAAAGCCGCAGCGACCTGCTCACCTTCGGCGAGGTCAGTTCGCTGGTCAATTCCGACGACATCGACCTGTTTGAGATCGCGGACCAGCTCATCGCGGGAAAGATCGGCCATATCGACCAGAGCTTCCGGATGCAGCACAGCGACGGACACTGGATCTGGCTGCGCGTGCGTTGCGAGCTCGGTCAAGGCGCCGCCGGCAGAGGCGCTCACCTGATCGGCATTGCCGTCGACATCACCGAACAGAGGAGCCTCGCCGAGAAAACCGTCGAAGCCGACCTGCGGCTGCGGGACGCGATCGAAACCATCCCGGAGGCTTTTGTGCTATGGGACGCCGAGGATCGCCTGGTGCTTTGCAATTCCCACTTCCAGCGCCTGCACAAACTTCCCGACAGCGCGGTCGCTCCCGGCACGGCCTACGAGACCGTGATCGAGGTCGGCCGCATGCACGAGATCAGGGCACGACAGCCCGAGGCCGGCACGGCCAATCCCGGCGCGCGGACATTCGAAGCGCAACTGGATAACGGCAATTGGCTTCACATCAGCGAGCGCCGCACCAAGGACGGCGGCTATGTGTCGGTCGGTACCGACATCACCCGGATCAAGGAGCACGAGCAGAAACTCGTGGAAAACGACCTCCGGCTGCGGGCGACCGTCATCGATCTCAAACGCACGCAGGCGACGCTCGAGCAACAGGCGATCGAACTCGCTGACCTCGCGCGGAAATACGCGGAGGAGAAAGATCGCGCCGAGGACGCCAACCGGGCGAAATCGAAATTCCTGGCCAACATGAGTCACGAACTGCGAACGCCGCTCAATGCGATCATCGGATTTTCCGAGATCATGAGCAGCGGCATCTTCGGAACGCTCGGCTCGACGAAATACAGCGAATACTGCCATGACATTCTGACCAGCGGTCAGTATCTGCTCGAAGTCATCAACGACGTCCTGGATATGTCCAAGATCGAGGCCGGCCGCATGACGCTCGACATGGAGCCGCTCGATCTCACCAGGACGCTGGAAGAATCGCTGCGGGTCGTTACGGGCCGCACCAATGACAGGAGCCTGACCTTCGACGTCGGAGCCGACAATGACATTTCCATCATTGCCGACCGTCGCGCGGTCAAACAAATCATGGTCAATCTGCTGTCCAATGCGGTGAAGTTCACGCCGGACGGCGGACGAGTCATGGTGCGGAGCCAAGTGCTCGAGAATTCCATCGCCCTGACGATTGCCGACACCGGCATCGGCATCGCATCACACGCGTTAGGCAGACTCGGCCAACCGTTCGAGCAGGTCGAGAGCCAGTTGACCAAGACCCATGCGGGATCGGGACTTGGGCTGGCGATCGCCAAGTCGCTGGTCAACCTGCACGGCGGGTCGATGCGGCTTCGTTCGAAACCTGGAACGGGGACTGTGGTCCGCATCACCCTGCCCCGTCACGGCTGCCGGGAGCGACCGGCGGCGAGCGTCGCGGCTTAGAGCATGATCCCGAAAAGTGGAAACCGGTTTTCGGAAAAGATCATGCTCCAACAAAAGGACAAGCGACGAGTCTGATTCAACTCAGTTGAAACAGACTCTAGAGCGTTTTCGTGTGAAGCATGTCCTCGGGCTTGATCCGAAGGTGGGTGCCGTTCGCGTCAAGAAAACGCGTCAAACGAAATCATAGAGCCCTGCTTCTGATTCCATCAGAGAGGGAAAGGCTCTAGGTCCCGCCTTCCATCAGTCTGAGAAACACGCCGCGCACATCCGCCTGGGTGTCGCGGACGCGTGCTTCGAGCGCTGAAAAGTCGGGAGCATCTCCGGCCCGTGCCATCACCGGCAGCAAATCGTCGCCCGCCGTTTCGGGCTTGAATTTGTCGCTGACGCAGAGCCGCAGGATTTGCGTGAGATCGTGATAGAGCCGCGCGGCGGGCCGCAGGATTTCCGCATCCGGCAACGACAGGACACCCAGCCGCTGCGCGTTGTCGAGCGCCTGCTGGGTGTTGACGCTGAGAATGTCCGGTTTGTCCGCCGCGTGGACGAGTTGAAGATACTGCGCGATGAAATCGATATCGACCATGCCGCCAGCGGCGTGTTTCAGGTCCCAGATGTCCTGCTCGCCTTTTTCCAGCGCGATCGCGCGGCGCATTTCCGCGACATCGCTGGCGATCAGCCTGGCATCGCGCCGCCGCGTCAGAATGGTCCGGATGACGCGTTCGATCTGGGCGCAAAACGCCGGCGACGACGAGATCACCCGCGCGCGCGTGAGCGCCATGTGCTCCCAGGTCCAGGCTTCGTGCTCCTGATAGTCGGCGAACGAGTCGATATGCGACGCGACGGGACCGGCACGCCCGGAAGGCCGCAGCCGCATGTCCACCTCATAGAGAACGCCGTAGTTGGTCCGCGTGGTGAACGCGCTGATGAGGCGCTGGGTGAAGCGCGCGAAATATTGCGCGCCCTGCAGCGGCCGCGCGCCGTCGGAGTCGGGATGCTCGGAATCAAAGTCATACAGCAGGATCAGGTCGAGATCGGACGACGCTGTCATCTCGCGGCTGCCGAGCTTGCCCATCGCCACGATCGCGGTCTCCTGTCCCGCGATGCGGCCGTACTGACCGGCGAATTGATCCTTCACCAAACCATGCACGGTATCGACGATGCCTTCGGCCACGTCGGCGAACACCTGCCCCGCCTGTCGCGCTGACACGGTGCCGGACAGGATGCGCGTGCCGATCAGGAACAGGCTTTCCTGGCCGAACAGCCGCATCCGGTCGAGAAATTCTTCGTAGGAACTGGCGTCCTCGAGCGTGGCCGCCAGCCGCGCCGACAGTTCCTTCCGGTCGGGCATCGCGCCGAAGAAACGCGGGTCGATCAGCCCGTCCATGATCTGGGGCCGCCGCGCCAGCATGTCGGCGAGCCGCGGCGCCGCGCCGAGCACCAGCGCGACCAGCGCGACGAGATCCCTGTTCTGGCTGAGCAGCGAGATCAGCCGGCCACCGCGCTGAAGCGCCTGCAGGAAACGATCGAACGCCATCACGGCGCTGTCCGGCTCCTCGGCGCGCGCCAGGCCGTCGATCAGCGTGGGCACGAACGCCTCGAAGGCGGTGCGTGTCGCCTCGACCTTGAGGACCCGGTATCCACCGGCCATCCATTGCTGGATGGTGCCGGCGACCATTCTCGGCTGCCTGAAGCCGAGTTTCGACAGATGATCGAGAAGCCGCGGATCCTCGGGGCCGGAGCTGTAGTCCACCGACGGCAATTTCGCGGTGCCCGCCGGATCGCCCTCGAACAGCCTGCTGTAGTGCCCCTGCACACAATTCAGGTGCACGAGCAATTCGGCGGCAAAAGCCGCTCGGTCGTCAAACCCGAGAAAACGCGCGAAACGCTCCATCGCCTCGACGTCGGCAGGCAACGTGTGGGTCTGCTCGTCGGCGATCATCTGGACCCGATGCTCGACCTTGCGCAAAAACAGATAGGCGGCGGTCAGTTCGTCCCGCGCCTGTTCCGTGATCCAGTTGCTCGAGGCAAGAATGTCCAGCGCCTCCAGCGTCGGACGCACCCGCAATTCGGGATGCCGTCCGCCGGCGATCAACTGCTGGGTCTGTGCGAAGAACTCGATCTCGCGGATGCCGCCGCGACCGATCTTGACGTTGTGGCCTTCGACCGCGATCTCGCTCTGCCCGCGAAAGGTCTGCATCTGCCGCTTCATGTCGTGCACGTCGGCAAGAGCTGCGAAATCGAGATGCTTGCGCCAGACGAAGGGCGAAATCTCCGCGATCATGGTCTCGCCCGCTTTCGGATCGCCGGCGCAGGGTCGCGCCTTGATCATCGCGGCGCGCTCCCAGGTGCGCCCTTCGCGCTCGTAATAATCGAGCGCGGCGGCGGTCGAGACGGCGACCTGCGTCGAGGCGGGATCCGGCCGCAAGCGCAGGTCGACCCGAAAGACGTAGCCGTCGCCGGTCCTCTGTTGGAGCATGCGCGCCAGCCCTTGCGTAAGGCGCACGAAGAACGGCTGCGGCTCGATCCCCGGCGCAAGCGTCGGCGCCACGAGATCGAAAAACACGATCAGGTCGATATCGCTGGAATAGTTGAGTTCGCCCGCTCCCATCTTGCCCATTGCGAGCACCACGAGGCCGCTGCCTTCCTCGGG
>NZ_MKRN01000086.1:0-15317 GCF_001896955.1 Nitrobacter sp. 62-13 | reverse complement strand
CGCCGATGTCGCACAACGCGATCAAGAGCGCCGCCTCCGCCTTGACGGCGCGAAACTGCCGCATCGCGTCGGCTTCGTCGCCGGCCTCCGCGGCTGCCGACATCTGCGCAATCAGCCGCGCGAGATGGCCTTCTGGCTCACCGCGAAACAGACGGAGCGTCCGGTCCGGATCGGCGCGCATCAGGTCGAAAAGATAAAGGGACGATTCCGCGACGCCGAGCAGGATGGCCTGGACCAGAGGAAATGCCGCGATCAGTGCCCGCATTGCGCCGGCCCGCTCCGGCGTTAGCTCGGACAGCCAGTCTTCAAGACGGCGTTCGGCTTCGGTGGGCGCGAACACCTTTGGTCCGTCCGCAAGACGCGCCGCCAGACAGGCCCGGTCCGCGTCGTCCTTCGCGGATGAAATCATGCACCATTCTGTTGCACGTCCGGCGTCGGCGCCGCAAGCCCCTCGCCGTTTCGCGCCGGGATCGACAGCATCGCGCACAGGCCCGGATGCGCATCATCGAGCGTCAGATCACCGCCATGAAGCGTGGCCACCGCAGACGCCAGGCTCAGGCCGAGCCCTGATCCCGGCATGGTCCGGCTGGTCTCGAGCCGCACGAAGCGTTCGACGGCGCGCTTGCGGTTAGGTTCGGGAATCCCGCAGCCATGATCGGTCACCGCGAGAATGATGCGGCCGCCGTCACGGCGAGCTTCGATCAGGACCGTCCTGTCGGCTGCGGCCGCGTCCGCACCGAGCGGCTGCGCGGCTGGCTTGGGCTGGCCGTATTTGATCGCGTTCTCGACGAGATTTGCGAGCGCCTGGCTTATCAGTTCGCGATTGCCGTGCAGCGGCGCGGGCTCAGCCTGCACGCTGAGTTTCAGCCCGTTGTCTTCGGCCAGCGGCTCATAAAGTTCGTGGATACCTTGCGCGACGTCAGCGGCGTCGAAATCCGCCATGTTGTCGCGAGCCTGTCCCGATTCCGCCCGCGCGATCATCAGAAGCGCGTTGAAGGTCCGGATCAAACCGTCGGATTCCTCGATGGTCTGTTCCAATGCGGCACGATAGTCGCCCTCGCTGCCCGATTTGGCGAGCGCTTGCTCGGCACGATTGCGCAGCCGCGTCAGCGGGGTCTTCAGGTCATGAGCGATGTTGTCGGAAACTTCCTTCAGCCCGTTCATCAACGCTTCAATGCGCTCGAGCATCGCATTGAGGTTCTCCGCCAGGCGGTCGAGCTCATCGCCCGAGCGGCCGACCGGAAGCCGTCCGCCGAGGTCGCCGGCCATGATGCGCTGGGTGGTGCCGGTCATCGCATCGATCCGGTGAAGCACGCGGCGCGCCACGAAGATGCCGCCGCCAAGCCCGAGGATTACGACGATCAGCAACGACCATTGCGCGGCCGAGGCCACGACGCCGAAGATGCGATGACGCTCCTCGAGATCGCGACCGATCAGCAGGCGAAATCCATTGGACAGCTCCGTCACATTGACCAATGCAAGATGGTCGGACTTGTCCTGCTCGTCGAGTCGGCGGTACTCCGTCTCGCTCCAACCTGTGGTCTCCATCACGCCAGGCTGAAGCGAGCCGACATTGCCGGCGACCGCCAGTCCGGCCGGCGTCGTCACCAAATAAAGATTGGAGCCCGGCCGCAACGCGCGGTTCTCGATCGCGAAGACAAGGCCGCGCAAGCCACGACGATTGAATACACCGGTGAGCAAGCCGGTTTCCTCGTTCACCGTCGCCGTGATCTGATCGGTGATCAGGCGGCGGGTATTCCAGGCGAAATATCCGAGGAGCGAAGCCGCGAACAGCGCGAACAGCAGCAGATAGACCAGCGTCAGCCGAAACGCCGTGGTGCGGAACAGCTTACCGAACGCCGTCACCTTTTTTACCGGACGCCGTCGCGGATCATGTAGCCCGCGCCGCGGATGGTGTGAAGCAATGGCCGCTCGAATCCCTTGTCGATCTTGGAGCGCAGCCGCGAAATATGCACGTCGATGACGTTGGTCTGCGGATCGAAGTGATAGTCCCAGACGTTCTCCAGCAGCATGGTCCGGGTCACGACCTGTCCCGCATGTTTCATGAGGTATTCGAGCAGGCGAAACTCGCGCGGCTGCAGCGTCAGTTCCTCCTCGCCCCGCGCGACACGATGCGACAGGCGGTCGAGTTCGAGATCGCCGACACGATAGACAGTCTCCTCGCGACCGCCCTGGCGGCGCGACAGCACTTCCACCCGCGCCAGCAACTCGGCGAACGAATAGGGCTTCGGGAGATAGTCGTCGCCCCCGGCGCGCAGACCCTTGATACGATCGTCGACCTGGCCGAGAGCGGAGAGGATGAGCACCGGGGTCCGGTTGCCCTTGTCGCGCAGGGAGCCGATCACGGAGAGCCCGTCGCGTTTCGGCAGCATCCGGTCGATCACCAGCACATCGTAGTCCCCGCCATCGGCAAGCGAGAGTCCCTCCTCGCCATCGCCGGCAAGTTCCGCAACGTGGCCGACCTCGCGAAACGCCTTCACGAGATAGTCCGCGGACTCGCGATCGTCTTCAATGATCAGCAGGCGCATCTGGTTGCTGGAATTGCCCAAGATGTTGTCTTTCCATCACCATGGCGCGCCCGTCGCCCGCGCGCAAGGCGGCGAGATATGCCCCGCAATCCGGGAAAAAGTGGGCGGTGGAGCTTGGGGGGACTCCACCGCCCTAGTCCTTCCGACGAAGGGGGGCTGATTTCATCGGAAGGTGGCTCAAGGGGACGGGCTTTTGGCCCGCCCCCCGGAAAGTGCCGTCAGCGGGGGCGACTAATGCCGGCGACGCTTCCCATCTCTTGTCACATCCCTTGCAACGTTCGGTTTTGCACTCTCCGGGATCATGCCCTAGCCCTTCGCGATCGGCACCGCGACGAAACGCGCTGTGCTTCCGGAACGAACCCGCATCAGAACGCTGTTCTTGTTGTCCGCGCGCGCCGCCTTGATTGCGTCACGCATGTCGGCCGAACTGGAGACGCTCTTTCCTCCGACCTCGAGGATCACGTCACCTTCCTTGAAGCCGCGATCGGCGGCCGCGCTCTTCGGATCGACATCGACGACAACGACGCCGGCGGTGCCAGCGCCCGCAACCGACGCTGCCGGAGCGACCGTCATGCCGAGCTTGGGAACGTCGCCACCGTGCAGCGACCCGTGATCATCGCCGTTCAGATCAGCCTTGGCTTCCACCGTGTTGGGCAACGTGCCGAGCGTCAGGTTGACGACCTTGTCCGTGCCCTTGTGCAGGATATCCAGCTTGATCGAAGTCCCCGGCGCAAAGCTACCGATGGTCCGGGCCAGTTCGCGCGCATCCTTGACGGCCGTGCCGTTGACAGCCGTGATCACGTCGCCGGACTGGATGCCGGCCTTCGCAGCCGGGCTGTCGGGCTGCGGTTCAGCCACCAGCGCGCCTTCGGCCTTCTTGAGACCGAGACTATCGGCGATGTCAGCAGTCACCGGCTGGATCTGAACGCCGATCCATCCGCGGCTCACAGAACCCTTGTCCTTGAGCTGTGCGACGACATTCTTGACGGTATTGGCCGGAATCGAAAACGCGATGCCGACGCTGCCGCCGGACGGCGAGTAGATCGCGGTGTTCACCCCGATCACATCGCCCTTCATGTTGAACGCCGGACCGCCGGAGTTGCCCTTGTTGACCGGGGCATCGATCTGGATGAAATCGTCATAGGGACCGTTGCCGATGTCGCGGCCGCTTGCCGACACAATGCCTGCGGTCACGGTGCCGCCGAGGCCGAACGGGTTGCCCACTGCGAGCACCCAGTCGCCGATCCGCGCCTTGTCATCCGACAGCTTCGCAAACGGGAAATGCGAGCCGCCCTCGACCTTGATCAAAGCAAGGTCGGTGCGCGGGTCGGTTCCAATCACCCTGGCGGTGTAGTTCTTGCCGTCGTCGGTCGTGACCTCGACCTTGTCGGCGTCGTCCACGACGTGGTTGTTGGTCACGGCATAGCCATCGGATGAAATGAAGAAGCCGGAGCCCTGACCGGTCACGACGCCATGGCCGTGCCGGCCGCGCAATCCGGGCGGCAGGCCGTCGGGTCCGCCGAAGCGGCGGAAGAACCGTTCCATCGGCGAACCAGGCCGGAACGGCGACTCCAGATCCTCGTCGCCGGCGGCAACCTTGTCTTTCATCCGGACCTTTACCGAAATCACCGACGGCTTCACCCGCTCCACGATGTCGGCAAAACCGATCGGCTGGGCCACCTTGCTCACGTCATTGTTGACTTGCGCATAAGCCGGGCTGGTGAAGAGATCGGCTTTGATCGTCGAAGGGCTGAACCCGTATGCGGCCAGACCCAGGCCGGCGCCAACCGACGCCATCAACGCGAACTTGCGCGCAGTGACCCTGAAGCGGCGGACGGGCTTGAACGGTGAAGGCGGCGTGTGGTCGGGCCTTAGGGTCATGCGGGGTCTCCAGAAGCAGATTGATATGGTGCCGAAAGCAGGAATTTCATGCTCTGAAGATGGGGATTTGCGCCTTACAGCGCGCTGGCCGGGAAATTAATGTTTGGTAACAATGGCGAGCGCCTTATGCGGCCGTTTGGCGCACGGCGGTAAAGCGAGATGAGGGGGATTCAAAACCCGTAACGCGGCGGACGAATGTCGATACGACGCGCTAGCCGGATTCACCCGGTTCGGCCACCAGCTTCGCGAGCCGCGCCTCTTCTTCCTCGCTCAGTCGCGGCGGCGCATCCGCGGCCGCCCGCATCGCCTTCGAACGCCGCCGGCTGTATCCCCAGAGCGCAAGTCCACCGCCCAGCAGAACCAGCGGGGTCAGCAGCCAAAGCGGCAACGTGCTCTTCTCGAAGGGCGGCTTCAGCAATACGAAATCGCCGTAACGGGCGACCAGAAAGTCCAGCACCTGTTGATCGCTGTCGCCCTTTGCAATGCGCTCGCGCACCAGCAGACGAAGGTCCCGCGCCAGCGGCGCCGAGGAATCGTCGATCGACTGGTTCTGGCACACCATGCAGCGCAACTCGCGCGACAGGTTGCGCGCGCGCGCTTCCTGGGCGGGATTGGACATGATCTCGTCGGGCTGCACCGCGTGAGCGGGAGACGCCATCGCGAGGACAAGGCAAAGGAGAACGCCAATTATGCGTGCGAACTTTCCACCCGCGCTGAGTCGTCCCTGCAAAAGCGGATACGACGACATCCTTTGCATCACCTCCGGCACAACCTCACTCCGCCGGCTGGAGGGCGCGGAGAGCTTTCGCAGGTTTCGGCGCGCCAACCCGCAGGCGGCGGTCGGACAGCGACAGCATGCCGCCAAAGGCCATCAGAACCGGCCCGAACCAGATCAGCAGCACCATCGGCTTGTGATAGATGCGCACCGCGATCGAGCCATCGGCGGCAGTATCTCCCAACGAAATGTAGAGCTGGCTTACGCCCCGCGTCAGCAGCGCGGCTTCGGTGGTCGACGCCGCGCGGGTGGTGAAGTTGCGTTTCGACGGCTTCATCACCGCGATTGGCTCCCCGCCTTTGCTCACGGTGAAGCGGGCGGTCTGTTCGCGATAATTGGATTGCTGCCGCTGCGTCGTACCATCGAAGGTCAGGCTGTAGCCGCCGACCCGCGCCACGTCGTTGGGTTTCATGGAGGCGATGAATTCGGTGTTCCAGGTGGTTTCGCAGACGATGCCGATCAGGGCCACGCCGAGGCCGGCGTGAGCGAAGACGGTGCCCCAGGCCGAGCGCGGCAACCCCTTGGCGCGGCGAAACGATACCGGGAGCGATGCACGAAACAGGTTGATGCGCTCGGCGAGATCGCAGAGCGCGCCGAGAATGACGAACACCGCCAGTCCGATCGCCAGTGGCGCGAAGGTGCTGCCGCCGCGCGTCCATGCCCACAGCACGGCCACCGCGATCACGCTGCCGATTCCGGCCGCCATCAAGCGTTGCGAGGCGCCGACCAGATCACCGCGCTTCCACGCCAGCAATGGGCCGAACGGCACCGCGATCAATAGCGGGACGAACAAGGGAGCGAATGTCAGATTGAAGAACGGCGCACCGACCGAAATCCTGTTGCCGGTGATGACCTCGAGCGCCAGCGGATACAGCGTGCCGACGAAGACGGTGGCGCAGGCCGTGGTCAGGAACAGGTTGTTGAGCACGAGCGCGCCCTCGCGCGAGATCGGCGCGAACAGCCCGCCCTGCTTCAGCGCGGAGGCGCGCCAGACATACAAGGACAGGCTGCCGCCGATGAAGGTGCACAGGATCAACAGGATGAAGACGCCGCGCGTCGGATCGGTGGCGAAGGCATGGACCGAGGTCAGCACGCCGGAGCGCACCAGGAAGGTGCCGAGCAGCGACAGCGAGAAGGTCAGGATTGCAAGCAGGATGGTCCATACCCTGAGCGCGTTGCGTTTCTCCATGACCACGGAGGAATGCAGCAGCGCCGTTCCCGCCAGCCAAGGCATCAGCGATGCGTTCTCGACCGGATCCCAGAACCACCATCCGCCCCAGCCCAGCTCGTAATAGGCCCAGTACGACCCCATCGCGATTCCGAGCGTCAGGAAGATCCACGCCATCAGCGTCCATGGCCGCACCCAGCGCGCCCAGGCGGCATCGATGCGGCCTTCGATCAGCGCGGCGACGGCGAAGGAGAACGAGATCGAGAATCCGACATAGCCGAGATACAGCATCGGCGGATGCACCGCGAGCCCGATATCCTGCAGCACCGGATTGAGATCGCGGCCTTCCAGCGGCGGATTGGCGATCCGCATGAACGGATTGGATGTCAGCAGGATGAACAGATAGAATGCGGTCGCGACCCAGGCCTGCACCGCCAGCACATGCGCGCGCAGCGACAGCGGCAGATTGTTGCCGAATGCGGCGACCAGCCCGCCGAACAGCGCGAGGATCGTCACCCACAGCAGCATGGAGCCTTCGTGATTGCCCCAGACGCCGGTGATCTTGTAGATCATCGGCTTCAGCGAATGGGAATTCTGGAACACGTTGAGGACCGAGAAGTCGGACACGACGTGCAGCGTCACCAGCGCCAGGAACGACGCGCCGACGAACGCCAGTTGCGCCAGCGCGGTCGAGCGCGCGACATTCATCAGCGCGCCGTCGTTCAGTCTCGCGCCGATGATCGGAATGGTGGACTGGATCAGCGCAAGGCCAAGCGCCAGCACCAACGCATAATGCCCGGCCTCGGCGATCATTGCGACACTCCCTGCTTGCTCGATGCCTGCGCGCCCTGCGCCTTGCCGGAAGCCTGTTCGCCGTAGTCGTCCTTCCAGTGGCCCTGCTTCTTCAGGGCATCGGCGACCTCCTTGGGCATGTAGGTCTCGTCGTGCTTTGCCAGCACGGTGTCGGCGCGGAATACGCCCGAACTGTCGAGCGCGCCCTCGGCGACCACGCCCTGCCCTTCGCGGAACAGATCCGGCAGGATGCCCTTATAAGCAACCGGAAGCGTCGCGCTGCCGTCGGACACCTTGAACGTGACCGCGAGATTGTCGCCGCGGACCAGCGAACCCGTCTCCACCAGCCCGCCCAGCCGGAAGCGCTGGCCAGGCTTGATGTGATGTTCCGAGACCATCACCGGCGTCGAGAAAAACACGATGGAGTCGCGCAGCGCGTTCAGCACCAGCGCCGCGGCGATTCCGAGCACCACGAGGGCTCCGCCGATCATCGTCAACCGCCGCTGCTTGCGAGTCATGCTGTTTCACCTGCGCGGAAAGCGAACACCTTGATCATCCGTCTATCCCCAGCGCCTTGAGCCCTTCGTTGAGCTGGCGCAAACCTGCTTCGTTGCGTTCGAGCGCACGGCGGGCGTCGTCGCGCACGACGCGCGACTTCTCCGGCTCCTTGAGCACCATATAGGCGCGAGCCAGTCGCAGCCATCCCTCGACGTCATTGCCGTCCTGCTTCAGGCGCGCGGAAAGGCGGTCGACCATTTTATGGATCATCGCCGAACGATCCGCCTCGCTCATATCGCTGGCCGCGGCCACCGCTTCTTCCGTCGGACGGGGCGCGCCGCCCCCGACCTGCGCCAGCGCCTCCTGCACCGCGCCACGCCATTGCGCGTCCGCAGGCGCATCTGCCAACAGCGCCTTCCATATCGTGACGGCGTCGGCGGTCCGGCCGTCCTGCTCCGCCGCCATTCCGAGGAAAAAGCGCGCCTTCGCATCCTTGGGATCGAGGGCGGCCGCGCGCTCGAACTCGCTTTTCGCATCAGCGGTGACGATGCCGTTGGCGGCCCCCGCGATCGCCGCGCCGAGATCGGCGCGGAGCTGTGCGGTTTCACCGACATAGGCGATCACGTTGCGATAGGCGCGCGCAGCGTCGTCGAAGCGGCCGAGCTTTGCGAGCACCGGCGCCAGCACGGTCCAGCCGCGACCGTCGGTGGGATGCTTTTCCAGATGCGATTCGACCTGCGACACCAGGTTCTCGAGCGATTGCGATGCATCGGCTGATTGAACGCGCTCCGCCAGCGGGAAATCGGGCAGTTGCGGCGATCCGAGCGGAAGATAGATCACAAGCGCCAGCGCCGGTATGCCGGCCAGCGCTCCAACCGCCACCATACGCCGCAGCCAGAGCTTGGAGATCTGCGGCTGATGATCTTCTTCCGCATCTGCCGCCTCGATAAGCCGCCGGCCGATTTCGACCCGCGCCGCGGCTGCCTCGGGCGCGCCGATCAGGCCGGCTGCGGCATCACGCCCGACTTCGGCAAGTTGATCCCGATAGACCGTGGTCTCGCTGCCGCCGGACGTTTGCGACCGGGCCGAGCGACCAAGCGGCCACAGCACCGCAAAGACCGCTCCAGCGGTCATCAGCGCGAACACAAACCACAACGTCATCTCATCAGCATTCCGATGGCCCGGCGCAGGAAACGGCCGGTCCGATGGCCGGGTTACATCACGACTGGACAGGGGACGCAATTGACAATTGCGGCACAATTGCCGGCAGCCCCCTGCAACCCTCTGATTTTAGAGCGCGATCGGCAAAAGCGGCGCCACGCATCTGACCGACTAGCCGGCCCGCGACGACTTGGGTTCCGCCGCCAATGCGTTCTCGGCCGCCCGGCTCATCAGCGACGAATAGTCATGGCCGAACAGCACCTCGCAGAAGCGAATCGTCGCCTGGACCTGCTGCTGCCGGAATGCGCGGGCGCGCTCATCGCCGTTGCGGAGCGATTCCACCAGCGTCTGGGCGGCCCGCTCGACGTATTGCTGCAGATCCGAATAGGTTCGCATCGTGACTTCGTTGATGGCCAGTTCGCTGGCGTAGGTCCGGCACACCGCGACGAAATCGATCAGGGCTGCGGTTTCCTCGACCTCCGTCGGGTCGATCCGCGCGCCGGGCGGGATATCCTTGTCGGGTCGCTGACGCAGCAAACGCCGCACCCGGCCCGGGACGTCGTCGATTTCCGATTGCAGGCCATTGGAAATACCGACCCTGATCGCCGCGAGGTGGCGGCCCCAGTTTGAATCGGTGCGGATATCGAGTTCGGTCCGCAGGCCCCGAATGCCGTCATGCACCGTCTTCAGATGTTCGGACACGTTTTCGAAACGCCCGCGCCGGATATCGTCGCGCAGACCGGCCGCAGTCCGCGACAGGTCCTCGAGCACCAGCGTGACTGCCGTGCCATAAGGCGTCGCCGCCACCCTGAACTCGTCGTCCGAACCCGCGAACTTGATCGCCAGGCGGATGACCTGCCACGACGCGGACAGCCGCTGCATCACCAGCGACAGTACGAACGGAGCGGCGAGCGGGGTCAGCAGGGACGGAACATTGAGGGCGGGCATCAGAAGGGCGATCTGCGAATCCCCGAAGATCCGCATAAAATTCGGCAGCCGGATAGTGAGGGTGTCGAGGGCCTCGCGGGCGTTCAGAACCGCTCCGATGGAAGCAAAATCCTCGGCGACGCTGGGCGCGCCGATGCGCCCCAGTATACGCTGGCGGTCGTTGCCGTCGACAACCCGCTGGATGGCGGCGGCTGCCGTCTCCTGCAAGGTCCACGCCGCCGCTTCGATATCGGACGCCGATGCGGTTTGCGTTGCGAGAACTGCCTCGAAGGCGCGCACGGCATCGGGCGCGCCGTCCTGCGCCAGCCATCGCCAGACCGGCATGAGCGAAGTACGCCGGATCTGCCCGGAGCGCGGCGCGGACTCCCCCTCGATCAGAAACGGCTCCAGCGGACGAAACAGAAGTCGGGCCGGATCCTCGCGCCGCGGCGGCGGCGCGCTGTCAGCGGGTCCGCCAGAGATCTTGCGCAACTCCTGGAGCACGAAGCTGGCGACAGCGGCGTCTTCATCGCGCGCGACGGCACGCTCGAACTCCCGCATCAGCAACGCCTGCGACTTCGCCGGGAGTTGTGCGAGATAATTCCTCAGCCGTTCGATCGAGGCCTGGTCCATGCCTGTAAATCTTGACGCGAGCGATCGCGCGGGCGCCGGAAGGGGCCGTGGCATGTTATAGCAGGAGCGGTATTAAGGATGCGTTGAGGAAGGCCGAAGCGTCGGCGAAGCGACGCATGATCCGAACACGGATACGCTTCGCGTGAAGAAACCCTCGCCTATGCCGTCAAGGGTTACATCACACCTCGAAAAGAGCGTGCTTCACCATGAAGATAGGCACGGTTTTTAATACGACATCGCAGGCCGGATCAGCCCACCGCAATCCATTTGCCGTCGCCGCTCCGGCAGGCGGTTTTGCGCACGGTTTCGAGCTGGCCGTCGATCGTGACGGTGTGGGAGTAGCCTCGGCATGTCGCGCTCTTCACCCTGTAGGCGGGGCCTGCGACGATATTGCCGTGGCGACCGGAATCCGGATTGCTCCACGCAATCGGCGCGCCGGGCGCGCCTCGCTCGAGGGCATCCATCTGGGCCTGATAGGCCAGACGCCGGTCGCCATCATCCAGGGCCGAGTCGAGTTTGGGTCCGATCAGCCCGCCAAGCGCCGCCGCGGTCGCAGCCGCCACCGCAGGATCGCGCGCCGGATCGCCCGTCCCTCCTGTCTGGACGGCAAATGCCCCCGCAAACGAGCCCGGACCATCGAGGCCGCCGGAACTCGTCACGTCGCAGCCGCCGAGGGCGAGCGCCGCCGCTACGACAATCAACAGCGTATTCGTCTTGCTCATGAGCCCTCCGGCGCCCACCCGCCGGGAAGATTCCACCGTCCGGCCGCACAGGAGCCGGCAATTCGGGCGGGACTGCGGCGATGCGGCCGCCTCCTGATGTCCGGGCTTTGCGGATACGCGCTTCATGCAGCGGGCAGCACCAGTTCGGCCCGCAGGCCGCCGAGCGGTGACGTGCCGAGGCTCAGGCTGCCGCCATAAAGCGCGGCAAGGTCGGTGACGATCGACAACCCAAGTCCCGACCCCGGCTTGGTCTCGTCGAGACGGCGGCCGCGCTGCGAAGCCTGCATCCGCTCGTCGTCCGACAGTCCTCGGCCGTCGTCGTCGACGATGATGCGCAGCCACGCCGGCTCCGTTCCGGAAGGCGGACGAATGGAAGCCTCGATGCCTACCCGCGAGTGCGCCCACTTGCAGGCATTGTCGACGAGGTTGCCGACCATTTCCTCGAGGTCCTGGCGTTCGCCACGGAATTTCGCGCCGGCGCTGGCCTCGACGTCGATGGCGACGCCGCGGTCGCGGTGAATCTTCTCCATGGTCCGGCGCAGCGCCTCGATGGCGGGCACCACATCGGTCACCGTGGCAACGACGGTAAGCCGCGCGGCGATGCGGGCGCGCTCCAGATGATGGGCGACCTGGTTGCGCATCACCTCGGCCTGTTCGAGCACCTTCGCGGCGAACGGGTCGCGTTGATGCGCGTTGGCCTCGTTGACGATGACCGAGAGCGGCGTCTTGACCGCATGCGCGAGATTCCCGACATGGGTGCGCGCACGCTCGACGATCTCCCGGTTGGCGTCGATCAGCGCGTTGGTCTCACGGGCGAGCGGCGCGATCTCGACCGGAAATTCGCCGTGAAGCCGTTCGGCGCGGCCGGAGCGGATGTCGGCGATGGCGTCCGAAATGCGCTTCAGCGGCGCCAGACCGAACCGCACCTGAAAGATCGTGGTCAACAGCAACCCGATCGTGAGCGCGGCAAAGGTGCCGCCGAGGTAATAATCGAAAGTCCGCGTTTCGTCGAAAATCTCGGTGGCGTCCCCGGCCACCGTGACGCGGAATTTGCCGTCGGCGCCGAGATCGACCGGCCGCTCCGCCATACGCAGGGTCTGGCCCTCGGGGCCGTCGATATATCCGACGCGAACCCCCGAGGAGGAGAGTTCGATGCCTTGATCCTCCAGCTTCGGCAGCTTCTTGTCCCACAGCGAGCGCGATGCGCGGATCTCTTTCTTCTCCTGATCCGTGCGGACGATCTCCCAGTACCAGCCCGACAGCGGCAGATCGAACAACGGCTCGCCGAGCGACTGGAATTGGCGATCGGCCGGCTCGTCGGGCGTCGCCACTTCGGCGATCAGCGTGCGAAGGTAAAGATTGAGGCGACGATCGAAGGCGCGCTCGGACGCCGAGCGATAGACCGACGACAAAATCACGCCGGTGATGAACAGAACGATCGCCACCCAGGCGGTCGCGGACAGGAACAGCCGCGTTGCGAGCGAGTTCGAGCGACGGGTCAGAAATTCCCTAGCGCGCATCTGCCGGCGGTGTCAGCAGGTAGCCGAGCCCGCGCACCGTCTGGATGATATCGACATCCAGCTTCTTGCGAATGCGGCCGACAAAGACTTCGATGGTATTGGAATCGCGATCAAAGTCCTGATCGTAGAGATGCTCGACCAGTTCCGTGCGCGAGACCACCCGCCCGGTATGGTGCATGAGATAGGCGAGCAGCCGGTATTCATGCGAGGTCATCTTGATCGGGTTGCCGCTGACGCTGACGCGGCCGGTGCGGGTATCCAGCGTCACCGGCCCGCAGGTCAGCTCCGACTGGGCATGGCCGGCGCTCCGGCGCAGCAGCGCGCGGATCCGGGCCAGAATTTCCTCGAGGTGGAAGGGTTTTGCGACATAGTCGTCGGCGCCGGCGTCGAACCCCTGCACCTTGTCGCTCCAGCGGTCGCGCGCGGTGAGGATCAGGACCGGCATGGTGCGGCCCTGGCGGCGCCACGACTCCAGCACCGAAATGCCGTCCATCTTCGGCAGTCCGATATCCAGCACGACGGCGTCATAGGGTTCGCTGTCGCCGAGGAAATGTCCCTCCTCGCCGTCGAACGCCCGATCGACCACATAGCCGGCGTCGGTCAGCGCCGTCGTGAGCTGACGATTGAGATCAGGATCGTCTTCGACAACGAGAAGGCGCAAGGCGGGCTCCGTGATTCCACCCGCCAAGATGAACCGCCGCCGCGTGAATGGCAAATGAACGGCAAAACCCCGCTCGTGTCATATTTCCGTGCGGCGGCGGGCGCCTGGTCCGTTCTGCCGGGCGGCTCCCCGGGACGGCGTCAGGTCGTGGTCGTTCCATCGTCCGGCGGCAGCGGACTCAGGAACTCGTCGGTCGCCGCATTGATCCGCTCCAGCACCGCATCGATCTCATCGGAGGTGGCGTTGCTGCCGCCGATCAAGCCGGCGATGGCCTGAACATAGGGGATCGACGAGACCACACCCTGCTCGATCGCGGGCGCGACCTTGACGATGGCGTCGACGATGGCTTCGGCGACGGCAAGGCCGGCCTCGATTTCTGCTGCTGTGACCATGTTATCGTGCTCCGGATGCGAGGATCTGCTGAACGACGATCAGTGCCGCTTGTGCCGCCGAGAGCGCATTGGTGATGTCGACGGACGGATAGGCCTTCTGAAGAGCGACCAGATTGTTGACGGCAAGGTGCGCCTTGAGCATCGCAGCCTGTAGCCGTTCGATGACCGACCGCCGGGCGCAGATGTTGGTCGCGCTTGGCGTGGTGCCGGTCCTGCAAAGCGGCAGCGCCTTGTAGGCGTTGGCGGCGTTCACCGCGACGCCATAGGCGTTTTCGATGCCGTAGACCGTGTTGAGTGCAACGGCCGTGTTCAGATTCAGCGATGGCAGCGCGACGGTCTGGCAACCTGCCAGGGCCAGACCGAAGACGAGCACCGTCGCGGCGACAAGCTTTCGCATGGGAACTCCTGTTGTTCGTGGACTTACTTGACCGCGCCGGTCGCGGCGCTGACGGTCGGCACGTCGGGACGCGCGGCCGCGACCGATGGGACCGCCTTGGTGCCGGCCTTGACGTAGAGACCCCATGCCACTGTGAAGAGCGTGCCGACCGCGCCGATGATGCTGGTCACCTGGTCGGAGGTGACCCAGCCCTTGCCGGTAGCGAAGCTGCCGGCGGCGATCAGCAGATAGCGCACGACCTGCCACACCGAATCCGATGTCATGTCTTGTCTCCAGTGATGTTGCGGGATGGCGCGAGACCGTCGCGCGGCGGACGTTCTATTCGCTCCCGACCCGGGAATGCGAGGTGATCAGGTTGCTGTCGATGCGCTTGAACTCGACCTCGCGCTCGCTGGCCATCCGGGCCAGTTCACCGTCGCGCTTGGCGTCGGTCTGCCGTCTGTTCGCTTCATCCTCATTGCGAAGGCGGATCTTCGCGAGTTCGAATTCCTGGTTGAGGACGAAACGACCGCGTCGCATGATAATCGACGTCAGCACGATGCAGATGCACACGAAGGCAACGCAAAGCACAGTGGCGGAATTGAAATCCACCGGCCCGACAATCTGGGACAGCATGACAAATCACCGATGTTGAAGAATGGCCTGAAACCGTCAGACGCCGGTTAGATTCCCAGCGCCCGCTTCCACTTCGAAACCCACGCGCGGCGTTCCGATAGTCCGATGTAACCGCCGTTCAGCCGCTTCGTGACGCCGCGGAGATCGTCCTTTCGCGCGTATGGCAGACAGCCGCAGAGCACGAAATCGGCCACGCCGCATTCGAGAAAATGCGCGGGATCGATCACCAGATCGGGGCGCGCGAGGAGATCGAGCCCGGTCGCGGCGGCCAGGCGCGCATAACCGTCCCGCCCCGTGGTCTGCACAGCGCCGCGGCCGCGGAAGTTCCAGCCGTCGTCCGAGCCGCGCCGATTGCCCATGCGGCCGTTGTAGACCTTGTTGGCGAGCGCGCGCGGGTTGTGCGCGTAAGGCGCGGCGCTGGCGGTGGTCGGGAAGCGCGACGGCCACACCGCCATCATGCGGGCCGCCGAATAGTCGAGGTTCTCGATCACCGCGGTCCCCGCCCCGCATTCATGGCTGACCTGGCTCATGACGTGCGCGACCAGAAGCGGCGTCGTGAGTCCGTGTTTATCGAATATCGCGGGGGCCGCTATCGCCATGCCCTCGATCAGCCCGGCGATCCGGCT
>NZ_MKRN01000085.1 GCF_001896955.1 Nitrobacter sp. 62-13 | reverse complement strand
TGCGCCGCGGTGAGAACGACATCGCGCGCGATCAGCGTGCCGGTGCAGGAGTTGCCGTGCGAGCCGACGATGGTGACGACCGCGCTCGCCACCGCAGGCGAGGGCGTGCTGCCGCCGCCGACCATGGCGAATGAGGGCTGCATCAGCGTCAGGGCTGCCCCAGCCGCAACCAGGCGAATGAATTGCTGAATCATGCGGCGATGTGAGCCATCGCATCGCGTCTCTGTCAACATATGCATCGTCACAGCGAGGATATCCGATGCCGTCGATACTTCTGAGCGGACCCGCGGTCGAACCGTGGTCGGTCGCGGAGGCCAAGAGCTTCCTGCGCGCCGAGAACGATGACGACGACACCGTGATCGCCTCGCTGATTGCGGCCGCGCGCAGTCACGTCGAAGCCATGACGCGCTGCGCCCTGATCGCGCAGACCTGGCGTTTCGTGCTCGACCAGTGGCCGAAGGACGGCCGCATCAAGCCGGGCAGGGGGCCGCTGCGCTCGCTAGTTGCGGCGCGGGTCTACGACTCCGCCGGCAACGCCTCGGTCATCGAGGCCGAAACATTCGTCCTCGATAAAGCGGCCGGCGTGATCGCGCCATCGGCGTGGGGCCTGCCGGCGCCGGGTCGCGCGACCGCCGGCATCGAACTCGATGTCGAGATCGGCTTCGGCACGGCCGCGACCGACGTGCCGGACGTGCTGCGCCATGCGGTGCGGACGCTGGTGGCGCACTGGTACGAGAATCGCGGCCTGATCGCGATCGGCCAGAGCGTGGCGATGATGCCGGCCAGCGTCAGCGCCATGATCGCGAGCTATCGCGTGCCCGCGCTCTGATCGCACTTCTTGAAAGGACATTGCAATGACCAGCGCCAATTCAGCGCTTCGCGCCGCCGTGCACGATGCGCTTGCAGCCGACAGCGGGCTTCATGCGGCGCTCGGCGGCAAGCGGGTCTATGACGAGCCGCCGCGCGGCGCGCTATTGCCTTACGTCAGCATCGGCGAGGCGCGCGTCACCGATGCATCGGTCGACGACGGGCCGACCCAGGAACATCAGATCACGCTGCATGCGCGCTCGCGCCAGGGCGGGCAGGGGGAAGCTCACCTCATTGCCGGCGCGGTGCTGCAGGCGCTCGACGATGCGCCGCTGACGCTTGCGGGCTTTCGGCTGGTCAACTTCCGCTTCGCGGTCGCGGATATCCGGCGCGAGTCGGACGGCCGCACCTATCACGCGCAGGTGCGATTCCGCGCCGTGACCGAACCGACAACCTAGAATCTAAGGAGCCGTCATGGGCGCACAAAAGGGCAAGGACCTGCTGTTGAAGATGAGCGACGGCGCGAGTTTCGTCACGGTGGCGGGCCTGCGCAGCCGCAGGATCGCGTTCAACGCCGAGATCGTCGACATCACCAGCGCGGAATCGACCGACCGCTGGCGCGAACTGCTGGCGGGCGCCGGCGTCAAGCGCGCCTCGCTGTCGGGCCGCGGCCTGTTCAAGGACGCGGCGTCGGACGCGCTGGTGCAGCAGGCATTCTTCAACGGCACGATCAACGACTGCCAGGTCGTGGTGCCGGATTTCGGCACCATCGAAGGCCCGTTCCAGATCGCCAGCCTCGAATTCGCCGGCGAGCACAACGGCGAGGTGACGTTCGACCTCGCGCTCGAATCCGCCGGCGCGCTGACGTTTACGGCGATGTGAGCTTCTACCCTCCCGTTGAGGTGAGGGTAGAGAAAAGGAGGTTCTATGCCGAACAAATATCGTGGTGAGATTGCCGCCGAGCTTGGCGGGCGGCAGCGCACGCTGGTGCTGACGCTCGGCGCGCTGGCCGAGCTTGAATCGGCATTCGGTGCCGGCGACCTGGTGGCGCTCGCGGAGCGTTTCGTTTCAGGGCGGCCATCGGCGCGCGATCTGACCCATATCATCGGTGCGGGTTTGCGCGGCGCGGGCGAAGCCGTCACCGACGACGAGGTCGCGGTCATGACCGTCGATGGCGGGGTGGCCGGCTTTGTCAGGATCGCGGCCGACCTGATCGCGGCGACCTTCGATGACGGCGCCACGCGGTGAAGCCGTTTCCATGGGCGGATGCGATGGGCTTCGGCTTCGGCGTGTTGCGCCTTGCTCCGGATGCCTTCTGGCGGATGACGCCGCGCGAACTGGCGCAGGCGATCCGCGCGGTGCGCGGGCCTTCCGTCGCGCCGCTGGCGCGGGCCGACCTCGACGATCTTTTGGCGCGGTTTCCCGATACGCCGCGCGAGGGAGGACACAATGACTGACGACACGAGCCTTGAGGACGCATCGAGTACGCTGGACAGCCTCAACACCAAGACCCAGGCGCTCACGATCAGCGCGGGCGGCTTTGCCCGTGCGATGACGCAGGCTTTTTCGTCATCGGTCACCGGCGGCAAGCAGTTCGACGACGTGCTGAAAACGCTGGCGCTGCGTGTCTCGAGCCTCGCGGTGACCGCCGCGTTCAAGCCGCTGACGGCGAGCCTGACCAGCGGCATCTCCAGCCTGTTCTCGGGACTCACTGCCGGCATCGGCTCGACCGGCGTGCAGGCCAACGCGCTCGGCGCCATCAAGCCGTTCGCGTCGGGCGGCGTGATCGGCGCGCCGAGTTACTTTCCGATGATGGATGGCGGCGTCGGCCTTGCCGGCGAGGCGGGCCCGGAGGCGATCATGCCGCTGACGCGCGGTCCCGACGGCCGGCTCGGCGTCTCCGGCAGCGGCGGCGGCAACAGCATCACGGTGCAGATCGCCACGCCCGATCTCGACAGCTTCCGCCGCTCCGAGAGTTACGTCACCGGCCAGATCGCGCGCGCGGTGGCGCGAGGCCAGCGAAATTTGTGAAGATGTCTTCACTCTCCCCTCGCCGGGAGGGTGAAGGATGCAGGACCGAAACCCACCATGACCAGTTTCCACGAAGTCCTGTTTCCGCTCGATGTCGCGCTCAAGAGCGCGGGCGGGCCGGAACGGCGAACCGATATCGTGAGCTTCGGCTCGGGCCGCGAGGCGCGCAACGCGCGCTGGGCGCAGTCGCGGCGGCGCTATGACGCCGGCTACGGCGTTAAGACGCTGGACGCCTTGCAGACGGTGATCGCGTTTTTCGAGGAGCGTCGCGGCCGGCTCTACGGCTTTCGCTGGCGCGACCGGATGGATTGCTGCTCGGCGATGACGGGCGTCGCGATCTCGCCGCTCGATCAGGTCATCGGCATCGGCGATGGCGCGACGGCGTCGTTTCAGTTGATCAAGACATATGGCGGCGCGTTCGCGCCCTATGCGCGCGCGATCGCCAAGCCGGTCGGCGGCAGCGTGCGCGTCGCCGTCGCCGATGAGGAGATCGCGGCGGGCTCCGCGTTCACCTGCGATGCGACCACGGGCGTCGTCACGTTCGCCGTCGGGCATATCCCACCGGCGGGAGCGGCCGTCACCGCGGGATTCAATTTCGACGTGCCGGTGCGCTTCGACACCGACTACCTCGAGGTCGATTTCGCGACGTTTGCCGCCGGCGCCATTCCGAAGATTCCGCTGGTCGAAATCAAGATGTGACTCGCTGGCGGGTGAGGCGATCGATAGCCCTCACACGTCATCCAACCCCGGCTCGCACCACGCTTCGCCCGATGCTCACCGATCCTCCCCCTCAAGGGGAAGGTGAAGGAAATCTCATGCGTTCTGTTCCCTCCGCGCTTCAGGCAAAACTTGATTCCGGCGCGACCACGCTGGCGCGCTGCTGGATCGTGACGCGGCGCGACGGCGCCGTGCTCGGCTTCACCGATCACGATTGCGATCTGGCGGTTGGCGATGTTGCCTGCCGCGCCGGGACCGGTTTCACCGCGTCGGAAGCGACCAGTCGCTTCGATCTTTCGGTCGATGGTTCGGAAATCTCCGGCGCGTTTTCCGATGACGCCCTGAGCGAGGCCGATCTCGCCGCGGGCCGTTACGATGCCGCCGAGGTCGCAACCTGGCTGGTCGACTGGAGCGACGTCGCGCTGAAAATCCTGATCGCGCGCGGTACGCTCGGCGAGGTGCGGCGCGAGGGACAGGCGTTCACCGCGGAATTACGCGGGCTTGCGGATGCGCTGGCGCAGGACAGCGGGCGTCTGTTCACGGCGCGTTGCGGCGCCGATCTCGGCGACAACAGGTGCCAGATCGATCTTGCCAAAGCTGCGTATCGCGGCAGCGGGGTCGTGACGGTCATCGAGGGGACCTCGATCGCCGCGGTCTCCGGCCTCGGCGATTTTGCCGATGGCTGGTTCACCGCCGGGCGCGTGGTGTGGACGACCGGCGCCAACGCCGGCATTGCCGTCGAGGTCAAACAGCATCACATCGCCGCGGGCGAAGTGCGGCTGTCGCTATGGCAGGCGATGGCCGAGCCGATCGCCATCGGCGACAGCTTCATGATCACCGCCGGCTGCGACAAGAGCTTCGCGACCTGCCGCGATCGTTTCGCCAACACCAGTAATTTTCGCGGCTTTCCGCAGATTCCCGGCAACGATTTCGTCGTGAGCTATCCGCTGCCCGGTTCGCCTGACAACGGCGACGGCACCAAGGCGTTGTGAAGGAGCGGCTCGTGAATTCGGAACATGCGACCCGCGCGGCCATTGTGGCGGAAGCTCGCGCCTGGATCGGCACGCCCTATCGGCACCAAGCCTCGCTCAAGGGCGTCGGCTGTGATTGCCTTGGCCTGGTGCGCGGCGTCTGGCGCAACTGCATCGGCGACGAGCCGGAAACGCCGCCGCCCTATGCGCCGGACTGGGCCGAAGCGAAAGGCGACGAAACGCTGGCGGCTGCGGCGCTGCGTCATCTCGTTCCGGTCGCGCGCAACGATTTCATGCCGGGCGACGTTCTGCTGTTCCGCTGGCGTGACGGGTTCGTCGCCAAGCACGTCGCGATCGCCTCCAGCGAGCGCACGATGATTCATGCGCACGACGGTGCGGCCGTTTGCGAAATCGTCCTCGCACCGTGGTGGCGACGGCGCCTGGCATACGCATTCCGCTTTCCGGGAGTATCTGTCTGATGGCAGCGCTGGTTCTTTCCGTCGCGGGCGGCGCCGCAGGCGCGCTGTTCGGTCCGGCCGGCGCGATCGCGGGCCGCATTGCCGGCGCGCTGGTCGGCAACGTCATCGACCGCAAGCTGTTCGGCCCCGGCAACCAGAACGTGGTCGGCCCGCGGCTCGCCGACCTCGATGTGATGGCTTCGACCGAAGGCGCGCCGATCCCGCGTGTCTACGGCCGCGCGCGGCTGTCCGGTCAGGTGATCTGGGCGACGCAGCTCGAGGAGGTGGTGAGCAGCCGAACAAGCTCGTCGTCCGGCGGCAAGGGTGGATTGTTCAGCGGCCCCAGCACGACCACCACCACCTACAGCTATTTCGCCAATTTCGCGGTCGGCCTTTGCGAAGGCGTGATCGGACGGGTCGGACGGGTCTGGGCCGACGGACGTCCGCTGGATCTCCACGGGCTGACGATCCGTGTTCATCGCGGCACCGAGGACCAGGCCCCGGACGACCTGATCGTCGCCCGGGAAGGCGCAGGCAATGCGCCTGCCTATCGCGGGCTCGCCTATGTCGTGTTCGAGCGGCTGCCGCTGGCGAACTTCGGCAACCGCATTCCGCAGCTCTCGTTCGAGATCATCCGCCCCGTCGGCCAGCTCGAACGGATGGCGCGCGCGGTGACGCTGATCCCGGGCACCACAGAATTCGGCTACGAGCCGTCCGCCGTGGTGCGCTCGCTCGGCCCCGGTCAGTCCGCGCCGGAAAACCGTCATGTCTCGAATGCCGAATCCGATGTGATCGGGGCGCTCGACGATCTGCAAGGGGTATGTCCGAATCTCGAGCGCGTCGCCGTCGTTGTTGCGTGGTTCGGATCGGACCTTCGCGCCGGAAGCTGCATCGTTCGCCCCGGCGTCGACAGCGCAAGCAAGGTCACGCGCGGCGGCGACTGGTCGGTGGCCGGCGTGACGCGGGGAGGCGCCTATGTGGTGTCGCAGGTCGATGGCCGTCCGGCCTTCGGCGGCACGCCATCCGACGACAGCGTGAGGCACCTGATCGCGGAGTTGAAGGCGCGCGGCCTCAAGGTCACGTTCTATCCCTTCGTCATGATGGACATTCCGGCCGGCAACGGCTTGAGCGATCCATGGAACGGAGCATCGTCGCAGCCGGCCTATCCCTGGCGCGGCCGCATCACCTGCGCTCCTGCGCCGGGACAGGCAGGCTCGCCGCAAGGCACACCGGCGGCGGCGACGCAGGTCAACAATTTCTTCTCCGGCGGAAGCTGGAATTATCGCAACATGATCCTGCACTATGCGAGCCTGGCGGCTTCCGCCGGCGGCGTCCATGCCTTCATGATCGGATCGGAGTTGCGGTCGCTGACGCGGGTGCGCTCCGGCAGCGGCGTCTATCCCGCCGTCGACGCGCTGGCGGCGCTCGCGGCGGACGTCAAGTCCATCGTGGGATCATCGACGATCGTGACCTATGGCGCGGACTGGACCGAGTACGGCGCGGATGTCGTTACGCCGGATGCGTCGGAGGTTCGCTTTCCGCTCGATCCGTTGTGGGCATCGAGCGCGATCGACGTCGTCGGCATCGATTATTACGCGCCGCTCGCCGACTGGCGCGACGAGGCCGGGCATCTCGACTCGAGCATCGCGACTTCGACCTACGACGTCGGCTATCTCGCGGGTAACGTCTATAGCGGCGAGGGGTTCGACTGGTATTACACCGATGACGCCGCGCGCGCCGCGCAGGATCGCACGCCGATCACCGACGGTCTCGGCAAGCCGTGGACCTTCCGCGTCAAGGACATCAGGTCATGGTGGTCGTCGGCGCATTACGAGCGCGTTGGCGGCGTTGAACTCGCAGGCCCGACCGCATGGGTGCCGCAAGGCAAGCCGATCTGGTTCACCGAGGTCGGCTGCCCGGCGGTCGACAAGGGCGCCAACCAGCCGAGCGTGTTTCCCGATCCCAAGTCGTCGGAGAACAACCTGCCGTATTTTTCCAGCGGCTATCGCGACGATCTGATTCAGCGCCGCTATCTGCAGGCCTTTCTTGGCAAGCTTGATCCCGCATTCGGCGCGGCGGATGCGGACAATCCGGTCTCCACGGTCTATGGCGGGCGCATGATCGATGCGTCCGCGGTTCACCTGTGGACCTGGGATGCGCGGCCCTATCCGGCGTTTCCCGCCGCGACCGAGGTCTGGAGCGACGGACCGAACTGGCAGACCGGACACTGGCTCACCGGACGTCTCGGCGCCGCGCCGATGGACGCGCTGGTGGAGGCGCTGCTCGCCGATTGTGGTGTCGCCGGCGCCGACACCTCGGCGTTGCGCGAGGCTTGCGACGGCTACGTGATCGACCGGCCGATGTCGCCGCGCGCCATGATCGAGCCGCTTGCCGGCGCCTATGCCTTTGATGCGACCGCCGCCGACGGAACGCTGCGTTTCCTTTCGCGCGGCGGCGCACCGGTCGCCGATTTCGTCGAGGACGATCTGGTGCTGCCTGACGATAGCGCGCCGGCGCGGTTGACCCGCGCGCAGGAAACCGAACTGCCGCGCGAGGCCGGTTTCGGCTTTACCGACGGCACCGTGGACTACAGGCGCTCTGCGGTGACGTCGCGACGGCTCGCAGGCGGCTCGAACCGCAGTGTTCACTCCGACCTTGCAGTCGTCAGCGACGACGCGGCGATGGCGCGCCGCGCCGAGGTCTGGCTGCAGGACCTGTGGGCGGGACGCGAAAGTGCCGCGTTCTCGCTCGGCCCGCAATGCCTGTCGCTGACGGCGGGCGACGTGATCGGGGTGACGATCAACGGGCGGCGGCGGCTGTTCGAAATCAGCGCGACCGTCGATGCAGAAGCGCGGCAGGTAACCGCGCGCAGTATCGATCCCGAGGTGTTTTCGGTGCCGCTGTCGACGCCGCGGCCGACGCGGCCCGCAATGCCGGCCGCGCTCGGGCCGGTTGAAGCTGATGTGCTCGACCTGCCGACCATCGAGTCGTCGGAGCCGCCGATCCTGACGCGGCTCGCCGTCTTCGCCAGCCCGTGGCCGACATCGGTGACGGTCTGGACATCGCCGGACGGCGCGAGCTTTGAACCGTCCGCGGTGATACCGGCGCCCGCCACATCGGGCGAAACGCTGGACCCGCTGCCGGCGGGGCCCTCGGGCCGGTGGGACTGCGGCAACGTCTTCCGCGTTCGGCTCTACGGCGGCGCGCTTACGTCGCTCTCCGACGCCCGCGTGCTGGCGGGCGCCAATGCGGCCGCTATACAGAACACGGACGGCGATTGGGAAGTCCTGCAGTTCGCCAATGCGGAGCTGGTGGACGAGAGCATATATAAAGTGTCCCGCCTGCTGCGCGGGCAGGCCGGCAGCGAATATGCCGTCGCCGACATGTTGCCGGCGGGAGCGCGGTTCGTCCTGCTCGACACGCATCTTACGCCGCTGGCGCGCGGATTGAACGCGCTGGACCGGCCGATCCTGGTGCGGCTCGCCGCCGCCGGACGAAACCATGACGATCCGACCGCGGTCGCGCTGACGGTGACGCCGCAAGCCACCGCGTTGCTGCCGCTGTCGCCGGTGCATGTGAAGGCGTCGCGCGAGAGCGGCGGCGTGCGGATTACGTGGATTCGCAGGACTCGCATCGATGGCGACGGCTGGGGCGTTGAAGTGCCGCTCGGCGAAGATGTCGAAGCCTACACGCTCGATATCTTCTCGGGCAGCTCGATCGCACGCAGCATTGCGTGCAGCACGTCCGAGACGCTTTACGCCAACGCCGATGAACTTGCGGACTTCGGCGCCGCGCAGACGAGCCTGCACATTCGCGTCGCGCAAATGTCGGCGACCGTCGGCGCCGGGCATCCTACTGAACTCACTCTCACCCTCTGAGTTGCCATGACAGACACACCGAATCTCGGACTGCCGTATATCGACGGCAGCCAGGCGCAGAAGCACGTCACCCATAACGAGGCGCTGCGCATTCTCGACGCAGTGGTCCAGATCGGCGTGCTCGACATGACGCTGGCCACGCCGCCCTCCAGTCCGGCGGACGGCGAACGCCATGTGGTCGCAGTCGGCGCGACCGGCGCGTGGGCCGGAAAAGACAACACGATCGCGACCTGGCAGGACGGCGCCTGGGCATTCCTCATGCCGAAGACGGGATGGTGCGTCTGGTCGACTGCCGATAGCAGCCTGTTCGTGTTTGACGGCTCGGACTGGCAGAGCGCGGGAGGCACGAATTCGCTCGACAACCTCGCGCATCTCGGCGTCAACATGGGCGCGAGCAGCCCGAACCTCTTGAGCGTCAAATCCAACGCTGCGCTGTTTGACGCGATCGACGCCGCCGGCGGAGGCACCGGCGACATGCGGATTCAGGTTTCCAAGGAAAGCTCCGCGAACACGGCGTCGATATTCTTTTCGGACGGTTTTTCGGGCCGCGCGGAGTTCGGCCTGGTTGGCGCCGATGCCTTCAAGCTCAAGGTATCGCCGGACGGATCAAGCTGGACCGAGGCGTTCAATATCGATCAGAGCTCCGGCAACCTCACGCTGCCGCGCGGACTGGCGCTGACCGGTGTCATTTCTCCCGCACAGATCACAGCCGACCAGAACAACTACAATCCCGCCGGCCTTGCAGCGGCGTCGGTGCTGCAAATCAGCACCGACGCGCCGCGCCGCATTTCGGGCCTGGCCGGAGGGGCCGAAGGTCGCTGTCTCATCGTCATCAACGTCGGGGGCCAGCCGGTGACGCTGCTTGACGAAAGCGCATCGTCGTCGGCCGCTAACCGCCTGACGCTGGGCGCCGACCTGACGATCTCGGCGAAGCAGGCGGCTATCCTGCGTTACGACGGTACCGCCGCGCGCTGGCAGGCGATCGCGGGCGGAACGGGACTCGGTCCCGCGGCAGCATCCGTCGCGAAATCGTCAGGATATACCGTGGTCGCGGGGGACGGTGGCGTCACGATCAGAGCGACGGCCGCGCTGACCTTGTCCTTGACGGCGGCGGCGACCCTCGGCGCGAACTTCATGTTCGATGTCGTCAATGCTGCGTCGTCGAATGGTGTCGTCACCATCGACCCCAACGGCTCGGAAACCATCAACGGTGCATTGACCCTCAAGATATTTCCCGGCGAGCGGGCGACGATTGTCTGTGACGGGTCGAACTGGTCGGCGTTCGGCCTGTCGCCGCTGGTGCTGCTTTCGCAGCAAAGCGTCGCCTCGGCTTCTTCGGTAAGTTTTGTATCGATGTTCGACGACGCATTCTCCTCGTTCGAGGTGAGAGCAAGGGGGGTGCTGGGCTCGACCACCGCCGATCTGATAGCCCAAGTTTCGACCAATGCCGGTTCCAGCTATTTCAGCGGATCGACGGATTACAAACTGAATTATGTTCTGATGGATCAGGGCGGGAGCCTCAGCGGCGCCTCGATCGACTCCTCGAATATTTCGTTCTGTCAGATATCCAGCGGCTCGCTGGCGTCATTCGAAATGGAGCTTTTCGATCTCACGAGCACGGCGCTTTATAAAACGACCCAGCAAAGACAAGCCGGCGCCTCGTCAGGCGGATTGAGATTCATGATGTCGTCGGCGCGGCTGATCGGCGCTAACACGAGTGTCGTGAACGCAATCCGATTTGCACCGTCGAACGGGACGATCAGCGGGACGTTCCTGCTATACGGGCGGCGATGATAATGCCACATCGTTATACGCAATGTACCGGAGGGTAGCGTCAAACTGTTGCTGTCCGCAACGCTATGACATGATCAAAACCAACGCCAGTTGCAGTGTAGGCTTGAATGGCTTGAATATTGAAAACCTCTCTGCCTTGCGGGAAGTTTACTGCATTCCTTGCGACGTGCTCAGGAGGCCGGCATGCGACTTCACCTTATTCTTCGTAGGTTGAAAGAGCGGTCTTAAGCCAGTCATCCGATGGGAACGATGCCTCTGGTTCATCGACCCCGTTTTCAGACAGGGCTCTCCGAACGAATGCGGCAAAATATACGGGGTATTCTTTCGGATCTATTTTTCGTCCGTCAATTTGTGTCTTGCCCGGCGAGTACTCAAGCTCTCTACCTTGCCTCAAGCATGCAAGCACGCCATCGACAGACAAGTTTTTCCCGTTTCCGCGCGAGCACTGAATCGAAACATTAAACGTCGGGTCGGAGATCTCCCAATCCCCATCGATTAGTGCTTCGACGGTTACGTGAGTCTGATAGCGGTCCTTGCCGCTGAGAAAATCTTGGCCCGCTAGCTGCACGACGCGAGCCGGAATTCCGACCGTGTTGAGAGCCCATGCATAAGCAAGCCCAGCTCCCCCGCACAGCATCCCGTTCCGAGTTGATGATAGCGATGCATAATAAGCGGGCGCACTTTTGTCGGGGAGTTCCTCTTTGCCCGGATCAAAATTGCGATAGACGTAATCGCGAATCGCGTCGGCGGCGGCGCGCGGCTCTACATCGCCGATCAATGACAGCCCAGCGTCGCCTCTGACGATGTAAGCCGCTATTTTCGGCGTGATTTGGTCGGTCGCCTCTAATTGCTGCTGAGCTTCGATTGCAATGGATCGATAAGACCATGCTTTGAAAACGATCGCCGTACTACAAACGACAAATGCAAACGCAAGTATTGTGCGTCTCAATTCGTTCCCCCCGATACCCCCATTATGTTGTTCGCGTTTTTATATTGGACGACAGAGCCACGCAAGCACATGGTCGGGAAGTCGTTGTTTACAGCGACCGATGCCTCAGCAGCTCGAAAATGCGATCGGGGCGTATACTACCTCTGGAATATTCTGCGATCTGTTGTAGGCTCTTCAGTTGAAGGTTTTCGTTCCGGCAGTCAGACCTGGACTTTTCCAGTAACCTTTGCAGGAGGATCGCCTAGCGTGTCGATCTTACCGACAGGCATTCCGGCTTTCGTCATTTCACTTCATTAAGTAATGTTACGACGGAAGTCGTAGGTTTTGTCTACGCGGCGATGACTTCACAGAGCGCCGCGACAAGACAAGCGAGTGCTACAGCTATTAGGCGGTGGTTCTGAGCGTTGGTCTGGCGAGGCTGACGGCCTTGAGCGATAGGAACGGCTTTTCAACGAGTCTCCATGAGATCGCAGCCATTGCGAATGTGGCGAGATATACCGCAATCCAGAGCCACCCTTCGGATTTATATCCGAAGATCATGAAGATCATGATGATCGGCATGTGATAAAGATAGACGCCGTAGGAAATATCGGTCCCTCTGAACATCTTGGACAAAGACGGCAGGGTGTGAGCGAATGAGAGGACGCAGCCAGCCAGCGTAATGATCGAAAGGATGACAGCAGGTGTAGGGTTTTTGTAAGCGGGGCCAACCCAAATCAGTAAATGAATGGTGAGCCAGATCGGGAACGTCCCCTTGAATAGCCATCCGATTTTATCCCATGAAAGCCGCACTGCCGCTCCTAGCAGGAATATCCAAAGATAAGGCGGAACAGTCGTGTCAATCCATGGGTTTTTCATCGTTACCTGCTCGACCGCGAGCCAGAGCGATGCAACGAACACGAGAACTAGAAGCGGCCATGTCCATCGTTTCCCGATGAGGAGCGGGACGACAAGATAGAAGCCCAACTCAACAACAATGGTCCAAAGGACACCGCCGGGGAAAAACGGCAGTGTGTTCGGCCCGTATTCGAAACTTGGCGTTGATATTGAGTTAGCCAACACCGTCGAACCGGTAACAACGAGGGTTGCAAAATATATGTACGTGTTTGAGTCAGCCATTGCGCGGAGCGGGATAACACCTGTGAAGATCATCATTAGAAACATAATGAACAGGCTCGCGACCATCGCGGGGTAGATGCGAAGGAATCTGTTTTTCGCGTAACGCGGAACTGACTGGTCCCGCATGAAGGACCCGGTGATCAGAAACCCGCTGATAATGAAGAAAATCGGGACCCCTGGGAAAAGCCAAAACACAGAAGGTCGCCCCTTGAGGTTTAGCCATATGTCTGCGTGAGATGAAACGACCTGACAGGCCGCGATCAGCCTGAGCAAATCAAAATTGTTCTCATGCTTCAAGATTACCCCCAATAGCTCGTGCGAACCTACCCCTCGCACCGTCGAATGGGACGATCAGCGGGACGTTCCTGCTATACGGAAAGCGATAACGCTCCTGATGCACTCTGCTGTCACGCCAATGATGAGGAGAAAGAATATCTGGATCGGGAAAAGATACTGGATCGAATAGTGAAAAAGCATCGCCTGCCCGATAAAAAATATGATGTAGATCCAGCTCATAATGAGTGCGGCGTCAACAGCCGTCCAGCCCGGCTTCGATCTAAGAGATAGCGAAACATAAATCGCCGAGGCAAATCCAAGAAGCAACAATGCTTCCAGAACGTTTATCCGGCCCGGTAATCCCGTTTTGAGAGTGATCTCCAGCTTTCGAAGATAAACAACGACGACATCGATTGGATGATGAGCGAGAATCTCGAAGTATTGCTCTCGCAAAATATCGAAATAACGCGGCGAACTGACAACAACGGATGGATCAATCCGTTCTGCGGCCGCTTTCGCATTGGCATCGGCCCATTCAATGCCGAACGGATTAGGGGCCGCGCCCAGGCCGATATAAAGGTTATGCCATATTCCATGCTGTTCCAGCATGGTTGAAGGAGGGAGGTGAAAAATGGCGTCCCTCGCCTTGAGCACAAGATATGGCGCTTGGTAACTGATAAGAAGAGCAACGGCCATAGCTGCTTTGAACGTCAGGTTGTTGCGGGGGCGTAGTCGTGCGAGCGCATGAATAGCGAGAGCCATGAACCCGGCGACCATACCCATGAGACCGATCGCTTGACGGAACAGCGCTGCGATAGCGATACCGACAACGGCTAGGGCAAGCCAGGCAACGAGCGTTTTTCGGTTAGACCCCGTGGCGGGAAGTCCCAAAAGGGCAAGCGGGAATAGCGCAACGAGACACGCGCAGCCAAACTGCGCGGGATGAGGGCTCGTTGCATGGAACTGGTCTGCTATCAGCGGGCCAGCGGCGAGCAACAGGAATGACGCAAACGATAGCTTCAGACGAAATAACAGCAGAGCCAGAATCAAAATTCCGGCATAATTGAATATGGAATTGAGAACCGAGATATCGGCAGGAGTGACGGCTTTTTGGCTGAGGAGTGAGTATATATCGAGAGCCAGTGCATGACCCGGATCATCACCGCCAAAGCCATCTGCCATCGGGACGAGTCCTCCATCCTTGCAAAGTGAGAGGATGGCTCCGGTTGTCCTTGCGCACTCCGCACTCTGAATCCAAAATTTGGATGCTGTCCAGGAGAACGGAAGATCGTTCGCTGAATGCAACGATTTGGCGAATTGAGGGACAGTAATGACAAGCAAAACCAGCAATAGAACTATGGCTGAAACGTTCTGCTGGATAAACTTGATAAACTTGGTTTGACCAAAGCTCATTTCCGAATGCGTCCCT
>NZ_MKRN01000084.1 GCF_001896955.1 Nitrobacter sp. 62-13 | reverse complement strand
GCCACCTGGGACACCGCGTTCGAGACGCTGATCGATTCCTTCAAGTCGCTCGCGGCCGTTCTCGACAAGCAGGGCGTCAAGGCCGCCGGCAACATGATGATCGTCTATACCTCGACCGACGACAACGGCTTCTCGTTCATGGCGGAAGTCCCGGTCGACCAGGAGTTGAAGGACCTGCCCAAGAACATGAGCATGAACAAATCACCGGAGGGCAAGGCGCTGAAATTCGTGCATCGCGGCTCCTACGACAACATGGACAACACCTATGAGGCGATCACCAACCACCTTGACGACAAAAAGCTCGAAGCCAAGGATACCTTCATCGAGGAGTACATGACCGATCCGCTGAAGACCGAAGAAGACAATCTGGTCATCAACGTCTATGTCCCGCTGAAATGAGAGCCGTCATGCAGACCCGGATCCCGCTCACCGTCGTCGCCGCCACCATCGCCGCTTCGATCTCGATGCCCGCGCAAGCGGATATACAATCGCGACCGACAATCTCGGTGACCGGCGAGGCCACGATCTCGGCGCCTCCGGATCTTGCGCGGATCGAAGCAGGCGTCACGACCGACGCCAAGACCGCGCGCGACGCCGCCAGCGCCAACAACGACGCCATGGGCAAGGTGCTGCTGGCGCTGAAAAGCGCAGGTCTTTCCGACAAGGACTATCAGACCTCGCGACTATCGCTGCAGCCGCAATACGCCAATCAGAACCGCCCGGGACCCAACGTCCTCTCCGGCTATCGCGCCAGCAACCAGGTCACGATCAAGCTGCGCGATGTCAGCAAGATCGCCGGCGTGATCGACGCGGTGACCGCGGCCGGGGCCAACGACATCGGCGGCATCAACTTCATGGTCTCCAACGCCTCGAAGCTGCTCGACGACGCCCGCGCCGAGGCGGTCACTGATGCGCGGCGCAAGGCGGAGATCTACGCCAAGGCCGCGGGAGTCACGCTCGGCGCGCCCATCAGCATTTCCGAACACGGCGCGGCGGTGCCGATAATGTATCGCCGCGCTGCGGCGCCGATGGCCGCGGAGACCCCGATCGCCCCCGGCGAGGAAACATTGCGCGTGACGGTCGGCATATCCTGGGAGATCAAGGCAGCGCCGTAGCGGTTTGGCGCGCCAATCGGCTTGACTCCGGCAGGCCGCCGCCTGTAAATCCGCCGGAATTCTCGAAAAGACTCTTCTTTTCGACCCGCCGACCGGCCGCAGGGGCCGGAGGTCAACGCCCGACAGCGCTGTGCGCCCTCGGGCGTAAACGTGTTTTGGGTTTGCGTCTCACAGACCCTCGGTCGTCATGCCCGGACTTGTTCCGGGCATCCACGACTTAAATTGTCTTCAATGGGAACGAGACGTGGGTGGCCGGGACTAGCCCGGCCACGACGAGGAGAAGACAGGAACGGCTCATGTTCGACAATCTGTCGGAAAGGCTCGGCGGCATTCTCGATCGGCTGACGCGGCGCGGCGCGCTGACGGAAGCCGACGTCGACGCCGCCATGCGCGAGGTGCGCCGGGCGCTCCTGGAGGCCGACGTCTCGCTCGACGTGGTGCGCAGCTTCACCGACAAGGTCCGCGAGCAGGCGATCGGCGCCACCGTGGTCAAATCGGTGACGCCCGGCCAGATGGTGGTGAAGATCGTCCATGACGAGCTGATCGCCACGCTCGGCTCAGACGGCCAGACCATCGACCTCAATGCGGTGCCGCCGGTCATCATCATGATGGTCGGCCTGCAAGGCTCGGGCAAGACCACCACGACGGCGAAACTGGCGCGACGGCTGACCGAGCGCGACAAACGCAAGGTGCTGATGGCCTCGCTCGACATCTATCGTCCGGCGGCGATGGAGCAACTCGCGGTGCTCGGCCGCGACCTCGACATCCAGACGCTGCCGATCGTCGCGGGCCAGAAGCCCGAGCAGATCGCGCGGCGCGCGCTGGAGGCCGGCAAGCTCGGCGGCCACGACGTGGTGCTGCTCGACACCGCCGGCCGCACCACGCTCGACGAAGACATGATGTCCGAGGCGGCGAACATCAAAGCCGTCGCCCACCCGCACGAAGTGCTGCTGGTGGCCGATTCGCTGACCGGCCAGGACGCCGTGAATCTGGCGCGTTCCTTCGATGAGCGCGTCGGCCTCACCGGCATCGTGCTGACACGAGTGGACGGCGACGGCCGCGGCGGCGCGGCGCTGTCGATGCGTCAGGTCACCGGCAAGCCGATCAAGCTGATCGGCACCGGCGAAAAGACCGACGCGCTGGAGGACTTCCATCCCTCCCGCATCGCCGGCCGCATCCTCGGCATGGGCGACGTGGTCACCCTGGTCGAAAAGGCCGCCGCCAACATCGACGCCGAGAAAGCCGCGCGCACAACTGAAAAGATGCGCAAGGGCCAGTTCGACCTCAACGACATGCGCGAGCAGTTGCTGCAGATGGCGAACATGGGCGGCGTATCAGGCCTGATGGGCATGATGCCCGGCATCGCCAAGATGAAGAGCCAGATCGCCGCGGCCGGCATCGACGACCGCATCATCAAGCGCCAGGTCGCGGTGATCGATTCGATGACGCGTCAGGAGCGCAAGCATCCCGATATCCTCAAGGCCAGCCGCAAGCGCCGCATCGCCGCCGGCGCGGGCCAGAAGGTCGAGGAGATCAACAAGCTGCTCAAGATGCATCGCAGCATGGCCGACATGATGAAGATGATGGGGACCGGCAAGCGCGGCCCCCTCGCCGGCATCGCGCAGGCCATGGGATTCGGCGGCGGCATGCCGATGCCGACGCCCGAACAGATGAAGGCGCTGGCGGAGAAGATGCCGAAAGGCGCCGACGGCCAGCCGCAACTGCCGAAGGATCTGGCGGCGGGACTGCGCGGCGGCCTGCCCAACCTTCCCGGCCTCACCGGACTCGGCGGCAAGCCGCCGCTGCCCGGCCTCGGCTTTCCCCGGAAGAAGAAATGAGCACGTCCAATCCATCTCCGTCATTCCGGGATGCGCCGAGGCGACGAACGCAGAGCGTTCGCGCCGATAGCGCAGGCCCGGAATCCATACTCCCGGCTGTGGTTATGGATTCCGGGCTCGCTTGCTACGCTCGCGCCCCGGAATGACAAATCAAAATTAGGCCAACACCGAAACGAATAACCCTCAGGAGTACCTTATGCCCGTCGTGATCCGTCTCGCCCGTGCCGGCACCAAGAAACGGCCGGTCTATCATGTCGTCGCCGCCGATTCGCGCTATCCGCGCGACGGCCGTTTCATCGAGCGGCTCGGCTACTTCAATCCGCTGATGCCGAAGGACAATGCCGACCGCCTCAAGCTCGACCTCGACAAGGTCAAGGCCTGGCTCGCCAAGGGCGCGCAGCCGTCCGACCGTGTGGCGCGTTTCCTCGATGCCGCCGGCGTCAAGAAGCGCGCGGCGCGCAACAATCCGGAGAAGGCCGTGCCGCGCAAGGAGCGCAAGGCGCAGGCCGAAGCCGCCGCGAAGTCCTGAGGCTGAAGCGGCATGACGGCGCGCGTCTGCGTGGCCCGGATCGGCGCCGCGCACGGCCTGCGCGGCGAGGTGCGGCTGTGGACGTTCACCGAAGACCCGATGTCGGTGACGCGCTACGGCCCGCTCTCGACAAAGGATGGCGCGCGACAGCTTGAGGTGGCGCACGCGCGCGCCGCCAGGGACCACCTCGTCGCAACGTTCACGGGCGTGACCACGCGCGAGGAGGCCGAGCGACTCAACGGTATTGAGCTTTACGTCGCGCGCGACAGACTGCCCGCGACGGACGAAGGCGAATACTATCACGCCGACCTGATCGGCCTCGCCGCGGTCGATGCGGCCGGCATGCCGCTCGGGACGGTGGCCGCCATCCATAACTTCGGCGCGGGCGATATCATCGAGATCGCCCCGCCGCAGGGCGCGACCCTGATGCTGCCGTTCACCGATGCCGTGGTGCCGGTCGTCGACATCGCCGGCGGGCGCGTGGTGATCGAGATGCCCGGCGAGATCGACGGCGACGAGCCGGATTCCATTTAGTCGGGCATGCCCGGCCTTGTGCCGGGCATCTACGTCTGTCTTTCTCTGTCACAGACGCGGGTGGCCGGGACGTCAGCGCGAAGACGCGCTTCGCGCTTTAGCCCGGTCATGACATTCCTGAGCTGCCGACTTGGTGCCCCATCGATGACCTGGCGCGCGACCGTCCTGACGCTGTTTCCCGAGATGTTCCCCGGCCCTCTCGGCGTCAGCCTCGCCGGAAGGGCGCTGGCTGCCTGCCTTTGGGCACTCGAAGCTCGCGATATCCGCGACTCGGCCACCGACCGACACCGCAGCGTCGACGACACCCCGGCCGGCGGCGGCCCCGGCATGGTGCTGCGCGCCGACGTGCTGGCCAGGGCCATCGACGCGGCGGAGGTCTCGCCGGACCGGCCACGCCTGCTGATGAGTCCGCGAGGTCGGCCATTGACCCAGTCCCGCGTGGCGGAACTCGCCGCGGGGCCGGGACCCCTGGTCGTCTGCGGGCGGTTCGAGGGCGTGGACCAGCGGGTCATCGAGGCCCGTGGGCTCGAGGAGGTGTCGGTCGGGGATTATGTGCTGTCGGGGGGCGAAATTCCCGCGATGGCCCTGATCGACGCCTGTGTCCGGCTTTTGCCGGGCGTGATGGGCAAGGCGGAATCCGGCGCGGACGAGAGTTTTTCGCACGGCCTCCTCGAATACCCCCAATACACCCGTCCGCAGGAGTTCGAGGGCCGCCCGATTCCGGAAGTGCTTCTGTCCGGCGATCACGCCAGGGTCGACGCCTGGCGCCGGGCCGAGGCCGAAGCCCTCACCCGGGCTCGCCGGACCGACCTCTGGGCGGAATGGAGCCGCCAAATTCCGCCAAAAGACAAGACAAGCGGGTGACAAAGCCCCGGCTTTGCTCTATAGGGAGCGCCAATCCGCGCAGCAAGCATTTCCAGGCAAGGTGGGATCCGGTTTGCCGTTGAATGCTGTAACGAATTGAGTTGCGCGTATTCTTTTCGCAAAACCGGTATCCACTTTTGCGAAAATACGCGCCACTGGATAGATGAGTTTCGCGCAGCCCCCTCAAGCGGCCGGGCGCGCCGCCGATGGAGATTTGCAATGAACATCATTCAGCAGCTCGAAAAAGAGCAGTTCGACAAACTGTCGGCGACCAAGACGATTCCCGAGTTCGGCCCCGGCGATACCGTGATCGTCAACGTCAAGGTGGTCGAGGGCGAGCGCACCCGCGTGCAGGCCTATGAAGGCGTCTGCATCGGCCGTTCCGGCGGCGGGCTCAACGAGAGCTTCACGGTCCGCAAGATTTCCTACGGCGAGGGTGTCGAGCGCGTGTTTCCGCTGCTCTCTCCGATGATCGATTCGATCAAGGTGGTGCGCCGCGGCAAGGTTCGCCGCGCCAAGCTTTATTACCTGCGCAACCTGCGCGGCAAATCGGCCCGCATCGTCGAAAAGCAGGACAAGCAAGACAAGCAGGCGGCGACGAACTGAGCGCCGCCGCTCCTCCTGCAAAGTTTTCGAAAGCGCGGCTCCGGTCGCGCTTTTTTATTGCTTCGCCCGCGCCTATCTATCCGGAATGCAAGCTTCGCCGATCGTTAGAGCCTCTCGGCTGATGAAAACAGAAGTAAGGCTCTATGATTTATTTTGACGCGTTTTCTTCACGCGAACCGGTATCCACTTCGCTCGAAAACGCTATAGATTGTGGCGACGGATGCGGCCGTGGTAAAAAGACGAAAATGGTTACGGATCACAGCAGTAGCGACATCGGCCGGTTCATGACGCGCATCGTGATCGACGACCGTAGCCGCTTGCCCGGACGTTTCTTCGGGCGATTCGCGACGTCGGCGGTCTGACGCCGCGCCTTCCTCTCGTCCCTTTTTCTCGCGCGCCCGCCGCGCGGACCGCTCAAAGAATTCCGGAAGGCTCACGTCCATGTCCAAACCGACCACTCTCTATGACAAGATCTGGAACGATCATCTGGTCCACGAAGCCGAGGACGGCACCTGCCTGCTCTATATCGACCGCCACCTCGTTCATGAGGTGACCTCGCCGCAGGCGTTCGAGGGTCTGCGCGCCGCCGGGCGCAAGGTCCACGCGCCGCAGAAAACGCTCGCGGTGGTCGATCACAACGTGCCGACCACCGATCGCACCAAGCCCAATCCCGATCCGGAGAGCGCCGAGCAGATCGCCGCGCTGGCGCAGAATGCCAGGGAATTCGGCATCGAGTATTATAACGAGTTCGACAAGCGCCAGGGCATCGTCCACGTCATCGGCCCCGAGCAGGGTTTCACCCTGCCCGGAACCACCATCGTCTGCGGCGACAGCCACACCTCGACGCATGGCGCGTTCGGCGCGCTCGCGCATGGCATCGGCACCTCGGAGGTCGAGCATGTGCTGGCGACGCAAACGCTGATTCAGAAGAAGGCGAAGAACATGCGCGCCATCGTCGACGGCAAGTTGCCGGACGGCGTCACCGCCAAGGACATCATCCTCGCCATCATTGGAGAAATAGGCACCGCGGGCGGCACCGGTTACGTGCTGGAATACGCCGGCGAGGCAATCCGCGCGCTGAGCATGGAAGGCCGCATGACGGTCTGCAACATGTCGATCGAAGGCGGCGCGCGCGCCGGCCTCGTCGCGCCTGACGAGAAAGCCTACGCATTCCTGAAAGGCCGTCCCAAGGCGCCGAACGGCGCCGATTGGGATGCCGCGATGCGCTACTGGGAAAACTTGCGCAGCGACGACGGCGCGCATTTCGATCACGAGATTCGGCTTGACGCCGCCAGGCTGCCGCCGATCGTGACCTGGGGAACTTCGCCGGAAGACGTCGTCTCGGTCACCGGCAAGGTGCCGAATCCCGCCGACATCGAGGACGAGGCGAAGCGACTGTCCAAGGAACGAGCGCTGCACTATATGGGACTGACGCCCGGCACGAAAATCACCGACATCCGGGTCGACCGTGTGTTCATCGGCTCATGCACCAACGGCCGCATCGAGGATTTGCGCGCGGCGGCGAAGATCGCTGACGGCAGGACGGTGAACGGCAATATCAACGCCATGGTCGTGCCGGGCTCCGGCATCGTCAAGGAACAGGCGGAAGCCGAAGGTCTCGACAAGATTTTCATCAAGGCGGGATTCGAATGGCGCGAGCCGGGCTGCTCGATGTGCCTTGCGATGAATCCCGACAAGCTGAAACCGGAGGAGCGCTGCGCCTCGACCTCGAATCGCAATTTCGAGGGACGGCAGGGTTTCAAGGGCCGCACCCATCTGGTGTCGCCCGCGATGGCGGCGGCGGCCGCGATCGCCGGGCATTTCGTCGACGTGCGCGAGTGGCATTGAGAACGGGCGTGACATGCCACCATTCGCGGTGTCGCACAACGCAGAATCGACCGACGACGACGCACGATCAGCCGATCGACGCGCCATCAACAAGGATGCGATGAAGAATCCATCCTTGCTCGACTGATGGGTTGCCTTTGCCGGAAAATTCCGTCAGTCGTAACGACGTAATGAAAAAAGCCAAGACCAAAGTCCCTGCCCGCAAGGCGGCGAAAACGGCGCGCCCGTCCACCAAAGCGAAGGCATCGGTAAAGGCGACCACAAGAATGCGTCCTAAAACGCCCGCAAAGCCAGCGACCGCGAAGAGCAAGGTCGCGAAGCCGACGGCGGCTGTGAAGAGCAGCAGCAAGACCGCGCCGTGCACGGACGAAAAGCCGGCGTCGACCGCACCACGCAAGGCTCTCACTCTTCCCCCGAAACCGGCTGCCGCCATCACCGCGCCGATTCCGGCGACCACGGTGGCACCTCCGACTCCAGCCGCGACGGCGCCCAAACCGGCATCCAGCCCGCAGCGCGCCGACGTGCCGCCCGAAACCGGCTTCACCCTATTGGTCGATGGGCATTTCAAAAATCAATTCGAAAGCCTGTCGCAAGCGAAGCAAGCCGCCACCGACTTGAAGTCCCGTTTTCCGATGTTGCGAATCGCGATCTACGACGCGGCGAACAAGGCGCGGCTGCCGATCTGAGCGACATCGCTGCGCCGGCGCGCAGGCGTCGCGACATATGAAGCGATCCGCACTGCAATCCTTCCGACTTACAGAACCGCAAAGTCGTGGTCTTGAGAGCGATGGACCTCAGGCCCGCCGCCAGCTCTCACCAGGACGGATCGAGGCCGTAACCGAAGCCGAACGGAAAGAACGGCGCCGGTCCCTGCGGCACGTAGTAAGTTGGCCTTTCGTAATAATGCCGGCCGCGCACGTAAACGCGCGGGCGATAGTGCCGATGGCGATGACTTCGCCCGGAGCGCCGAGCCGCGCTTACGTCGGTCGCCGCGGCGGACCGTGTTGCGGCCATTCCCGATCCGATGGCCGCCTCCGCACGGTCGACAGCCGCCGTCCAGGACAGCGTCATGATCATCACCGCGAGGCTCACGCCGAAATACATCTTCATGGCAATTTTTCCTATGGCGTTTCCGCGCGCGTGCTTCTGACCATGTCCGTTGATTATATCGGCGCCATCTCGAAAAAACAGGCCCGCAATGCGGACCTGTTTGATGGCGGGGAAGGGATACGCCGGTCAGATTCAGCGCCAGTGACGATGATGATGGTGATGCTGATGCTGATGCCAGTGGCGATGATGGCGATGCGGCCGCCAATAGTGGTGATGATGATGGTGAGGTCTCCAGTGACGGTGGTAGTGATGATGATGATGCCCCCACTGCACTTCGGTGGTCAGCCTGCCGGCGTCGCCCTGCGTGCCCACGGCGATCCCTGGACTGACCGGCGTTGCCGCCTGCGCCTGCTGCGCGGGGGCCGCGACAACCAGAAGTGCGCCAAGGGCGGCAAATCCTAGAATTTTCTTCAAATGCATGTGGACCTCCATGGAAGAGAACAAGTAACGACAGCGGCGCCAGATGGTTCCATCTCGCCGCGATGCGAACGACAAAACTGGAAGCAGCGACCTGAATGCCGCGTGAATGAGCGCGCGATGGTGAGCGGTGACAATGCGCCGCACGCCTTGCCGCACCCGATCGTTGCAAACGGATAGAGGAAGCCGAACGTGCCCGCGCGGCACCCTCAGCCCTGGCGCCAATAACAGTTCATCCGCGGAACGATCACCGCACCGCTCGGCCGAAACTCCTGCACATAATGAGCGGTGCAGTGGCGCACGGCATCAGCGCCCGGATTGTAGCTCGGATAAACGCCGCGCTCGTCCTCGCGATAGATGCGCACGCGTGGCCGGCGCTCGCGCGCCTGGGCCGATAGGTCGGTTGTCACGGCACGTTCGGCGGTCAGCGCCGTTTGCGCCTCGGCGCGGTCTTCAAACAGAATCGTACCCGGCAGCAGAAGCAGAAGTATTCCCACGCCCGTCAGCCCCACCGCTGTCATCCTGACGTCCATCGCAGCGCCCCGGTTTTCGTGTTCGCAGCCAACGGTCTCCGATTGCCGCCCCCGCGTCAACCGTCACACCGCCCGCATCTTAAAAACCGGATCTTAAAAAACGGTGCCCCACGGGCCAAACACGGGGTAAACAGACAGCATGTGGAGGTCCGCCAAAGCCCCCTCGCTGGCTGACATGGAAGTCATGGCGCACGACACCTTCGCGCGCCTGCCCGAGCGTTTCCGGCGTCTGTGCGAGGGCCTCATCATTCGCGTCGAGGATTTCCCGACCGACGAGGTGCTCGACGAGATGAAGGCCGACAGCGAATACGACCTGCTGGGGCTGTTCCAGGGCACGGGCCTGCCGTTCCAGAGCCACGACGACATGGCCAGGCTGCCCAATCTGATCTGGCTCTACCGCCGCCCCATCATCGACTACTGGGCCGAGCATGACGAAACGCTCGCTCACATCATCAGCCATGTGCTGATCCACGAAATCGGTCACCACTTCGGGCTGTCCGATGCCGACATCGAGGCGATCGAGGCGCAGGCAGCAGGGTAGTTCAGGATTGGACCTTGGATCGAGGCCGGGATCGGGATAGAACGGCTGCTTACGAGGAACCCTGTCATGGACAAGTTCACAACGCTGGAAGGCGTCGCGGCGCCGCTGAAGATCATCAATGTCGACACCGACATGATCATTCCGAAGCAGTACCTGAAAACCATCAAGCGCACCGGCCTTGGCAAGGGGCTTTTCTCGGAGCAACGCTACAGGGAAGACGGCTCGGAGAATCCGGACTTTGTTCTCAACAGGCCGGCCTATCGAAACGCCAAAATCCTGGTCGCCGGCGACAATTTCGGCTGCGGCTCGTCGCGCGAGCACGCGCCGTGGGCGCTGCTGGATTTCGGCATTCGCTGCGTGATCTCGACCTCGTTCGGCGACATCTTCTACAACAACTGCTTCAAGAACGGCATTCTGCCGATCCGGGTGTCTCAGGCCGACCTCGACAAGCTGTTCGACGACGCCGAGCGCGGCGCCAACGCAACGCTGACCATCGATCTCGCCAATCAGGAAATCCGTGGCCCCGACGGCGGCAAGGCGACATTCGAGATCGATCCGTTCCGCAAGCACTGCCTGCTGAACGGCCTCGACGACATCGGGCTGACGATGGAAAAGAAGACGGCAATCGACAGCTACGAGGACAGGGCGAAGCGCGAGCGCGCCTGGGCCTGAGGGCTTTCGTCCCCCCGACGGCTTGGGGCGCGCCACCTATGGGCGCACCCGAACGAGGCGGAGACTTGCTCGCCTAAAGCGCTGTAACCGTCAGGCGGCTTTCTGCTTGGCGCTGATCAGCTTGCGATTGATCAGGCACTCGGCGATCTGCACCGCGTTCAGCGCCGCGCCCTTGCGAAGGTTGTCCGACACGCACCACAGTTGCAGGCCGTTCTCCACCGTCGCATCCTCGCGGATGCGGCTGATATAGGTGGCGTCCTCGCCGGCCGATTCGTACGGCGTGACGTAGCCGCCCGGCTCGTGCTTGTCGATCACAAGACAACCCGGCGCGTTGCGCAGGATGCTGCGGGCTTCATCCGGCGTGATCGGCTTTTCGAACTCGATACTGACGGCTTCCGAATGGCCGATGAACACCGGCACGCGCACGCAGGTCGCGGTCAGCTTGATTTTGGGATCAAGAATCTTCTTGGTCTCCGCCATCATCTTCCATTCTTCCTTGGTGTAGCCGTCCTCCATGAACACGTCGATCTCGGGGATGACGTTGAAGGCGATACGCTTCGGGAACTTCTTGGCGACGAGTTCGCTCGCGGTGTAGACCGCCTTGGTCTGGGCGAACAATTCGTCCATGGCATCCTTGCCGGCGCCTGACACGGACTGATAGGTCGCGACCACGACGCGCTTGATGACGGCCTTGTCGTGCAGCGGCTTCAGCGCGACCACGAGTTGCGCGGTCGAGCAGTTCGGATTGGCGATGATGTTCTTCTTGGCAAAGCCGGCCACCGCGTCGGCGTTGACCTCGGGCACGACCAGCGGCACGTCCGGGTCCATCCGCCAGGTCGACGAGTTGTCGATGACGATGGCGCCCGCCGCTCCGATCTTCGGCGACCATTCCTTCGACACGGCGCCGCCTGCCGACATCAGGCAGATGTCGACGTCGCTGAAGTCGTGATTTTCCAGCGCTTTGACTTTGAGGGTTTTGTCGCCGTAGGACACTTCGGTGCCGACGCTGCGGCGCGAGGCCAGCGCCACCACCTCGTCAGCGGGGAATTTCCGCTCGTCCAGAATGTTGAGCATTTCACGCCCGACATTGCCGGTCGCTCCGACCAGCGCGACTTTGTAACCCATCGTTCACTCTCCGAAGAAATCGCCTTCCCGGGTCGCCTGCGCACGAAACGAGGAAAGACGTTGCGCTTCTATGCGAGAAACGCCGTCAAGACAACGCCGGAACCGGATCCCGGCGTGACCGATTCGTCGGCCGGCGCAGTCTGTCGAAATCCGGTGGGCTTTGCGCGGCTTCGCCGTCATCGGCGCGGGATGAATCTATCCGCCCGTGCAGCTCACGATACATGGCCTCGTCCGAGACGATATCAACCGGTCTCGGGAATAGCATCGATGGAGGGGATAGCATATTGAAAACAATCGCTTATGGTCACACCGGCCTGGGATGACCGGTCCGCCTTGCGGCGCGACGGCATGGTCTCAGGTCCGGTCCTGGGCCGGAGCTCGAACCGATGACGCGTCGGAGCGAAGCAACATTTCCTCATTACCTGCATTATTCTCGCAAGGTGTGGCTCAATTGGCCTTGTGGCGTCCGGCCGCCGGACGATAAAAAGGCGGTCACTTGGATCGATGAGGATACGATGACTGTGAAATTCCCCGCCGCGACCCGGGCTGCGAGAACCATCGCGCTGTTGCTTGCGGCGGCTGCCTTCGTTGTGGTCGGCCTCGGCACCACCGACGCAAGCGCAGCGAAGCGCCGGCACCAGGTTCGCAGCGACGCTTACGGTCCGACAGGGCCCAATGTGTCGTACCAGTCCGGCCCACGCACCCGCGTCTACATCTCCAAGCGCTCGTGGCTGGACGCGGGCACCGAAGTGCTGCCCGGCGAACGCAAGTTCAGCGACTATGCCTTTCCGCCGGACATCGGCTATCCCTCGTTCGCCCGCGAAAACCTGAACCGGCCGATCGACCGGCAGCCGCTCAGCCCGCCGTCCGATCTCGGCGGATACCCGACGGCGTTTCCGCTGTACTGAGCTTGGTCCCGGCAATTTTAAGAAAAATGCCCGGCACGACCGGGCATTTTTGTTGAGCGACGCTTTTCCACGATCGTCCCCGCGCGGGCTCCCTGCCAAGGGATGACGCCGGGTCGGCGCTCAGGCATGCAGCGCCTGAAGCTCCTTCACGATCGCCTCGCCCATCTGCGAGGTGCTGACCACGGTCGAACCTTCGGATTTCAGGTCGGCCGTGCGCAGGCCTTTGGCGAGCACCGCCGCGATCGCGGCATCGAGCTTGTCCGCGAGTTCGCCCATGTCGAAGGAATAGCGCAGCGCCATCCCGAACGACGCCAGCATCGCGATCGGATTGGCCGCGCCCTGCCCCGCGATATCGGGCGCAGAGCCGTGCACCGGCTCGTAAAGCGCACGGCGCTTTTTGGTGTTCGCATCGATGTCGCCGAGCGAAGCCGACGGCAGCATGCCGAGCGAGCCGGTCAGCATCGCCGCGATGTCGGAAAGCATGTCGCCGAACAGGTTGTCGGTGACGATCACGTCGAACTGCTTGGGGCGTCGCACGAGCTGCATGCCGCCGGAATCCGCGAGCTGATGCTCGAGAGTAACGTCGGGGTATTCGCGTTTGTGAACCGCGCCGACGACCTCCTTCCACAATACGCCCGACTTCATGACGTTGTTCTTCTCCATCGACGTCACCTTGTTGCGGCGCTTGCGCGCGAGATCGAAGGCGACGCGGGCGATCCGCTCGATCTCGTAGGTGTCGTAGACCTGGGTATCGACGGCGCGCTTCTGGCCATTGCCGAGATCGGTGATGGTTTTCGGCTCGCCGAAATAGACCCCGCCGGTCAGTTCGCGCACGATCATGATGTCGAGGCCCTCGACGATATCCGGCTTGAGACTCGAGGATTCCGCGAGCGCCGGATAGCAGATCGCCGGACGCAGATTGGCGTAGAGCGCGAGGTCCTTGCGCAGCCGCAACAGTCCGGCTTCCGGCCGCACCTCGTAAGGCACCGAATCCCACTTCGGGCCGCCGACCGCGCCGAACAGCACGGCGTCTGCGGCGAGCGCCCTCGCCATGGTGGCGTCAGTGATGCTGACCTTGTCGGCATCGTATGAGGCTCCGCCGACCAGCCCGTCCTCGGTTTCGAATCTGGCGATGCCCTGCGCGTCCAGCCAGCCGATCAGCCGTTTCACCTCCGCCATCACCTCTGGGCCGATGCCGTCGCCGGGCAGGAGAAGCAGCTTGTAGGTCGCCATGACAAAGTCCTTGCGAGATGACTGCGTCACTCCAGGCGCCGGGCGCGAGCGCGGCGATCCGGAATCCAAGCCTGATGTCAGATATGGATTCCGGGTTCGCGCCTTCGGCACGCCCCGGAATGACAGAAATGCCGATTGCTAGGACGGCGTTGCGCCGTTGGCAAGACGCCTTTGCGCCAATTGCCCGGCCCTCCGAAGCTGCCACAATGCACGCCGCCGGAGGTTTTCGTTGAACGCACCAGACCGACCAACAGCGGACGCGAACCCCGCGCGGCTGATTTTCATCCTGTCGCTTGCGGCCACCGTCGGCCTCGGCCTGGGCCGATTCGCCTATTCGCTGGTGCTGCCGGACATGCGCGACAGCCTCGGCTGGTCCTATTCGGCGGCCGGCTTCATGAATACGATCAATGCGGCCGGCTACCTCGCCGGCGCGCTGATCGCGGCCTCGGTCGCGAAGCGCTTCGGAACCGCGGCGAGCACACGCTGGTCGACGGCGGTCGCCGCCGTCTCATTGGCGCTCTGCGCCCTGACGGGAAACTTCATCGTTCTCAGCTTCGCCCGATTGATCGTCGGAATCGCCGCAGCGATCGGATTCGTCGCCGGCGGAACGCTGGCAACAACGATCGCGCAATCGCAGCCGGCGCGATCGAACTTCCTGATCAGCCTGTTCTACATCGGCCCCGGCATCGGCATTCTCTCGTCGGGTCTCGTCGCGCCGTTCGTGCTGCAATATTTCGGGCCCGGATCATGGTGGATCGTGTGGTGGGCGATGGCCGCGCTGGCTTTTGTGATGACGGCGCCGATGTTCGTCGCACGCTTCGATAGCGCGGCAGGCGGGCCGCAAACGGCACGGGGAGGCTTCGCGATTGGTCCCGCCATCATCTTCCTCGCAGGCTACTTCCTGTTCGGCGCCGGCTACATCGCCTATATGACATTCATGATCGCCTATGTCCGCGACGGGGGCGGCGGCGCGCTGGCGCAAAGCGCGTTCTGGAGCCTGATCGGCCTGAGCACGCTTGCTACTCCGTGGATCTGGCGACGCACCTTCGGCCTCGACCGCGGCGGTCTCAGCATGGCCATCGTCCTCTGCGTCAACGCCATCGGCGCGGCGCTGCCGTTGCTGGGCCATACGCCGCTCTTGCTTGGATTGTCGGCGCTGGTGTTCGGCGTGTCGTTTTTCGCGGTGGTGACATCGACCACCGCATTCGTGCGCTTCAACTATCCGCCCGCGGCATGGCCCACGGCAATCGCGGCAATGACCATATCCTTCGGCATCGGGCAGACGGTCGGACCTGTCATGGTCGGCGCGATCACCGACGCCATGGGCAGCCTGTCCTACGCGCTCAACGTCTCCGCGGCGATGCTCGCGGTCGGCGCGGTCCTGTCCGCGTTCCAGCGACGACTGCCGCGTCCCGCGCCGCGCGGCGACTCTACTGGATGACGCCGCAGGCGATGCGGCCGCCGGCCTCGCCGGTCGGGTCGGTCTTGTAATCGTCCGCCGCCGCGTGGATGACAATGGCGGTGCCGTCCGGCTTCAGGACCGAATTCGGCTTGTCCTTGTCGAGCGTGATTGCGGTATTGACCACTTCGAATTTCAATTCGCCCGAGGCGGGCACGACGAGGTTCGGCATGTCGCCAGCGTGATGACCATCGGCCGCCATCATGCCATGCTTCTTGTTGCCGGGATTGAAGTGGCCGCCCGCCGACGTGAACGGCGGCTCGCACTTGCCGGCCGCGTGAATGTGAAATGCGTGATCGCCCGGCGGCAGGCCTTTCAGGGCAGCCTTGAGCAGAACCCCGTCATCGGTCTGCGTCAATTCGACACTGCCGACATCGGCGCCCTGGGCGTTTTTCAGCAGAGCCTTGGCGGAATTGGCCGAAGCGCCGGTCACGGTCAGGACAAGGAGCGTCGTTGTCGCACACAGAATACGAGCGATCATGGAAAACCTCCGGCTATGCAATCAGGGCTTCGAATCTAGCGGGTGTCGTTGCGACCCACCTATAGCAGCCGGAAATGGCAGCGGCCAGTCGCGTCAGATGCCGCTAAAGGAATTATAACCTTGGTCCTCCCAATAGCCGCCCTTGTAGTCGTTGGTGACTTCCATCGAGACCACGTATTTTGGATTTTTGAACCCGAGCTTGGTCGGAACCCGGATCTTCATCGGATAACCGTACTTGCGCGGCAGGATTTCGCCGTCGAACTTGAAGGTCATCTGGGTCTGCGGATGCAGCGCGGTCGCCATGTCCAGCGGGCTGTTGTAGCCGTCGACATCCGCGCACTGGAACCAGCAATATTTTGCACGGGTGTCCGCGCCGACCAGTTTGAGGAAATCGCGCAACGGCGTCCCGCTCCAGCTTCCGATCGCGCTCCATCCCTCGACGCAGACGTGCCGCGTGATCTGCGTGACCTCGGGCAGCTTGTAGAGTTCGTCGAGCGTCCATGATTTCTTGTTGTCGACGAGGCCGCGCACCTCGAACGTGTAGTCCTCGCCGTCGAGGTCGGGCGCTTCATCCTCGGAATAATAGCCGTTGAACGGAAACGGCCGCGTGATGTCGGCTTCCGTATAGGTCGGCGCCAGCGTGTTCGGGTTGAAGATCGCGGCCTGCACCTTGTCATTGAACTTTGAAATCTGCACGAGCAGCTTCTCCGCCGAGAAGCTGTCCGATACGTCGCACCCGGTCAGCAAGGTCAATGCGCCGAGGCTGGCGCCGCCGGCGATGAAACGGCGGCGCGCCGGATCAGGCAGCAATTTCGCGGCGTCCTTGACCAGAAGCCGCTTGTCGACGCCCGGGATCAGAAGCGAACGGAGACGGCGCATGGCTAACTCTCCTGGACCATTTTCCGGCTAACTGAAACCCGTCAGCCGCGAGCAATAACTTCAATCAATAACTTGCGCGTATTCTGATCGCAAAACCGGAATCCACTCTCGGAATAGGCGCTAGCGGCCGGCAACCATCGCGCGCAGGCTTTTTGGCACCAGCAGCGCGAGCGCGACATGCACGACGAGAAACGCCACGATCAGCGCCATGCAGGTGAAATGCACATAGCGCGCGAAATCGTAGCCGCCGAACACGGCCGTCAGCCACTGAAACTGGACCGGCTTCCAGATCGAGAGGCCCGACAGCACCACCACGATCCCGACAAGGATGATGGCGGCGTACAACAGCTTCTGCACCTGATTATATCTCGACAGATCGTCATGGGACAGCTTGCCTGTCAGCGCCGCCTTGGCATCGGCCGCAACGCCGGATGGAGTGATCGGCCATAGCTTGCGGCGGAAACGCCCGGTGGCGAGCCCGAGAACGAGATAGACCAGGCCGTTGACCACCAACAGCCACATCGCCGCGAAATGCCACAGCAGCGCGCCAGCAAGCCAGCCGCCGAGCGTGATCGAACGCGAGAAGGTGAAGTCGAACAGCGGCGAGGCATTGTAGATCTGCCAGCCCGACATGATCATGACGATCATCGCCACGGCATTGATCCAGTGGACGACGCGCACCCATGCCGGCTGAATAATTCCCACGGGAGGAGAGACGGTGCGGTCATCGTTGGCTGAAATGCTTGTCATGAAAAATCCACGTCCATCGAACGTCGGAGACGCGTGAGAAAGGTCCGTAGATATTGTATGCCGGTATTTGTTTCGACAACGCCGAATATCACCCGGATCGGCGTCACAAATTAGCGATCAGGCCGTCGGGATCAGAGCCAGCAGGAACTCCGCCATGAACGCCAACCTGTTTTCGCGCCTGTTCGACGATCTCGACGACGCAGACCGGCTCGCGATCGAAACGCAGGACGGCCGCCGCGTCACCTATGGCGATCTGATCGCGTTTTCGGGACGGCTGGCCAACGTGCTGGCGGCAAGCGGGGTCAGGCCCGGCGACCGCGTCGCCGTGCAGGTCGAAAAGTCGGTGCCTGGTCTCGCGCTCTATCTCGCGGCGTTGCGCGCCGGGGCGGTCTATCTGCCGCTCAACCCGGCCTACACCCTCAACGAGCTCGACTATTTCATCACCGACGCCGCGCCGGCGGTGGTGGTCTGCGATCCCCTGAAAGCGGAGGGCGTTAAAATAATAGCGGCGAAGGTCGGCGCCGGGGTGGAGACGCTCGGCGCCGGCGGCAACGGATCGTTGACGGAGGCCGCCATGGCGGCAAGGCCCGAATTCATCACGGTCGCGCGGGCCCAGGATGACCTTGCGGCCATTCTCTACACCTCGGGCACGACGGGACGCTCCAAAGGCACGATGCTGACCCACGACAATCTGGCGTCGAACGCGTCCAGTCTCGTCGACTGCTGGCGATTCACCGACAAGGACGTGCTGATCCACGCGCTGCCGATCTATCATACCCACGGGCTGTTCGTGGCGAGCAACGTCACGCTGCTGGCGCGCGCATCGATGATCTTTCTGCCGAAATTCGATGCCGACATCGTCATCGGACTGATGGCGCGCGCCACGGTGCTGATGGGAGTGCCGACGTTCTACACACGCCTGCTGCAAAATCCGGCGCTGACGCATGAATCGACCAGCCACATGCGGCTGTTCATCTCCGGCTCGGCGCCGCTGCTCGCCGAAACCCACCGCGAATGGTCGGCCCGCACCGGTCACGCCGTGCTGGAACGCTATGGCATGACCGAGACAGGCATGAATACGTCAAACCCCTATGACGGCGATCGCGTCCCCGGCGCGGTGGGACTTCCGCTGCCCGGCGTCTCCGTTCGCGTCACCGATCCGGAAACCGGAACGGAACTGCCGCGCGAGGCTATCGGCATGATCGAGGTCAAGGGCCCGAACGTGTTCAAGGGCTACTGGCGGATGCCGGAGAAGACCCGTGCCGAATTCCGCGGCGACGGCTTCTTCATCACGGGCGACCTCGGCAAGATGGACGAGCAGGATTACGTGCACATCCTCGGGCGCAGCACGGACCTCGTGATCACGGGCGGCCTCAACGTTTATCCGAAAGAAGTCGAGAGCGAGATCGACGCGCTGCCAGGCGTGGTCGAGAGCGCCGTCATGGGCGTGCCGCACCCGGATTTCGGCGAGGGCATCACTGCCGTCGTGGTCTGCGACAAAGGCGCCGATATTACCGAAGCCGAGGTGCTTGACGCGCTCAAAGACCGACTGGCCAAATTCAAGATGCCGAAACGCGTGATTTTTGTCGATGAACTGCCGCGCAACGCCATGGGCAAGGTGCAGAAGAATATCCTGCGCGTCACTTATGCCGACATCTATAGTCCATGAGAGAAGCTAGCCCGCGGCAGCCATGAATCGCACTTCAGGGATTCTGGCCGCCCGCCTGGTATGTTAAGAGAATGTGAATGCCCTAATCCTGAACCGCCGTTCGCAAATGGCGATTTCAGCGTTGCGCAGGTTGTTTTGACCCCATAAGTATATGAGCAGAATTGCTTGTCGCGGATCCCAATCGGGTGGCGCCGCGCGCCCGCAACCAGCGAAGGCATCGATGACTATCAGAATCGAACGTCCGCTTTCGCCGCACCTGCAGATTTACCGCTGGACCCTGACGATGGCACTATCCATCGTCCATCGCGCGACCGGCGTGGCGCTTTATTTCGGGACGCTGCTGCTGGTCTGGTGGTTGATCGCGGTGTCGTCCGGGCCGGGCGCTTACGCCGCGGTCCAGTCCTTCACCGCGAGCTGGATCGGCCGGTTGATTGCATTCGGATACACCTGGGCGCTGATGCACCATATGCTGAGCGGCGTTCGCCACCTCGTCTGGGACCTCGGTTATGGGTTCAAGCCGGCCGAGCGTGAATGGCTCACCCGGGCGGCGCTGATCGGCGGCATCCTGCTCACGGTGCTGCTGTGGATCGTCGCCTATGCGATCGGTGGCGGACGATGAGCATGCAGCCGCTGTCCGGTCCGAAGTCAATGCGGACTCCGCTGGGACGGGTTCGCAACCTCGGCGCGTCCCATACCGGGACCAAGGACTTCTGGCGGCAGCGCGTGACAGCGGTCGCAATGATTTTGCTGATCGTGCCGATGGTCGTGGTCATGATGATCCTGCTTGGTCGCAACCAGGCCGGGGCGGCGCAGATTCTCGGTTCCCCGCCGATCGCCATCATCATGCTGCTGTTCGTCGTCGCCAGCATCTGGCATATGAAGATCGGAATGCAGGTGATCATCGAAGACTACGTGCACGACGAGAAGACGAAACTGGCGTCGATCATGGCTAACAACTTCTTCTCCGTCACCCTGGCGCTGGCCGCCGCTTATGCCATCTTCAAACTGTCATCCGGAGTGTAGTTCATGGCCGGAAACGGCAGTGCAGCACCCGCCGCCAACGGCAGGGCCTACCCGATCGAAGACCATACTTATGACATCGTCGTCGTCGGCGCCGGCGGGGCCGGTCTGCGGGCCGTCGTGGGTTGCGGCCAGGCCGGTCTGCGCACTGCGTGCATCACCAAGGTCTTTCCCACCCGCTCGCACACCGTGGCAGCGCAGGGCGGCATCTCCGCCTCGCTCGGCAACATGCACAAGGACGACTGGCGCTGGCACATGTACGATACCGTCAAGGGATCGGACTGGCTCGGCGATCAGGACTGCATCGAGTACATGGTGCGTAACGCGCCGGAAGCTGTCTACGAACTCGAGCACTGGGGCGTGCCGTTCTCGCGCACCGAAGACGGCAAGATCTACCAGCGCCCCTTCGGCGGCATGACCATCGACTACGGCAAGAGCCAGGCCCAGCGCACTTGCGCCGCCGCCGACCGCACCGGCCATGCGATGCTGCACACGATGTACGGCCAAGCGCTGCGCCACGCTGCGGAGTTCTTCATCGAGTACTTCGCCATCGACCTCATCATGGACGATCAGGGCGTCTGCCGCGGCGTGATCGCGCTCAAGCTCGACGACGGCACGCTGCACCGCTTCCGCGCCCAGACCACGATTCTCGCCACCGGCGGCTATGGCCGCGCCTATGCCTCATGCACCTCGGCGCATATCTGCACCGGCGACGGCGGCGGCATGGCGCTGCGCGCAGGGCTGCCGCTGCAGGATATGGAGTTCGTCCAGTTCCACCCGACCGGCATCTACGGTTCAGGCTGCCTCGTCACCGAAGGGGCGCGCGGCGAAGGCGGTTACCTCGTCAACGCCGAAGGCGAGAGATTCATGGAGCGCTATGCGCCATCCGCCAAGGACCTTGCCTCGCGCGATGTCGTCTCGCGCGCGATGACGATCGAAATCCGCGAAGGCCGCGGCGTCGGCAAGAAGAAAGACCATATCTTCCTGCACCTCGACCATCTCGACCCGAAGGTGCTGCACGAGCGGCTGCCGGGCATCTCGGAATCGGTGAAGATCTTCGCCGGCGTCGACGTCACCCGCGAACCGATCCCGATCCTGCCGACCGTGCACTACAACATGGGCGGCATCCCCACCAATTTCCACGGTGAAGTGGTCACCAAGAAGAGCGGCAACGACAACGCGGTCGTGCCCGGCCTGATGGCGGTGGGCGAAGCCGCCTGCGTTTCCGTGCATGGCGCCAATCGCCTCGGCTCCAACTCGTTGATCGATCTCGTGGTGTTCGGCCGCGCCGCCGCACAGCGCTGCGCCGAGAAACTCACCGCAAATGCCGAGCAGCCCGACCTGCCCGCGAATTCCAGCGAGATGGCCCTCGGCCGCCTCGACAAGTTCCGTTATGCCTCGGGCGGCACGCCGACCGCCAGACTGCGCGAGAGCATGCAGCGGGTGATGCAGGCCAACTGCGCCGTTTTCCGCACCCGCGAGGTTCTGACGGAAGGTCAGAAGCTGATCCACAAGGTTTATGACGGGATCACCGATGTCGCCGTATCCGATCGCTCGCTGGTGTGGAACACGGACCTGATAGAGACGATGGAATACGACAATCTCATCTCCCAGGCGGTGGTGACGATGGATTGCGCCGCCAACCGGACCGAAAGCCGCGGCGCCCATGCGCGCGAGGATTATCCCAACCGCGACGATCAGAACTGGATGAAGCATTCGTTGGCGCGGCTGGGCGAGCGCGGCGTCACCACGATCGACTACCGTCCAGTTCACGACTACACGATGACAAACGACGTTCAGTACATTCCGCCGAAGGCGCGGGTATATTGAGAGACAGACTTTGAGACGGAATTTTCACGGCCCGTCAGTCCCGGACGCGAGCAGAAGCAAGCGAACCCGGAATCCATGGACCGGATGATAAAGCATGGATTCCGTGTCTGCATCCGGCCGGCTAGAGCCGCCCGGAACGCATTCCGGAATGACGAAAAGGTGGGATCAGACCGATGGTTAAATTCGCGCTCCCGAGAAACTCAAAGGTCACCGGCGGCAAGACCTGGCCGAAACCGGAAGGCGCGACAGAAACGCGCGAATTCAAGGTCTATCGCTGGAACCCGGATGACGACAACAATCCGAGCGTCGACACCTTTTATGTCGACGTCAACGAATGCGGCCCGAGGGTGCTCGATGGTCTGATCTGGATCAAGGACCACATCGATCCGACACTGACCTTCCGCCGCTCCTGCCGAGAAGGCGTGTGCGGCTCCTGCGCCATGAACATCAACGGACAGAATACGCTGGCCTGCACCAAATCGATGCACGACATCGCCGCCGATGCGGTGAAGATCAATCCGCTGCCGCACCAGCCAGTGGTGAAGGACCTGGTGCCGGATCTGACAAACTTTTACGCGCAATACGCCTCGATCGAGCCGTGGCTGAAGACCACCACGCCGACCCCGCAAAAGGAATGGCGGCAGAGCCGCGAGGAGCGCGAAAAGCTCGACGGCCTCTACGAATGCATCCTGTGCGCCTGCTGCTCGACATCATGCCCGAGCTACTGGTGGAACAGCGACCGCTTTCTCGGCCCCGCCGCTCTGCTGCAGGCGGCGCGATGGGTCAGCGATTCGCGCGACGAAGCCACCGGCGAACGTCTCGACTATCTCGAGGATCCGTTCCGGCTCTATCGTTGCCACACCATCCTGAATTGCACCAAGGCCTGCCCGAAGAATCTGAATCCATCGGAAGCCATCGCCATGCTGAAGCTGAAGCTGGTCGAGCGGCAGGTCTGATCTGGCGCGACAACGACCCGCACACTGCCTCAATCCGTGATCACCATGGCCCAGAAGCGCCGATAGGGCGATGACGGCTTCGCGACCGACGCGACGCCGACACGTCGCGCGCCCGGCAACTGAAGATTGGCGCGATGGCCGCTGCTCTCGGCCCATTGCCTGATGGTTTCGGCGCAGGTGAGAAAACCGGCCGCGACATTCTCGGCCGCCAGCCGGCGATGAACCGGCGCGATCCGGACGAAGAAATTGCCATTGACGTTATGGCTGACCGTTTCAGCCCGGGCCATCGCTGCGGCCTGTTGTCGCGCGATCCGATCGAGTGCTGCATCGGCGCGAACGGCTGACAGTCCATGCGCGCGACGATAGGCGCTGATCGCGGATGCGCAGCCCGCATGAGCCGCGCTGTTCGTCATCATGGCCAACGCCGCGACAGCAGCCAGTGAAACGGTTCTCATGCGAAGCACCTCACATCAGGCTCCTTGTGCGCAACATCCGGTCCGCGACGCCCGGCTGCTGCTGCGGAACATCACGCCATATGAACCGTTAGGATCGCAAGAGCCCCCCTGATCCTCGAAGATCATGGAACGGTGATCAAGGCCTGCTGAACGTCGGCCTCGGAATGGAGACAAAGCAATGGGTGATCAACCGACGGAAGTGCCGCCCGTCAAGCCGGGCCGTCCGACGGAGCCACCACGTGAAGATCCGCCGGGCCGTCCGCAGCCTGGTCCCGATGTGCCACCGCCGATGCACGAACCGGACTCGCCCGCGCCGCCGCGAGAATTGCCGGGCAATATGCCGGAGGAATCGCCGCCACAGGCTCCCCCGACTCCGCCCGCACAACCGCCTGCAACCGATGTGTTCAGTAACGACGCACGCTGCGGGTGATGCGCGATGTGAATGCGACCTGAATTGCGCATGCTTTTCATCGCGCGCAACCGAAAATAAATCGGTCCTCACTGCGGATCGCCGCCACATTACAGCCTTATCGCTATCTGTTGATCACGCTCCCGTCACCGTCGGCTGGGCAGGCTTCGTGCCCGTTGCCGAAATTCTTGTTGGGATAAAGATTGTCATGACGAATTTTCGCCTGATGCTGCTGGCCACGTCGGCTCTCACTGTCGCGTCGTTGACGCCGCCGCCGTCACATGCGCAATCCGCGACGGTCCAACTCGCGCAGGCTTCGGCGCCCGCCGAACAGAGCGACGGCGAGGGACGACGGAAACGGCCGCCCCCGAACGCCGCGCCAACTCATCAAGCCCCTTCCGGCGCTCCGGCGCGACCCGCTGCACCACCTCATGCAGAACCGCAAAGGACGGCGCCGCCGCCACCCGCTGCTGCTCGCCCTGCTCCGCCACAGCCTCCGCATGTCGCCCCGCCAGCGGCGGAACGGCCGAGGCCAGTGACGCCTCCGCCGCACGCAACGCCTCCAGCCGCGCCGCGAGCCGCACCTGCGCCGCAGCCGGTAACGCCTCCAGCGGCCCCGAAGCCGCCTGCTCCGCCAGCCACTGCGCAGCCCCCGTCGCCATCAAAAAGCGCACCGCCTCCGGCCGCGACGAAATCCGCCCCGACGCCTGCTCCGACCGCGCAGCCACACGCCACACCGCCGTCAACGCCGCCTGCCAATGCTGAGCCGGGCGCGGCCAGGCGCGGCGAAGGAGGCCGCGGTGGACCGGGCCGCGAGCATACCGGCCCCGGTGGTCGCGGAGGCCCACCGAGCGGGACAGCGCCAGCGCAGACGACCCCGACGCCCAACACGGTCGCGCCAACGACCCCGACGTCACCCCGCGCGGCCCCGGCTGCGCCATCTGCGCCGGCGAGTTCGACCACGACAACCTCGCCGCGTGGCGCGGCTGCGCCGAACGGGACCAAGGCCGAACCTCCGCCCTCCGCTCCCGGCGGCCAGACCGCGCTGCCGCCCGGCGCACCGGTCGCCCGTCACGGGCCACCCACCGTCACAGCACCTCTGCCGCCACCGCCGTCGAGCGCGCAGGACCTGAGACCGATCGCGCCTAACGCAGCAAAGCAGGGGCCGCGCAACATCGATGCGTTCCGCGCCGAGCGACGGCAGACCGAACAGGGCGGCCGCACCGTCATCACCGAGCCGGGCCGCGTCATCATTCGTGATCCGAGCGGGCAGTCTTTCATCCGGCACAACGAGGAAGATCGCTTCCGCTATGGCGCGCGCGATATCCGGCAGGAGCGCGTCGGCAACGACACCCGCACCGTGGTGGTGCGGCCGGACGGCACGCAGATCATCACGATCAATGACCGCGATGGCCGGATGCTGCGGCGAATTCGCCGCGATCAGCGCGGTCACGAAGTGATCATCATCGACAATAGCCGTGGCTATGGCGGCGTGGGGGCAGGCGTCGCCGCCGGCGTGGTGGCCGGAGCGATCGGAGGCTACTTCGTCTCGCTGCCGCCGCCGCGCATCAGAATTCCGCGCGACCGCTACATCGTCGAGGCCGAAGATGCGCCGCCGGAGGTGATCTACGATACGCTGCTGGCGCCGCCGGTAGAACCGATCGAGCGCGCCTATACGCTCGATGAAGTCCGTTACAGCCCGATGGTGCGCGCGCGGATGCCAAGCATCGATCTCGACACCATCAACTTCGAAACCGGATCATGGGACATCGCTCCCGATCAGGCGTCGAAACTGCGGGTGATCGCCGACGGCATCAACCGCGCGATCTCGCGCAATCCGAGCGAGGTGTTCCTGATCGAGGGCCACACCGATGCTGTGGGCAATGACGTCGACAACCTCTCGCTGTCGGACCGCCGCGCGCAATCCGCCGCCGAGTTGCTGACCCAGCAATTCCAGGTGCCGCCGGAGAACCTGGTGACGCAGGGCTATGGCGAGCAGAGCCTGAAGGTGCAGACCGACGGTCCGTCGCGGGAGAACCGACGCGTCACGGTGCGCCGCATCACGCCGCTCCTGAACGGCGGAACGGCCTCAGCCGCGCCGCCACCGCCGCGCTGATACGTGGCTCACGAACGCAAATGGCCGGGAGCGATCCCGGCCATTTTTGCTATACGATTATCTTTCCGCCGCTCTCAGAATTTGACCGATACGTGAAGCGATCGCCCGCGAAAGCGAACTCCCTCTCCCGTGGGGAGAGGGTTTCGACTTATCTATGGGGTATGCCCCCTCACCCGGATTGCTCGGCGACGCAGTCGCGCGCCAGAGCAATCCGACCTCTCCCCATGGGAGAGGTGAAGAGAATTGCCCAATCCATCTCGTAGTAGCAGATCCTATGTCCTGAGCTGCTGTTACAGCCCCAGCTTCTTCCTGCGCTGGCCGAGCGTGCGCAGCCGCAGCGCGTTGAGCTTGATGAACCCGGCCGCATCGCGATGATCGTAGGCCACCGCCCCTTCCTCGAAGGTGACGAGGTCCTGATCGTACAGCGAGTATTTGCTGTCACGGCCGACGAGGATGACGTTGCCCTTGTAGAGCTTGAGCCGCACCTGCCCGGTGACATATTGCTGGCTGTGATCGATCGCGGCCTGCAGCATTTCGCGCTCCGGCGAGAACCAGAAGCCGTTATAGATCAGCTCGGCATATTTCGGCATCAGCTCATCCTTCAGATGCGCCGCGCCGCGATCGAGCGTGATCTGCTCGATGCCGCGATGGGCGACGAGAAGAATGGTGCCGCCGGGCGTCTCATACATGCCGCGTGACTTCATGCCGACGAAACGGTTCTCGACGAGGTCGAGCCGGCCGATGCCGTTGGCGCGGCCGAGTTCGTTCAGCTTCGCGAGCAGGGTGGCGGGAGACATTTTCTTGCCGTCGATAGCGACGGCGTCGCCCTGCTCGAAATCGATGTTGATGTAGGTCGGCTGATCCGGCGCAGCCTGCGGATCGATGGTGCGCGAATACACGTAATCCGGCACTTCCCGCGCCGGATCTTCCAGTACCTTGCCCTCGCTGGATGCATGCAAAAGGTTGGCGTCGACCGAGAACGGGGCTTCACCGCGCTTGTCCTTGGCGATCGGGATCTGATGCTGCTCGGCGAATGCGATCAGTTGCTCCCGCGAGCGCAAATCCCACTCGCGCCACGGCGCGATGATGGTGATGTCGGGCTTCAGCGCGTAATAGCCGAGCTCGAAGCGAACCTGGTCGTTGCCCTTGCCGGTCGCGCCGTGCGCGACCGCATCGGCGCCGACCCTCTCGGCGATCTCGATCTGCTTTTTCGCAATCAGCGGCCGCGCGATCGAAGTGCCGAGCAAATACTGGCCCTCATAGACCGCATTGGCGCGAAACATCGGGAACACATAGTCGCGGACGAATTCCTCGCGCAAATCCTCGATGAAGATGTTCTCATCCTTGATGCCGAGCAACTGCGCCTTCTTGCGCGCCGGCTCAAGTTCCTCGCCCTGACCGAGATCGGCCGTAAAGGTCACAACCTCGGCGCCATAGGTGGTCTGCAACCATTTCAAGATAATCGAAGTGTCGAGCCCGCCCGAATAGGCGAGCACCACCTTCTTCACCTTCTTGCTCATGAAAATCCTGT
>NZ_MKRN01000083.1 GCF_001896955.1 Nitrobacter sp. 62-13 | reverse complement strand
GCGTGCTGCGCATGCGCTTCGGCATCGGCATGAACACCGACCACACGCTGGAGGAAGTCGGCCAGCAGTTCTCGGTGACGCGCGAACGCATCCGCCAGATCGAGGCCAAGGCGCTGCGCAAGCTGAAGCATCCGTCGCGCAGCCGTAAACTGCGTTCGTTCCTCGACAACTAGCTTCTGTCTTCACGGACGCGTGCAGCACGAACTGCTGCGCAGCGGCCCGGCGATCCATCGACCAGCAGAACGGCGGGCCGCAAGGTCCGCCGTTTTTGTGTCATGAAACATTCGCTCCGCCGCGCCGTTGTCCGGGCTCACGCAATGCGAACGGAGACACGCCATGGCGGAGCAACTCAAGGGCAAGCGCATTCTCATTCTCGCCACCAACGGTTTCGAGCAGTCGGAACTCGAGGTTCCGCGCGACCGGCTGAAGGCCGCGGGCGCCGAGGTTCATGTCGTCTCGCCGGAGGCGGGCGAGATCAAGGGCTGGGACAAGAAGGACTGGGGCCGCGCGGTGAAGGTGGACAAGCCGCTCTCGGCCGCGAAGGCCGATGACTATGACGCCATCGTGCTGCCCGGCGGGCAGATCAATCCGGATCTGCTGCGCGTCGACAAGGATGCGCTGGCGCTGATCAAGGCCTTCTACGAATCGGGCAAGACGGTGGCCGCGGTATGCCACGCGCCCTGGCTGCTGGTGGAGACCGGCATCGCCAAGGGCCACCGCATGACCTCGTATCACTCGATCCGCACCGACGTCATCAATGCCGGCGCGCGATGGGAGGACAGCGAGGTCGTGACCGAGGAGGGCGTCGTCACCTCGCGCAATCCCGGCGATCTCGAGGCGTTCAGCGCCAAGATCATCGAGGAGGTGCGCGAAGGCCGTCACCAGCGCCACGCGGCGTAACGCCGGGCCGGGCGTTCGGCATCATTCCATCAAATCGCCGGCGGATCGTGCGGGTCGTAGTCGTGAGTCCGATTGGTGCCGATCTTCTTCCAGAACGGCCAGATGAACGTGGCGCCGGCCGTCAGCGGGCCGATCGCCTGCCATTCATGCAGGTCGATCACCAGCACCGCCGGAGTCACCACGAACAGCAGTGCCGTTACGACGCCGAGCGCCAGCATCGCCTTGCGGTAGGTCGCCGAGACACCTGCGGTGAAGCGAATGGCGCCTTCCGGCGCGTCCGCGAGGCGCTCGTGCAGCGCGTGGATGAAGTCGCGAAAGACCGGCTTGCGGGCGCGGTCGGCCTTGCCGTCGATGCCCGCGTCGGTGACGAGGAGAAAGCGGCCGCCGCGAAAATCGATGCGGCATTTGTCGACGGCGTCCTTGCCGCCGGCATCGGGTATATTCACGGAGACGACGTCGGTCCAGAGTTGCCGGCCCGCTTCGCCGGCCTGGTTGCGCCAGGCGATGGCCGAGTCGCGCCCGGCGTCGATCAATGCCACGCCGTGGCTCGCGCTGCGCCGGAAGTAGCGCTCGCCGTTCACCAGGTAATACAGGTCATAGGCCGTCGAGGCCATGGCGGATGCTGGCTCGATCATGTATCGAGCATAGCGCTTTTTTGCCCGCTCTCGAAGCGGTTTTCATGCCGCCTCGCAGCGTACGGGGCGCGAAAGCCGGGTTCCCGGATCGACACCTCGGCTTGTTCAGTCCATCAGCTCACCTGGCGGAAAGCGCGGGTCGTAGTGGCGCGGGCGATTGGCTTCGATCACCTTCCAGAACGGCCAGACGAAGGTCGCGCCGGCCGCGAGCGTGAGCAGCACGCGCCAGTCCCGCACGACGAACGCCAATACGAGCGGCGTGCCGACGAAGAACAGCGCAGCGATGAGGCCGATGACCGTCATCACCTTGTGGCGCCCTTCGGACGCGCCGGCATTGAATGCGATGGTGCCGGCCGGGGCCTGCGTCAGCCGCAGATGCAATGCGCGGACGAAGTCGCGATAGACCGGTGTGCGCGCGTGATCGACTTCGCCGGTAGTGCCGCCGTCGGTGACGACGATAAAATGACTGTCGCGAAAATTGATGCGGCAGTTGTTGACGATGTCCTTGCCTGATGTGGCGGACGTCATGTTCACCGAGACGATATCGGTCCACAGCCTGCGGACCGTCTCGGCTTCTTCAGGATGCCAGGCAATCGCGGACTCGCGCCCGGCGTCGATCAGCGTCACGCCATGGTTTGGATTGCGCCGGAAGTAGCGCTCGCCGTTCACCAGGTAATACAGGTCATAGGCCGTCGAGGCCATGGCGGATGCTGGCTCGATCATGCGAAGAACATAGCGGATTTCCGTGCGATGTCGAGGCAGCTTACAAGTTGCATCGCGCGGGCGGCGGCGCGGAATCCGGCTGCAGAATCAAAAGAAAGACGGCTCGGCCGGTTTTTGATTTTCATGTTCTACAGCGTGCTCAGCACGCTCCGATTCCCGTTCCGCGTTCTCTTCCTTCTCCGCGTTGCTCTCCTGCACAAAGCCTTCCGGCACACCGACGGACGGATCGGCGGGGTCGAGTTCGTCCGACGTAACCACGCCGCCAACCGGCGCGGTGGTGACGAGATCGAAGCTGGTCTTCTCGGTGATGTTCGACGGCGCCTGCACCAACATGCGATACAGCACGTAGAGCGCGAGCGCGGCCTCGACAACAGCGGTGAACAGGAACAGCCGTCGCGGTCCCTCGGGCGTGATGAAGGCGGTTGCAGCAAGCGGTCCGATCACCGAGCCGAGACCGTTGGCGAGCAGCACGGTTGCCGCCGTCGCCACCATGTCCTCGGCGGGCGTCTTGTCATAGGCATGTGCGGCAGCGAGTGAATAGCCTGGCAACGCGAGCGCGCCGAACAGGAAGCCGAAAGCCAGCATCAAGGGCCCGGTGGCGGCGAGCAGCCACATCGCGACGCTGGCGGCGGCCCCGGCGATCAGCAGCCCCAGCAACACCAGGCGGCGGTCGACGCGGTCGGACAGCCGCCCCGCCGGCCATTGCGCCAGCGCGCCGGCAAGCACAGCGATGCTCATGAACAGCGCGACCTCGCCGTGATCGAGCCCGGCGCCGGCCGCCGAAACCGGCGCCAATCCCCAGAATGCCCCATTCGCGATGCCGATGGCGAACGCGCCGATCAACGCCACCGGCGCGGCGTCGTAGAGCTGACGCGGCTGCAAGCGAAACAGTGTGACCGGCGCCGGCTGCGCCGAGCGCGTCAGCGCCACCGGCACGATGGCGAGCGCGGCGAGGATCGCGGCCAGCATGAACGAGCCGTCGCTTTCGATCGGATAGAGATTGATGAGCGACTGCCCGCCGGCCACCGCGAGATAGTTCACGATCACATAGGCCGACATCACGAAACCGCGCGTGGCGTTGGTTGCTCTGTCGTTGAGCCAGCTCTCGAGCACGAGATAGAAGCCGGCGAGCGCGAAGCCGGTGAGGAGACGGAACAGGCTCCATGCCAGCGGCTCCGGTATCAACCCATAGGCAAGCGTGGTTGCGGCGGCGACTGCGACCATCGCGGTGAAGGTGCGGATGTGGCCGACGCGCAGCACCACGTGCGGCGCGAACAGGCAGCCGGCGACGAAGCCGACATAGTAGGCCGAGCCCATCACGCCGAGTGCGACGGTCGAGAACCCGTCGGCCTGCCCGCGCAGCGGCAAAAGCGTGAACTGCACGCCGTTGCCGGTGAGCAGTAGCGCCGCGGCGAGCAGCAGCGAGGCGATGGGACGAAGGTTGCGCAGGATCAATTATCATCCGTCGAAATTCTGACGGAAGTCTTAGCGTGCAAAGGCAACAAAAGTGCGGCGCCGCCCGGCTATCCGCGGCGAACGCGCTCAGTCCATCAGTTCGCCCGGCGGCTGACGCGGATCGTAGGTTCGCGGCCAGTTGTCCTTGATCATCTTCCAGAACGGCCAGATGAAGCTGGTGCCGGCGGCCAGCGGGCCGAGCGCGCGCCATTCGCGCAAGATCATCACGAGCCCCGGAGGCGTCGCCACGAACAGCAGCCCTGAGACCGCGGCCAGGGTCAGCATCACGACATGGCGGGCCTGCGAGATGCCGGCGGAGAAGCGGATGGTGCCCGGCGGCGCCAGCGCGAGTCGGCTGTGCAGCGCGCGGACGAAATCGCGATAGATCGGCGTTCGGGCATGATCGGCCTGGCCGGTGGTTCCGGCATCGGTGACGACGAGGAAGCGGCCGCCGCGAAAATCGATCCGGCAGTTGTTGACGACATCTTTTCCGGAGGTCCCCGACGTCAAGTTCACCGAGATGATGTCGGTCCAGAGTTGCCGGCCCGCTTCGCCATTTCCGGTGTGCCAAAGAATCGCGGAGTCGCGCCCGCCGTCGATCAGCGACACGCCGCGGTTCAAATCGTGCCAGAAAAAGCGTTTGTCGTTTACGAGGTAATACAGGTCATAGGCCGTCGAGGCGGCGGCGGGTGCCAGTTCCGGTGCTGGCGCGGTTGCCATCATGCGGGGAGAATAGAGCGTTTCATGGTCCGACAGAAGTCGTCACGTCATGGCAGGTTCATGAATCGAGCGGGCTCCCCCTCCCGCTTAGGCGTCGCGCGCGCCGCCGTTAATCATCGCGCCGCCACAGTCATGCTATAACCGGCGTCGATTCAGAAAAAAGGGATTGCAATGAAACTCCGGTTCGCCGTCGCCTTCGCCGCCGCCCTTCTCGCCGCACCCCTCGCATCGACAGCCGCTTTCGCCGCGCAATGCGGTGGCGACTTCAACACCTTCGTTGCCGCGATGTCGCGGGAGGCGGCGGCCGACGGCATCTCGCAGGGCGTGATTTCGCAGGCGCTCGGCGGCGTGCAGCTTGACCAGGCGGTGCTGAACTTCGACCGCCGCCAGCGCGGCACCTTCCGCAAGAGTTTCGAGCAATATGCCGCGACCCGCGTCACCGCCGGCCGCATCAAGGGCGGCAAGGCGATGCTGATGCGTCATGCCTCGCTGTTGTCGCGGATCGAAAAGCAGTTCGGCGTGCCGCCGGAGATCCTCGTCGCGATCTGGGGACTGGAAACCGACTTCGGCCGTGGCGACATGGGCAAGCTGCCGGTGTTCCGGGTGCTTGCGACCATGGCGCATGACTGCCGGCGCAGCGATCTGTTTCAGCGTGAGTTGCTGGCTGCGCTCAAGATCCTGCAGCGGGGCGACCTGCGGCTGAACGACATGATCGGCGCCTATGCGGGCGAGATCGGGCAGACCCAGTTCCTGCCGTCGTCCTACATCAAGTACGGGGTCGACTACGACGGCAACGGTCACGTCGACCTGCGGCATTCGGTGCCGGACGTGCTGGCCTCGACCGCGAATCTTCTGAGGACCAACGGCTGGAAGGCCGGCGGCGACTATCATCAGGGCTCGGCCAATTTCGAGGCGATGCGGGAGTGGAATCGCTCCGAGGTCTATCGCAGGACCATCGGCTATTTCGCCGACAAGCTGGCCGGGCAGTAAGGCCGCCATGGCGTTTTCGAGCGAAGCCGATATCCGGTTCGCGCCAAGAAAACGCGTAAAACAAAAGAAATGGAGCCCGGCCTTGATTCCATCAAAAGCCGGATAGCTCTACGGCTGTACCAGTTCGACCCGGCGATTGAGCGCGCGGCCCGCTTCGGTGGCGTTGGAGCCGACCGGCGCGAGCAAGCCGACGCCGGCGGTGCTGAGCCTGGTCTTGGCGATTCCGTAATTGCGCGCGAGATCCTCGGCCACCGCCTCGGCGCGGCGGCGCGACAGGTCGAGATTGTAGGCCGGCTTGCCCTGGCTGTCGGTATGGCCGACGATATAGACGTTGAGACCGGGCTGACCGCTCAGGAGTTTCGCGATCTGGTCGAGGGTCGGCCGGCTTTCCGGTTTGATCACGGCCTTGTCGGTGTCGAAATAAAGTCCATAAAGCGCGATGTGACCGGTCTCGCCGAGCCCCTTGGCCATTGCGGCGGCATCGACCATCTTGTTCTGCATCGCGTCGCGTTCGGCGACGGTGAGTTGCGCGACGACGTCGTCGTTGTTCTTGCTGACCAGCACGCTGGCATAGGTCTCGCGCCCGTTCTCGACCTTCCGGCCGGCATAGTAGCGGTAGTTGAAGCCGTCGACCCACATCTGCGGTATGGGCAGCACGTCGATCGCCTCGGTGAAGGGAATTCCGCCGCAGGCGTCGACGTCGCATGCGAGCAGCGTCTCGAAACCGGCGTTTGCCAGTTGGTTCTCGAAATTGCGGGACACTTCCAGGATCGAGGGGCCGGGCCCCGTGCGGTAGGCGATACGGGAAATGCGGCCTTCCACCCTGCGCGGGTCAGTGGCCTTGCCGTCCTTGAACGGCGCGGCCTGGAGGTTTGCGGCGTCGAAATCCTTGACGTCATAGCCGGTGATGACGCTGCCCTTGAAGCGGCCGATGCCGGGATAATCGTGCGATTTGGCGCCAGCGCCGGCCGCCGCTGCCGCCGGCGTCGTCGGACCAGGAAGCAGGTAGATGACGAGGGCAGCGGCAACAGCGAGAGCCAGGCGCGGCATGGATCGGACCTCTTGATGAAAAAATTTGCAGACCGGGATGAAAGCGGCTTTGACTATGCGGCGGGAGCGCCAGGAGGTCTATGATCAGGCCGTGCAAATTTGCAGTTGGCGCGTTGTCCCCGCCGCCGCCGGCCTAGCGCTGAAACGCGGTTAGCATGAAAAGCGGGCCGAAGTGGTCTTGATCGCTCGGCTGCCCTGATCCGAGAAGAAACCCGCACGCGAATCTGTCGTCTCACGCGCCGCCGTCATCGAAGGCCCGGGCGCAGCGAACCACGCCCAAGCCTTTAAGAAAATACTACTTCTTTTTCTTCGCGGCCTTTTTGGCCTTCTTCACCGTCTTCTTCGCCGTCTTCTTTTTCGCTTTCTTAGCCATAATATCCTCTTAGGGTTAAATGGTTGAAGCGCGACTTCGAGGCGTGCTCGGCGGAGGGTCATCCTCGCAACAGCCTCGGATGGCGATCCGAACAGATTCGGGTCAACCTGTCCTCGCGGTGTCACGCAGCCTCCATCCCCTTATCCACAGGTGTTGTGCGTGGCGACCGCGTTTTCCGCGCCGACCGATATAGCGAGTCGCGAGAGACCGCCGGCTCGACCGGGTTGTCGGGAGAGAGGGAACGGTGTGCGGCATTCATGGTTTCAAAACCACGGCATAGGGTCGTTTCGCTGCGGTGAGGTTCCGTTAAGCGGTGCGACTGCACGCTGGCCGGACGACGGGAAAAGCCGGGACACGAAGAGGAGGCCGGGCGGAGACGCTCTGAACTCGCGATGCTGAGCGTACCGACGCTGTGGGTGGTGTTCGTGGTGAACTTCCTGGCGCTGGGTCTGGTCTGGACCTACGTCGTGCGGAGCTATCCGACGCTTGTCGCCGCGCGATATTGGGCCGCGGCCGCCTTCGCCGCCGCCTTTTTCGCCGCACTAGCCATGCTGCGTGGCCCGTTGGATTCAATGCTGCCGCTTCTACTTGGCGGCGGTGGATTGATTTTCGCGATCTGCCTTTGCACGATGGGAATCCAACGCTTCTACGACCGGCCCGTCTCCTGGAAAGCCACGATTGTCATCGTCGGAACGAGCATCGCGGGACTCGCTTTCTTTCTGTACGTACACGACGAGGTGCGGCTGCGCGTCTTTATTTATTCGATGGGTCAGGCGACGCCGATCGGCATGACGCTGAAGCTGGTACTGTCGCGCGAGGACGGTCGCATCAATTCAGGAGCTCAGCTCGCGGGTATCGTCGGGGTGCTCATCATTTGCATCGGCGTGATCAGGTCCGTTTGCGGATTTCTCAATATCGGCGGCGGAGTATCATATGTTAACTTCAGCAGCCTTCAGGCCGCGTTGTTGATCGTTCTCGTATTCCTGTCGATGACCTGGAATTTCGGTTTTTTGCTGATGGCGATCGATCGGCTGCGCAACGAAGTTGTCGATCTTGCGCTGGTGGACGACCTCACCGGCGTCGCCAACCGGCGGCAGTTGCTGAGCCAACTGGAGGAGGCATGCGCGATGTCGCAGCGGAGCGACGAAACTTTCGTCCTCCTCGTGGTCGACCTCGACGGCTTCAAGGAAATCAACGACACGCACGGTCATGCCGCAGGGGATGCCTGCCTCCGGCATTTCACGTTGATGGCGCAGATGCAGTTGCGGCCGGGTGACCTGCTGGCGCGGACCGGTGGCGACGAGTTTTGCATTCTCTTGCCGGCGACAGCGCTACGCGAGGGGGCAGTCATCGCCCAGCGCGTCCTGAATGCATGTCGTGAAGACGCCGCAGGATGCACAGGCGCCGACGTCCCGATCGCGGCATCGATCGGGCTTGCCCAGTGGACGCGGGAGATCGGAATCTGTTCGGAGCGCCTTCTCGCCGTTGCAGATCAAGCCCTTTACGCGGCCAAGAACCAGGGCAAAAATCGGTATGCGGCCTGCGATTTTGCGCCGTCGATTGCGCCTGATTTCCCACAGGAGCAGGCCGTCCTGCATCAGAAAACGTAAGCGTTGCGAGAGGATTTTCCGGCCAAGTGAGTTCGGTTCGCCAAGAAATGCGCGCGTCAAACTTGCAGGAATTTCTGATCGCAAAACCGGTATCGCTTTTGCGGAATACGTACCGGGCCGGCGATCCTTCTTACCCGCAAATTAAAAGGCCGGCGTTGCCGCCGGCCTTGATTCTGAGAGCGAAAACTGCCGTTTAGCGGGCGGCTTCCAGAGCGGCTTGCTCCTGCCGTGCGATCGCGGTCTTCACTGCCGATTGCACCTTCTCGAAGGCGCGGACCTCGATCTGCCGCACGCGTTCGCGGGATACGTTGAATTCGGCAGCGAGATCCTCCAGCGTCATTGGCTCATCGGCGAGGCGGCGCGCCTCGAAGATGCGGCGTTCGCGCGGATTGAGCACGTCCATCGCGCCGGTCAACGCCTGAC
>NZ_MKRN01000082.1:3305-5350 GCF_001896955.1 Nitrobacter sp. 62-13 | reverse complement strand
CCCATTCAGGCGCTCTTCTTTGTGGAGCGCCGCAGATTGAGGCTACACTTTGCCGGGCGGAATCGCCAAGCAGGATTACCACTCAGTATCGAAAAGCAGTTTCGCCTTGAACGACGGGACCCCTATCAGGAAAGCAGCCTCCTTCGCCGGTATCCCGCCGTCGGAGGGTGTCGATCCGGCGACGCCGCCGCCCGACGCCGCAGGCGGCATAACGCCCATGCTGGAGCAGTATATCGAGATCAAGTCGGCTAACCCCGATTCGCTCCTCTTCTACAGGATGGGCGATTTCTACGAGATGTTCTTCGATGACGCGGAGGTCGCCAGCCAGGCGCTCGGCATTGCGCTGACGAAGCGCGGCAAGCACCAGGGCCACGACATTCCGATGTGCGGCGTGCCGGTACACGCCGCGGACGACTATCTGCAGAAGCTGATCGCGCTCGGCCATCGAGTCGCCGTCTGCGAGCAGATGGAAGACCCGGCGGAAGCGCGCAAGCGCGGCTCCAAGGCGGTCGTCCGCCGCGACGTGATCCGGCTTGTGACGCCCGGCACCATCACCGAGGAGAAGCTGCTCGCCGCCGCCGAGACCAACTATCTGATGGCGCTCGGGCGAGTGAAGGGCGACGCGGCAAGAGGCGAGGAGCGCGGCGGCGCGCCGGGGAACCAGGGAAGTTTGGCGCTTGCCTGGATCGACATCTCGACAGCCACGTTCCGCGTCACCGGCACCGAGCCGGCGCGCCTGCTGACGGACATATTGCGCATCGACCCCCGCGAGCTGATCGTGGCCGAGCCAGTCTTCCACGACGAGACGCTTCGTCCCGTCTTCGACACGCTCGGCCGCATCGTCTGTCCCCAACCGGCGATCCTGTTCGATTCGGCGGGCGCCGCCGACCGCATCTCGCGCTTCTTCGGCATCGCCACGCTGGACGGGCTCGGCTCCTTCTCGCGGGCGGGACTGTCGGCCATTTCCGGCGCCATCGCCTATGTGGAGAAGACGCAGAAGGCCGAGCGCCCGCCGCTGACCCGGCCAGAGCGCGAGGCTTCCGGCTCGTCGCTCTTCATCGATCCGGCGACGCGCGCCAACCTCGAGCTTGCCCGCACCCTTACCGGCAACCGCGACGGTTCTCTCCTGAAGGCGATCGACCGGACGGTTACAGGCGCCGGCGCCCGGCTGCTCTCGGAACGGCTGATGTCGCCCCTCACCGATCCGGCCGCGATCGCAGCCCGGCTCGATTCGGTGTCCTTCCTGCTCGGCGAACCGCGTCTGCGCGAGGGTCTGCGCGAACTATTGAAGGGCGCACCGGACATGCAGCGCGCACTTTCGCGGCTGGCCTTGAACCGCGGCGGCCCGCGCGATCTCGGCGCGCTCGCCGCCGGGCTGGCGGCCGCCCGCGACATCGCCGAAGTGGCCGGCCGCGAGGCGCTGCCGGCGGAACTGGAAGCCGCCCGGAAGGCGGTCGTGGCGCTGCCTTCAGCCTTCGCCGAGCATCTCTCCGCCGCCCTTGCCGACGATCTGCCGCTGTTGAAGCGCGATGGCGGGCTGGTGCGCTCCGGTTATCATGCCGAACTCGACGAGATGCGGGCGTTGCGCGACCAGTCGCGCCGCGTCATCGCCGCGATGGAGCGCGACCTGGCGGAGGAGACCGGCATCCGCTCGCTCAAGATCCGGCACAACAACGTGCTCGGCTACTATATCGAGGTCACCGCGAACCATCGCGACGCGATGACGGGTTCGGACGCCGCGCGCGCCCGCTTCATCCACCGCCAGACCATGGCGAGCGCCATGCGCTTCACCACCACGGAACTTGCCGACCTGGAGACGAAGATCGCCAACGCCGCCGACCGCGCGCTGTCGATCGAGTTTTCCGTGTTCGATACGCTTGTCGGCGAGGCGGTCGCCCATGCCGACGCCATCCGTGCCGGCGCGGAGGCGCTCGCGGTCCTCGACGTTTCAGCGGCGCTGGCGACCCTCGCCGAAAGCGAAAACTACTGCCGGCCGATGGTCGATGCCGGGCTCTCCTTCGAGATCGAGGGGGGGCGCCATCCGG
>NZ_MKRN01000082.1:2564-3264 GCF_001896955.1 Nitrobacter sp. 62-13 | reverse complement strand
GGAAGGCGAGAAGCGCGGCGCCATCTGGCTCCTGACCGGCCCGAACATGGGCGGCAAGTCGACCTTCCTGCGTCAGAACGCGCTGATCGCCATACTGGCGCAGGCCGGCTCCTTCGTGCCTGCGAAGCGCGCGCATATCGGCGTCGTCGACCGCCTCTTTTCCCGTGTCGGCGCTTCCGACGACCTGGCGCGGGGGCGCTCGACCTTCATGGTGGAGATGGTCGAGACGGCAGCGATCCTCAACCAGGCCGGCGAGCGGTCCCTGGTCATACTCGACGAGATCGGCCGTGGCACCGCCACCTTCGACGGCCTCTCCATCGCCTGGGCGGCGGTGGAGTACCTGCACGAGAGGAATGGCTGCCGGGCCATCTTCGCCACGCATTTCCACGAGATGACGGCGCTCGCCGAAAAGCTGCCGCGCCTCGCCAACGTCACCATGCGCGTCAAGGAATGGGAAGGCGACGTGGTCTTCCTGCACGAGGTGGCGCGCGGCGCCGCCGACCGCTCCTACGGCGTTCAGGTGGCGCGGCTGGCCGGCCTTCCGGAAGCCGTCGTGGATCGCGCGCGGGAAGTGCTGCACCAGCTCGAAGCCGGCGAGACCTCCGGCAAGGCGGAGCGGCTGGTGGACGACCTGCCGCTCTTTTCGGTGCCGGTCCGCCGCGAGCCGCCGAAGCCGAAGGCGGCCGACGCGCTCGCTGCC
>NZ_MKRN01000082.1:1023-2523 GCF_001896955.1 Nitrobacter sp. 62-13 | reverse complement strand
CCCTGGCTTTCGCGATCGATCGCAACTCCTCGCGCCGTCATTCGTTGAACCGACGATGCAAAGGGAAAAGATCTCGTCGAGCGCGATCGCCTCCGCCGGGTACGACTGGGGGAAGCAAATCCTCGAACTCGAATATGCCGGGGGCGCCGTCTATCGCTATTTCGGCGTCGGCCCGCGGGTCTGGGCCGCCTTCGCCAGAGCGCCCTCGAAAGGCCGCTTCGTCAATTACCGCATTAAGGGCGCGTACCGCTATCGGCTCGTGCGGCAGGGGCCGTGTCCTCCGCAGCCGGGCAGGCCGATCCCGCACCCCCGGCGGCGGGGTAGCGATAGACGCGGATCGGCGAAGCGGGCAAAAGCGGGCATTCGCTGAGCCATGCGGGCGGATGGCCCTCCATCAAAGCCGCGGTCAGCGGGAAGGACTTTTCCAGAATGGCGGAGGACGGGCCGCGCCATGCGCAGATCGCGACGTGGGTTGCCTTCGACTGGTCCAGATAGATGCGCGGCTCCGGCGTGCGCGGAGCGAGAAAGCGAAAAGCGCGCTCGATGCCGCGCCAGGCGGGATGGTGAGACGTCGCGACGATCGTCGCTCGTCCTTCCGGTTCGGCGGCAAGGATCTGGATGCCGAGATTGGGCGGCGAGAGGATGCTCGCGCCCTGGGGCCATACAAGCCGTGCGCCTTGGTCCGGATCGCAGTCGCCGGCGAAGTTCGCGCCGCTCGGGGGCAAATCTTTCGGCACATGGCGGACGAAATAGGATCCGATGGTGGCAGCCACGAGCAGGAGACCGGGCGCCAGCATGGCAGGCGCGGAAGGCAGATGCGCCGTTAGGGTGCCGGACAGGATGCTTCCTTGCGTTCTCTCCCGGCCAAGCAGCGCTGCAACGGTCAATATGAGGCCGAGGCTGGCGAAGAACCCGAGATAGCGGAAATAGCGGACAAGGAAATAGCCATGCAGCAGCGCCAGCAGGGTGAATGCCGCGAACAGGACGAGATTGCGTTTATGGGGAGGCTTGAGACCGGCTGCGACTATCGCGACGGCGCCGAGCAAGACCAGCGCGATGCCACCGATCTGCGGCGAAAGCACGATGTCCGGCCGGTCGAGCAGGCTCTTTTCCTGTGCGATATGGCCGAGCCAATCCGTGATGACGTAGCGGCTTACGGCGGAGTACGGTCCACCACGGCACTCCGGAAATAAATAGACGAGCCCGGCGACCGAGAGGCACGCCGGGATCGCCAGCGCGACGGCGCGCCGCCAGGGGCTTCCGAGCCTCGATGATAGACAGCCGGCCGCGGCAAAGGAGATGCCGGCCGCCGCCAATGCGAACAGATGCGGCGCGGAATAGGTGTCGCAGGCGACCGTGCCGTAGTGGCCCGGCGGGACGATGATCAGAAAGGCGAAGAGGCCCGAGCCGGCCAGAGCGCCCCCGAACAGCGCGAGGCGGCGATCCGCTTGGGGCCGCCCCGCCACGAAATCGACGGCGTAGGCCGCAAGTATCGCGGCG
>NZ_MKRN01000082.1:514-947 GCF_001896955.1 Nitrobacter sp. 62-13 | reverse complement strand
GCCGGCACCGCCGGGAGCAGCGCTATGAGGAACAGTTCCGACGGCCGCCCGAATTCGATCTCGCCGATGATCCGCCGGTAGAAACAGAGCGCGAGCCACAGAAGGAAGAGCGGCACGGCAAAGCTCGCGACGTCGAGCGCCGTCTCGCGGCCGACGAGGAACGTGAGCGGCGCGGCGACCATGGCATAGGGCAGGTCGACCAGCCGCACCCAGTGCGATGCGAAAGGCTCCGGCTGGATTATTCCGGGGATGGCGCGGTCGAACCACGCCCCGGTGTGGAGGAAATTCCGGATCGCGACCCGCTTCAGGAGATCGTCGAGATCGCTGGCGGGCGAATATCCGGCAAAATGGCACAGGACGAGGAACAGCGACATCGCCGCCCATGCCGCCGCAACCGAATGCCGCAGGAGGAACCCTGGGATGCGGCTTGCGC
>NZ_MKRN01000082.1:0-306 GCF_001896955.1 Nitrobacter sp. 62-13 | reverse complement strand
CGCGGCTTGATGCGCCGACATGACGGACCTTGGGACATGCCGAAGCGGACATGGCAAAGACGGCCCTGAAGCTCGAGGAAATGATCGACGGCGAGGCGCTTCGCCGCGACCTGGCCGCGCTTGCGGAAAGCGCGGATGGCTCCGCGCCCGAGTTGCGGCAGGCGGTCGTGGGCCTGCTCAAGGAGCGGCTCGCCGCCGGACGCCGCAAGGCCGAGGAACTGCTGCTCGCCGACGGCGGCGGCACGGCCTGCGCCACGCGGCTGTCGCATCTCATGGACGAGATCGTCCGTGCGCTCTACGATTTCG
>NZ_MKRN01000081.1 GCF_001896955.1 Nitrobacter sp. 62-13 | reverse complement strand
GCGGTATGGTCGCTGTTCGACGGACGCTTAAAGAACTACTTCGGCGTCAACTACACCAACAGCAGGGCTTACGACATAAGTCCGGGAGATCCGGCTGCGGCAACCACCACCGGCGAACGCCTCAAGTTGGACTGGCACGCCGTGGCCGAGATCGCGCGCGACAACAACCTGATCGTCGGCGCAGAGCAACAGACCGATCGCATCGAGACCACCGACTTGACGGCCCAGAACGGCAACAAGGCCGGCTTCATCGAACTGCAATCGGCTTTTGCGAAGCGGTTCTTCCTGGTCGCGAATGTCCGCGAAGATTCCAACGACCGCTTCGGCGAGCATATGACCTATCGGATCGCGCCGGCGGTCATTCTTCCCGTCACCGAGACGAAACTGAAGGCGAGCTACGGCACCGGATTCAAGGCGCCGTCACTGAGCCAGTTGTATCAGGACTATCCGGCCTTCGGTTTCTTTGCCAACCCCAACCTGAAGCCGGAGGAGAGCACGGGCTACGACGCCGGCTTCGAGCAGCCTCTGTTCAACGACCGCGTGCGGTTCGGCTCGACCTACTTCCACAACGACCTCATCAACCTGATCGACTACAACGACACGTTCACCTCGCTGGTGAACGTCAACCGCGCGACGACGGAAGGCACCGAAACGTTCGTCTCCGCGCAGATCACCGGGCGTTTCGGCATCCGCGCCGATTACACCTTCACCCGCGCCGTCGATGTCGCTACCAGCCTGCAACTGTTGCGCCGGCCCAAGGACAAATGGAGCGTGACGGCGACATGGCTTCCGGTCGACCAGCTTACGTTGTCGGCAACCGTGCTGCATGTCAGCAACTGGATCGACGTCACGCGCGACGGCTCGGCTTCCGGAATTGTCGCGCCCGGCTATACGCTCGTCAATCTGCGCGGCGACTATGCCGTCAACGACCAGGTCAAGCTCTTCGCGCGCGTCGATAACCTCTTCGACCGCCGCTACCAGAACCCGACCGGATTCCTTGCGCCCGGCCTCGGGGTTTTCGGAGGCATTCGTGTGGCAAGTTATGGAGTGCGATAGCACTCGAAAGGCAATCGGCGGCAATCACGGTTGTCCAATTGCGCATCGGGGAATTCAGCGTCCGAAAATCATCGACGACCGGATTCCGGGTTCGTCGCTTCACGACGCCCCGGAATGACCGCTCTAGTCGATCGCCCGCCCGGTCATCGCGACGAGTTCTCGCACGAGACGATCCGACATCTGTCCGGTCACCGGCATCCGGCGAGCCTGCTCGAATTTCCGGATCGCGGCCTGGGTGTCGGTCCCGACCGTTCCCGTCGGCTTCAATTGGCCGTAGCCGTATTCGGTCAACGTCCGCTGCACGGCGGCGACACGACGCGTCGCGTTGATGAGATCGGCGACCGGATCGCCATGCGGCGCGGCCGCGACCGGCGCCGGCGAACGCGCACCCTGCCCTGACGCCCCGCGCGACGGCGCAGCCGACTGGGCAGAACTGGCGGAAGAACCTTCTGCATTTGCGGACGGTTCGGCCGGCCGCGCGACGGCCGTATCCGCCTCGACCGGCCGGGGCCGCGGCAACGGATTGGCCTGCGGCACTATCGTCACGCCGGAGCCGAACATCGGAAATGGATGACGGCCGGCCTGCATGAACATGGCATTGGCGACGATCGCCCCGACGGCGGCGAAAGCCAGCGACCCCGCAAGCAGATCCTTCGGGCTGTGCAGCAGAATGCGCATGGCGAAACCGCGTTCCTCGTCAGCTTCGCCTCTCCCGGCAGCCGCGCTGCGACGGCGCGGCCGGATCACGTCTCCTCGGACAGCTTTTCTAGGCACTCTTCTTCACCCGATGACTCTGATCCTGTTTTCCGGGACGCGGCGACGGCGTCAACGTCGCGATGTTGTCCGATGGCACATCAACTTTGGCCACGCCGGCGCCGGACACGAATGTCAGCGGCAACATGACGGTCACCGTGGTCCCCTCGTCTATCTCGCTCTGCACGTCGATCTCGCCCCGATGCAATGCAACGAGACTCTTGACGATCGACAGCCCGAGCCCGGTCCCCTCGTGGCGCCGTTGATATGTTTTCCCCGCCTGAAAGAACGGGTCGCCGATCCGCTTGAGGTCGTCCTGCGCGATGCCGACGCCGTTGTCCATCACGCACAGCATCATGCGCGATCCCTCGACGCGGGCCGAGACCGTGACCTGGCCACCGCGCTCGGTGAACTTGATGGCGTTCGATACCAGGTTCAGAACGATCTGCCTGAACGCGCGCGGATCGCCGGTGATTTGCGGCAAATCCTCCGGAACGCGCGTGACGAGCTCGATGCCGTTGTCGCGAGCCTTGAGCGCGAGCAGACTGCTGCTGTTGAGCAGCACCTCGCGCGGCGCGAACGGCTCGGGCACGATCTCGAAGTTTCCGGTTTCCATTTTCGACATGTCGAGGATGCTGTTGACCACCGACAACAGATGCTGGCCGGAGTCGTTGATGAGCTGTGCATACTCCTTGCGCCGCGGCGCATCGAGCAACAGGGCGTCCTCCTGAACCATCATCTCCGAAAAGCCGATGATGGCATTGAGCGGCGTTCGCAGTTCGTGGCTCACGGTTGCGAGAAACCGGGTCCTGGCGGCGTCGGCGCGTTCGGCTGCGGCACGCGCCAGATCCAGCGCGTGTTCCTGATGCTTCCGCTCGGTGATATCCCGCATCACCGCGACGACTTCGAGTTCATCGGCGATCGTTGCAGCGCAGGCGGGTTCGAGCGGACGGCATCGCATTTCCACCCATATGAAATCCGCCGGATGGCGCGCGTCTCCTTGCGGACCACGCGCAACTTCACGCCTGAGCCTGAATTCGACGCTTTGCGCGTCGTTGCCAAGCGCAGCCGCCGCGAGCGCGGTGAGATAGGCCGGGCGGTCGGCCACGTGAACCCGGTCGAACAGGCCGTGATCCTGCAATTCCGATACGGGCACACCGAGCAGGACTTCCGCTGCAGGCGAAATGAACTGCACGGCGCCATTGCGCCGGTGACGCGAAATCACGTCGCTCATGTTGCGCGCCAGCAGGCGATAGCGATTTTCCTCGACGCTCAGCAGCGAGGTTCCGGTGCGCGCCACCGCCTCCGCGCCGAACGCGATCCCCGCAGCATAAAGCGTCGCGGACGCAATGCCGGACGCCATCAGGACGCTGTGGGCCGTCGCACCGGAGTCGAGCAGCGGCAAGGCGTCAAAGTAGCTCATCGCAATCAGCGCGAGCACGCATGATACCGCGAGCGCCGATGCGAACCCGATAACGCGGCGGGAGGCGGACAGCGCCGCTTCCAGTGGAATCAGGGCAAGCCAGACGGCCGCGAACGATCCGATCCCGCCGGTCGCGATCGCGATCATCATGACGAGACCGGCGAGCGCGATCGACGACAGCATGTGCGCGTCTTCATAACGGCCGGTCCGCGACAGGAAATAGGAGAGCAGAATCGGAACGACGAGCCAGGCGAAAGCCAACACTTCCAGCGCCGTCGGTGCGCCGCGGACCGCGAGATAGACTGGAAACGCCGCGAACGCGACGAGGCTTCCCAAAAGACGCGGTCCCATGAACGCGCGATGACGCGCCCGCGTCAGCGCATCGTATCGCGCCGACGGATGCAGTAGGGCATCGAGGCAGTCCTGGATAAGAGTCAATGCGGTCACGTCGCTTGCGCTTCGGCCGACGTCGTACCAGACGCGCCGGAACGCCTCCATTTTCGTTGGCGCAACGTGTCAGAGTGAACTTAAGCGAACGCTAAGGCAGTCCGGTCCGTGACGAAACAACGCGCGCGGATGCCGTTTTCCCGCCCATCGGCGACGGCATTCGACAAGAATGGTGAACGCGAGGTTTCCGGCATGCCGCAGACGGCGCATCAATCGAAAATTTACGCCGAATCGAATTCCACCGCCGCTCGCATGATTTTCTTAGCCGGGAAGACCGCGGACACACCCGGGATTCAGCACCGCCTGATACGGGAGAGACAGATTGCGAAATTCAACGCAACGGGGTGAAAAACACATAGGGACGCGACATGTTTTTCCTGCTTCGCATGGCCTTCTGGCTCGGGCTCGTGCTCGTGCTGCTGCCGAGGGACAACGCGCCCGAGGCGAACAAGGGTTCCCAGATCAAAGCCTCCGAGGCCGTATCGGCCGCGACAGCGGCCGTCTCTGACATGAGTCACTTTTGCACGCGTCAGCCGGCCGCTTGCGAGGTCGGCGGCCAGGCCGCGGCCGCGATCGGACAGCGCGCGCAGGACGGCGCGAGAAAACTGTACCGGATCATCACCGACAAGCGCGCTTCCGACCATACGGGCTCGATCGGGGCCATGGCGTCAACCGACGAAGCAACGTCCGGGGACGCGCAGCATGACACGTTGACGCCGGAGGATTTGCAGGCGGAATGGCATCTTGAGGTCCCCGCCACCGTTCCGGCCAATTAGAGCGTTTTCGAGCGAAGTGGAATCCGGTTCGCGTGAAGAAAACGCGTCAAATCAAGAAGCTGGTGTCTTTCATCGTTTCCATGAAACGGTGAAAGACTCTAGCGCGCTCGGGAAATGGGGCGAGCCTCGGACCGCCACGGCACGGAACAATTTCCGCAATGATCGCCGCGCCCGTATCGATTTTACCCGCCCGGCGTCTTATATAGGGCTGATGTCCAATTCTGGCGTTCGCATCCCCTGTCAGCAGGCGCCTTTGCGAATGTCGGAATTATGGAACACTGGCAACACCTCACATATGGACATTTGGGCCTGAATGACGATCGACGAGATCAGGGACAACTTTGAGCTGCTCGAAGAGTGGGACGACCGTTACCGGTACGTCATCGAACTCGGGCGCACACTCGCACCGATGAGCGAAGCCGAACATTCCGCCACCAACAAGGTTCAGGGCTGCACCAGCCAGGTCTGGCTGTCCCTCAAGACCGCCCGCGACGCCGACAACGATCCGGTGCTGACCTATGTCGGCGACAGCGACGCGCATATCGTACGCGGCCTGATCGCGATCCTGCTGACGCTTTATTCCGGCCGGAAGCCGCAGGCCATTCTCGATACCGACGCAATCGCCGTCTTCGACGAACTCGGCTTTCGCGAGCACCTCACGCCGCAGCGTTCCAACGGGCTGCGCGCCATGGTCGAGCGCATTCGCAGGGACGCGCGGGAAGCGCTGGCCGACGCGGCCTGAGACCGATCAGCCACGATCCGGCAATGCGCGTGCCTACCCGCTGGTAAAGGCTGCGTCGCTCGCGATCCATGTGCGCACATGAGCACTTGCCTCGCGCCGCCCGGCGTTCCCCAGGCCATAGTGCCGGGCCAACCTGTCCAGCGCCAGTTGCAGCACGACTTTCGCCGATCGCGGCGGCCAGCCGCGCTCGCGCTCGACATCTTCGAGCCCGCGCAGAAAGCAGCAGACATCCATCAGCAGCCCGGAAAACTCAGGCCCGCACGCCTGCAGCGCCAGCCGCACCCGCTGCCGCGACGCGACGATCAGATCGGTCATCTCGCAGGGGCCAGCTCCGGATCCGCGCGGTCGTCCTCCGGTCGGCGCCGACCAGTTCGAGGTCACCCGCGGCGTCAGATTCCCACGCGTGAAATCCGCGCGCAACCGTTCGCCAGCCGCAAACTGGTCGCGGCTGATCATCGCACAGCCATCGCGACCCTTGCGGCGCGCCAGCCAGGCGAGCGGACTCTCGCTGTCGTTGGCCATCACGGTCGCAACGCCTGCATCTGTCATGATCTCGCGCTCGGCAAGCGTGAGATGCTGCGCGCGAAACCGATCGACGACTTCGGCCGTGCGGCGCTTCGGCCGACGCGTCGATTTGCCAGCGCCGCGATCAGACGCCGACATTGGACGTTCCATCGTGGCCTTCATCGAAAGCCGCGCACATTGTTTCGAGCAGCGCAAGACGACGATCCAGCTTCTCGTCGTCGCGGCTGTCTTCAACCACGCGGCATGCGTGAGAAACCGTGGTGCGGTCGCGGTCGAAGGCGCGGCCGATGGTTTCGAAACTCAGGGCGAAACCGACATGCGCCAGGTACATCGCGACTTGTCTTGCGTATGCGGCACGCGGGGCGCCGCGTGTGGGCGATATGAGGATCCCGGCGTCGAGCCCGAATTCGTCGGCCACCAGCCGCGCGAGACCGTGACAGATTGTCTTTGCCGGGATTGACGGCCGCCGGACAGCCGCAGGCGAACCGGACGGATGGGTCAGAAGCATGGTAACCTCCGCTATAGGAATATATTCATATATCCTATAGGCTCCATCCAGCCCCGGGGATAACATTTTTCAGGGAAAACGGGGCATCGGTAGAACCGCCGGAGGGTCGATTCAGATATTATTCCTAATATTGCGTACCTAAAAGCCGCGTTATTTTCGTCGCCGGCGCTGCTGACCAAGGCCCATGTTTTTGGCCAATTGAGATCGCGTGACCGCATAATTCGGAGCCACCATGGGATAGTCGGCTGGAAGTTTCCATTTGTCCCGGTACTGCTCGGGGCTCATGTTGTATTGCGTCCGCAGATGGCGCTTGAGCGATTTGAAGCGTTTGCCGTCCTCCAGACAGATCAGATAGTCGGCCGTCATCGATTTCTTGACCGGCACGGCGGGTTTGGTCGGTTCTGCCGGCGATTCGCCCCGGCCGGACGACACCCGCGTCAGCGCGGCATACACCTGGCTTATGAGCGCGGGAATTTCCGATGCCGGCGTCGTGTTGTTGCTGACATAGGCCGATACGATCTCCGCCGTGAGGTCGAGAAAGCTCTTGCCGGCTGTGTCGCTCATGATCTCATCTTCCGGATCGTGAAGCAGCATCGATACGCCCGGAATGACGATCAGAATCTGCTTTACATTATGAGTATGAGCGGATTGCCGCGGGCATGACAAGAACGACGCGCAAACACGCGAAATTTATTTCAGAGATGACCGGGCGGGCCTGTTATCGAGATGCGCGCGCAGTTGATCGATCGATGCAAATCGCATCATGCCCTCCGGCATCTGCGCTTCGATGGTGCCGTCGGAAAAGAGCGAATAGGCCATTCCGTCGACGACGCCGGATCTCAGCACCGTGATCGGGGCAGCGTTCTGGCTCGGAAGGCCTCCCGGGCGATCGGCGCGCGTGCCCGCGGGCGATGCCGGCGACGACGCGCTGTCCGCCTCCGCACGCGATCGCTCTGACCTCGCCCAGGCATCGTCGAATGACACGCGCGACACGTCGAGTTCCCGAGCATGTGCCGCAGGCGGAGACCAGCCGGCCGGATCGGATCGTTCCGCCATCGCACGCTCGCGATCCCGTCTCATCGAGGACTCGAACAAGAGGTTACGGCGAGACTTCGATGGAGGCATATCAGAGAATGCCGGCGGCTCCGGCGCGGCGATCTCCGGTGCGGCAGCGGCAACGACCCGATCGCGGGTGGGCACGTCCGCCTGCCGGCGGGCCGATTGAACGGACGGCATTGCTGCCGGATCGTTTTCCGCGTTCGGCGCACCTTGATCCGCATCCCACGGCGGCGGGTCATCCCTGAGGCTCCGGCCCGGCAAAATCGGCCCGCGAAGATCGGGAACGCCGCGATCAGCCGCCATCGCTGCCGAGCGCAGCCGGTCTGCCGCTGCCCGCACCTCGCGGACAACCAGCGACAGACTGATCATGATCAGGCCGGTGCAGGACATCACCGTGCCCGACAAGATCAGCGTATTCCCGAAAGAGAACTCCTTGACAGGGAGTCCGAAGGCGGCGGTCACCAGACCGGCCACGAACACGCCGATCCCCACGACCAAAAGCGTTCTCATACGTAAGCTCCGCCCCTTCGCGCATAGTCCGCAAAGCGGATACCGGTTCTGCGTTCGGAATGCGCGCAAGCTGAAGCGAACTTCCGAACCACACGCCCAAAAAATGTCCCGCCGGCGACGATAGCGGCATTGGATGCGCCTCGCCAGTCGCTAATTCGTCGCCGGCAACCGCGCGAGATATGGCGGCAAAACGACGAACGGCAACCCGGAACAAGCCGACCACCGGGAAAAGCTATGGCTGTCCGACAGGAACCACAACTCGCCAGCTCTTGCCGGACCATAGAATTGATGTAGGCTCGCGCCATCACCCTCTGCACATCACGTCAAACGCCGTCCAATCCCGGACGGCGTTTTCACGTGAACGCATAAAGATCGCGTCAGCGCGGCGCTTCCGCCAGCGCGGCGAGGATCCGCGCCCATGAGCGAATGCCCTTGTGAAAACTCTTCAGGTCGTATTTCTCGTTCGGCGAATGGATGTTGTCGTCCTCCAGGCCGAAGCCGACCAGCACGGCGTCGAGGCCCAGCGTCTTCTTAAAATCCGCAACGATCGGGATCGACGCGCCGCAGCCGATCAGCAGCGCCTCCTTGTTCCATTCGTCGGTCAGCGCCCGCTTCGCAGCCGCCAGCGGCTTCATATTCCAGTCGAGCGCGATCGCGGGCGCTCCGGCATGGTCCAGGAACTCGGCCGAGCAGTCCGCAGGCACGCGCGCCTTCACAAAGGCACGGAAAGCGTCGCGGATCTTTTCGGGGTCCTGACCTTCGACGAGGCGGAACGAGACCTTGGCCGACGCCTGAGCCGGGATCACCGTCTTGGAGCCCTCGCCGGTGTAGCCGCCGACGATGCCGTTGATGTCGCAGGTCGGCCGCGACAAGAGCTGCTCGATCAGCAGACGATCCTTTTCACCGGCGGGGATCGAGAGGCCGATGGGCTTCAGCATCCTGTCCGGCGTCAGATCGAGCTTCGCCCATTGCGCGCGGATGTCGTCCGGCAAATCCTTCACGCCATCGTAGAAGCCGGGAAGCATGATGCGGCCGTTGTCGTCATGGAGAGCGCCGAGGATACGGGTCAGCACCCGGATCGGGTTTTGGGCGCCACCGCCGAAAAGGCCGGAATGCAGGTCGCGATTCGCGGCCTTGATGATCACTTCCTCATAGACCAGTCCGCGCAGCGACG
>NZ_MKRN01000080.1:4023-22292 GCF_001896955.1 Nitrobacter sp. 62-13 | reverse complement strand
GCAATGCCCTGCGCGCCATTGGCGAGCAGGTTCGGAAAACCGCCCGGCAACACCACCGGCTCGCGGCTCTGGCCGTCGTAGTTGGGACGGAATTCGACGGCGTCCTCGTCGATCCCGTCAAGCAGCAGCCGCGCGACATCGGTCATGCGCGCTTCGGTGTAGCGATAGGCGGCGGGATTGTCGCCGTCGATATTGCCGAAATTGCCCTGACCGTCGACCAGCGGATAACGCGAGGCGAAGTCCTGCGCGAGCCGTACCATGGCGTCGTAGATCGCCTGATCGCCGTGCGGATGGAATGAGCCCATCACGTCGCCGACGATCTTGGCGGATTTCTTGAAAGCCGATCCGGGATCGAGCCGCAGCAACCGCATGCCATAAAGGATGCGGCGATGCACCGGCTTGAGGCCATCGCGCGCGTCGGGCAAGGCGCGATGCATGATGGTGGACAACGCATAGGCGAGGTAGCGCTCTTCCAGAGCATCTCGCAGTTGCACCTCGTGAATTTCGGCCGGCTCGGCCGGAATCAATCGTTTTCCCATGCAGACGGGTTAACGCCTGCGGAGTGCGGCGACAAGGCGCGAATCGGACCGGAATTGCGTGTCCACCAAGCCAGACTGGTGGTCATCATCCGCGAAAGCGGAAGATCCGGGACGCCTCCACCCTGGGGTCAATAATCGCGAAGGCGACATTTTACCGGATGCCCGCCTCCATCGGGCATGGCGCTTGGATCGCATTCCTATCCAGGAATCGCCCCTGCGCCAGCCCGCGCCTGATGCTTCATCACCGCGTTGATGAACCCGGCGCGCGCATCGGAATGGCCCTGCCCGCGCGGCTCCAATACGTGGCGCAACAGGAAGCGACCGGTCAGTTCGAACCCGTCACGCACGTCCTGTTCGGACCAGCCCTGCCCGACACTGTCATCCTCGCGCAGAAACGGCGGCAGCCGCAGCAGCCGGTCGCGCCAGGGTTCACCGGCCTGCCGCGAGACCGCGCTTCCCGATTTCGGAGAGACATAAACGAGGTCGGCGGTCGCGCCCGTCGCAACGCAGACGGACAGATCGAGACCGAAACCGAGTTCGGACAGCATCGCCAGTTCGAACCGGATCAGATGAATCGCCGCCTCGCCGGCGCTGTCGAAATCATCCAGCGTCCGCTCCAGCATCTTAAAAATATCCTCGTGCGGATCGCGCTCGGGCAACAGCCGCGCCAACGCCGCCAGATGAGTCACGCCATAGGCCGCATGGGGCGCCGCGAGCAGGGTCGCCGCACGCATCCGCGTGGCCTCCAGCGCGTAAGTGCCGAGATGCTCATCGAGCCGCGCACGCCACAATGCGCTGACCGAATTTCCGGGCTGCAGCAGGGGCCGCATCCGCGATCCGGCGCCGCCGCGCACAAGGCCGAGATGACGACCATGGTCGCGCGTCAGAAGCTCGACGATGGCCGAGGACTCGCCATGCCGCCGCACCCCGATCACGATGCCATCGTCGGTCCATTCCATGGCCCCAGTCTATAATATCGTGCGGCGTTTCGCAGCCATCGATCAGACGGAGTTGAACCAGTCCTTCGCATCGTCCGTGAATGAGAAATACATTCCGGCACCAGCCAATACGGTCGAAAACAGATCGATCCCGGAGGACAGCGTCAATCCGCGGCTCAGTGAATCGAACAGCGAAAACACCGAAAGCGCGAGCGCCGCGACCAATGTCCATCGCGCCCAGTTCTTGCGGTATCGCGCAGCGAGCCAGACCAGAAGCAGGAAAAACACGAACACGAGAACGACGAACATGTCGCCGCCTGCATCCGCGGCATCACCGCCATAGGGCGGCGCACGTTCCACGAACGCAGCCGACAACGTATCGATCAGGAGCGACAGATACAGCAGGACTTCAAACCGCAGTACGTTTCTCGGGATGATCATGGCACCCTACGACTTTGGAAATTCCAGTCCCATTTCGCGATAACGGTTCGGATCGTCACCCCAATTCTCACGCACCTTCACAAACAGGAACAGGTGCACAGGCTGACCTAAAATCTCGGCGATCTCCTTGCGGGAGTCGGCGCCGATCGCCTTGATGGTCGCGCCGCCCTTGCCGAGCACGATCTTACGCTGACTGTCGCGTTCGACAAAGATGGTCTGCTCGATGCGAACCGACTTGTCGCTGCGCTCGGTCCAGGTATCGGTTTCGACCGTCGATTGATACGGCAATTCCTGATGCAGATGGCGGTAGATCTTCTCGCGCGTGATTTCGGCAGCGAGATGGCGCAGCGGCGCGTCCGACATCTGGTCTTCGGGATAATGAAACGGTCCTTCCGGCACGCGTGCGGCGAGCGCGCGGCGGAGATCGTCGACGCCGTCGCCGGACAGCGCCGAAATCATGAACGTGTCCTCGAAGGCGAGACGCTGGTTGGCCACGCTTGCCAGCGCCAGCAGCTTGTCGCGGGGCACGAGATCGATCTTGTTCAGCACGAGAATTTTCGGATGCGCCACGCTCGCGAGCTTCGTCAGGATGGCGTCGGCCTCTTTATCGACGCCTGCGCGTGCATCGAGCAGCACGCAGACCAGGTCGGCGTCGTGGGCTCCACTCCAGGCGGTCGAGACCATGGCGCGATCGAGCCGCCGCTTCGGCGCGAAGATGCCGGGCGTATCGACCAGAACGATCTGGGCGTTGTTTTCGATGACGATGCCGCGGATGAGTGCTCGGGTGGTCTGCACCTTGCGCGAGACGATCGTGACTTTCGAGCCGACCAGCGCGTTGACGAGAGTGGACTTGCCGACATTGGGCGCTCCTATCAACGCAACGAAACCGCACCGGGTCGCCGCGCCGGTCTCGCTCACTTCACACCTTCACGGGCGATCATCGCCGACGCCGCCGCTTTTTCCGCCGCGCGCTTGCTGCCGCCGACGCCCTCGGAGGCTTCCAGCCCCGGCAACTCCACAGCGACGCGGAAGCGTGGGTCGTGATGCGGCCCGGTGCGCTCCACCTCGCGATAAACCGGCGTCGGCAGTCCCTGGCCCTGCGCCCACTCCTGCAGCACGGTCTTCGGATCGCGCAGCGGCCGCACCGGCTTGCGCATCCGCTCGAGCCAGTTGCGCTCGACGAAGGCCGCCGCGGCCGCATAGCCGCCGTCGAGATAGACCGCGCCGATCACCGCCTCGCAGATATCGCCGAGCACGGAGCGGCGCAACCGCGCGCCGGCGCCGGCGCCGACCGCGCCGAGCTTGATGCCCTCGAGCAGATCGAGCGACTTGGCGACGTCGATACAGGTTTCCTTGCGCACGAGATCGGCAAGCCGCTTCGACAGTTCGCCCTCGTCCGCCTTGGGAAAGGCGCGGTAAAGCATGTCGGAGACCACCAGGCCGAGCACGTGATCGCCGAGGAATTCGAGACGCTGATAACTGTCGGCGCGCCCGCTCGAGGACTTCAGCGCCGAGACATGAGTGAAGGCAGTGGCGAGCAGCGAAATATCGGCGAACTTGTGACCGAGCCTTTGTTCGATCGCGGCCATGATCGCCTTTGTGCTGGTCCGCGTCCGTTTTTTCCTTGGCGCGGCCGCAGACGCCGCCGGCTCGGTGCCGGACAGCACGGCCACGTCGTCGGAACTCGGCACTGGCTTGATGTCAGCCGATTCGTCGATCATCGCACGATGGAGAAGATGCGCTTCCACCGCACCGCGGTGGGCCAGCGCCAGATCTGCCAGGCGTGCTCGCCCTCCCCGATCGAGAAGAAGATCATCTGCGCCCGTCCGACCAGATTCTCAAACGGCACATAGCCGACAGCGGAGAGCACGCGGCTATCGGTGGAATTGTCACGATTGTCGCCCATCATGAAGAAATGGCCTGACGGCACCGTGTAGACGTTGGTGTTGTCGTAGAAGCCGTTGTCGACGCAATCGAGCGTCTTGTAGGTGACTCCGTTCGGCAGCGTTTCCTGCCATTGCTTGACCCGCGCGGTCGCGTCGGAGCCGCATGGATCTTCCCCGACAAAATCGGGCAGCCGCTCGCGCTGCACGGGCTTGTCATTGATATAGAGCAGCCCTTCCTTCATCTGGATGCGGTCGCCCGGCAGACCGATGACGCGCTTGATGTAGTCGGTCGAATTGTCCTTCGGCAGACGAAACACCACGACATCGCCCCGGTTGGGTTCGGAGCCGAAGACACGCCCGGAAAACAGCGGCGGCGAGAAAGGAATGGAGAAGTGACTATATCCGTACGAGTACTTCGAAACGAACAGGTAGTCGCCGACCAGCAGGGTCGCCTTCATCGATCCCGATGGAATATTGAATGGCTGAAACAGGAAGGTCCGGATCACCAGGGCGATGATGAGAGCATGGATAACGACACGGACGGTCTCGCCGACGCCGCTTTCAGTTTTGGTTCCGGATGTCACGCTCATCGCTTTCCTATATCCGTCGCTGCCGCCTAAAACGACGGCAAAAGCGTTCCAAGGCGAAGCGTATCCGTTCCGCACAAAACGCCGCTAATTCTGTGGTCTGGACGAATCCGCGCGCACCCCGCGCACGATTCGTACTGAATTCACCTAGTGTCCCGATCCCGCAGTTCGCATCGCATGTCCTTGCACCACCCTTGAAGCGATCTTCGGAATCAGAGGAACACTAGCAACTTTATGACTTTTGGTGTGGTTTGAGGTTCAGAAGTTCGCGAGCCGCCGAAGTACCACACCGGCCCGAAGTAACTTCGGCTTTTTAGACCGTTGTTTGCAACCGCGCAATCGATCCCACCGCCGACGCCAACTAACATCATGATATCACGTGACTTTTAGTTTTCGGACACGATGTCGAATCGAAAACCGGCAATCAAAATTTGCCCGGTGTGACGGCCGAAATTATGACAAAGGCCTGCGCCACCGGCCAGTCATCGGTCAGGCTGAGGTCGATCCGCGCCTCAAAGCCCTCCGGCGTCAGGATCTGCAACTGCTTCAGCGCTCCGCCCGTCAGCACCATGGTGGGTCGCCCGGCCGGCAGATTGACGACCCCCATGTCCCGCCACCACACGCCACGCCTGATTCCGGTGCCGAGCGCCTTGGAGCAGGCTTCCTTCGCAGCGAACCGTTTTGCGTAGGTCGCTACCACCAGCTTTTCGTTGTTGGCGCGGCGCTCCGCCTTCGCCCGCTCGGTGTCCGTGAAGATACGATCGAGAAACCGGTCACCGTGCCGCTCGATAACTTTCGCTACCCGGCGAATATCGACCAGATCGGAGCCGATGCCGATGATCATGCGGGGGGCGCCTTCAGCCTGGCACGGCCGCGATCCATGGCCGCACGCATCATGCGTACGGTCTCAGCGATACCGACGAGCAGCGCCTCCCCCATCATGAAGTAACCGATATTCAGTTCGACGATCTCGGGCAGCGCCGCGATCGTCTCCGCCGTGGCATAATCGAGACCGTGCCCGGCGTGAACCTCAAGGCCCGCCGCCCTGGCCAATGCGGCGCCTTCGACAATGCGGCGCCATTCGGCATCCGCCTTCTCCTTGTGACCGCCGACGACGGCATCGCACCAGCCGCCGGTATGAACCTCGATGGCCGGTGCGCGCAGTCGCGCCGCCGTCTCGATCTGCTCCGGATCGGCGGAAATGAACAGCGACACCCGGATGCCGGCGTCGTTGAATTTCGCGATGAAAGGCGCCAGCGCGTCGCGCTGGCCGACCAGATCGAGCCCGCCCTCCGTGGTCAGTTCCTCGCGGCGCTCCGGCACGAGACAGACCGCATGTGGTTTGGTGGCCAATGCAATTCGCTGCATCTCGGCCGTCGCGGCCATTTCGAAGTTGAGCGGTCTTGGAATTTCGGCCTTCAGCCGCGCCATGTCGACGTCGCGAATGTGGCGGCGATCCTCACGCAGATGCGCGGTGATGCCGTCGACGCCCGCCTCGACCGCCGCAAGCGCGATGCGCACCGGGTCGGGCCGCGCGCTGCCTCGCGCGTTGCGCAGGGTGGCGACGTGATCGACATTGAGTCCGAGACGGATCGCGGAAGGATTGAGCATGGAACAGACCGCCGTTTATCACGCCCGGACTTGATGCGGACGCTGATTTTTTTGGGTGGATAGGTTGCCGGATCGAACCCGGCAATGACACGCCTGGTAGAGTGAACCCGACATTCACTACCCACTTTGCAGACAACCCGGCAAGCGAATGTCAAATTCAAAACTGCCGCAACGGGATGCCAATGCTGAAATCGGGCCGCTAGCCATTGACCCGCTCGACCCGCGCCACAACGTCCTTGGCGCGCAACTGGGCGATGATGGCGCTGAGATGCTTGAGATCGTAAACTTCGAGATCGATCGTCATTTCGGTGAAGTCGGACGAGCGCCTCGCCATGCCGATATTGTCGATATTACCGTCGTGCTCGGCGATCACGGTCGCGACCTGCGCCAGACTGCCGGGTTCGTTGAGGCTATCCACCACGATGCGCGCCGGAAACCGCTGCGGGGTGGTGTCGTCGACATCCCAGCGAACGTCGAGCCAACGCTCGGGCTCTTCCTCAAAATCCGTCAGCGCCGGAGACTGGATCGGATAGATCGTGATGCCCTCGCCCGGCGTGACGATGCCGACAATGCGGTCGCCGGGCACCGCGCCGCCATTGGGCGCGAACTTGACCGGCAAATTCGAATTGATGCCGCCGATCGGAATCGCCAGCGGGCTGCGGGCAGGATCCGGCGGCGATTTCAATTTCAACTTCTCCGCCAGGCTCTTCTTGACGCCGAAGCGACCCGACCGCTCCTCCTTGTAGTCCGGATACATCGCGCGCGCGACGTCGGAGGCGCGCAACTCCCCGCGACCGACCGAAGCCATCACGTCCTCGATGGTCGTGCGCGCCAGCCGCGGTAACGCGCCGGTGAGTTTGTCGTCGGCGTATTCGATCTTGGCGCGCATGAACAGGCGCTCGACGATCCGCCTGCCAAGGCCGACATACTGACCGCGCACGGCGGCCCGCGTGGCGCGCCGGATCGCGGCCCGCGCCTTGCCTGTGATCGCAAGCGTTTCCCAGGCTGAAGGCGGCGCCGACTGGGCGGCCGAAGTCAGAACTTCGACCTCATCGCCGTTCTGCAATTCTGACGACAGCGGCGCGAACTTGCCGTTGATCTTGCAACCGACCGTACTGTTGCCGACGTCCGTGTGCACGGCGTAGGCAAAGTCGATGACATTGGCATGCCGCGGCAGCGCGATCAGCTTCCCCTTCGGGGTGAAGCAGAACACCTGATCGTGAAACAGCTCCAGCTTGGTGTGCTCGAGAAACTCTTCCGGATTGACGCTCTCCGAGAGCATCTCGATGGTGTGGCGCAACCAGGCGAAAGCATTGGACTCGCGATTGAGCAATTCGGTCGGCGAACCCGTCCGGTCCTTGTAAAAGGCATGGGCGGCGATGCCGAATTCGGCGATACGGTCCATCTGCGCGGTGCGCAATTGCAGTTCGACCCGTTGGTTGCCCGGTCCGATCACGGTGGTGTGAATCGAGCGATAGTCGTTCTGCTTCGGCGTCGAAATGTAGTCCTTGAAGCGTCCGGGCACGACCGGCCACGTCGTATGGACCACGCCGAGCGCGCGATAGCAGGCTTCGACATCGGGCATCACGACGCGAAATCCGAAAATGTCCGAAAGCTGCTCGAAGCCGACCGATTTTCTTTCCATCTTGGTCCAGATCGAAAACGGCTGCTTGCGACGACCGCTCACCCGCGCGGCGATGCCCTTGTTCGCAAGACTGGTCGTAAGCTGGCTCTCGATCTCGCCGATCAGGTTGCGGTTCCGCTCGGCCAGCGCGTCGAGCCGCTGGGCAACCACGGTGTGCGCCTCCGGATCGAGGGTGCGGAACGCCAGATCCTCCAGCTCCTCGCGCATCTCCTGCATGCCCATGCGGCCAGCAAGCGGCGCGTAGATGTCGAGGGTCTCCTCGGCGATGCGCTGACGCGACGCGGGCGGCACGAATTCCAGGGTGCGCATGTTGTGCAGCCGGTCGGCGAGCTTGATCAGCAACACGCGGACGTCTTCGGCGATCGCCAGCAGCAGCTTGCGCAGGTTTTCGGCCTGCTTGGCCTCGCGCGAGACCAGCTCCAGCCGTTTCAGCTTGGTCAGGCCCTCGACCAGCGCACCGATCTCGTGACCGAACATGTTGTCGATCTCGGCCCGGGTGGCCTCGGTATCCTCGATGGTGTCGTGCAGCAGCGCCGCGACGATGGTGGCGTCGTCGAGCTTGAGACTGGTCAGGATGGCCGCGACCTCAAGCGGATGGGAAAAATAGGGATCGCCGGATGCCCGCGTCTGCTCGCCGTGGGCCTTCATGGCATAGACATAGGCCCGATTCAGCAAATCCTCGTCGGTGTCCGGATTGTAGGAGCGGACGCGCTCGACCAGATCATACTGGCGCATCATGCGCGGGCGCGGCGGCTTGGCCGGGACGACCGGCGTCGGTGCCACCCCGACCGAATCGGGCGCGGTCTGCATCTGCCCCTTCCTGCGAGGCCAACTCGCCATCGAACTCAACGCTTTCATCACACGGGAGTGATCCGCTCACCCGCCAATATCTATCCTAGATTGTCCCGTCCGAAAGTCGAATTCGAACTTTTGCCGCACGAGATTTTGGTTATCGGAGCAAGGAAGCTCCCAGCGGACGATCGCCACCGCCGCGACAGTCGCCCCGCCTCCGGGGCGCCCGCTGAGACAGGTCAGAATCGGATCACCAGAACGCAAAAGCCCGGACCAGGGTCCGGGCTTGCAATCTGGCGAGGCCGACAGGCACTCACTCGTCCTCTTCGGGCTGCTCTTCGGGAGGTGCGAGCCCTTCCAGACCCTTCAGTAACTCTTCCTCGGTCATGCGTTCGAGCGCGACCTCGGTGTCGTCGGCATCGACGCTCGCCCCGGCCGAGCCGATCAGGGGCACAGTATCCGGCTCCGGCTCGTCGACCTCGACAAACTTCTGCAAGGAATGAACCAGCTCCTCGCGCATGTCTTCGGGCGAAATGGTCTGCTCCGCGATTTCACGGAGCGAAACCACCGGATTCTTGTCGTTGTCGCGGTCAATCGTAAGTTGCGAGCCCGACGAAATCATCCGCGCACGGTGCGCGGCCAAGAGAACCAGGTCGAACCGGTTGTCGACCTTGTCAATGCAGTCTTCCACGGTGACGCGCGCCATCGCCTGTCGCTCCGTTAATGTGATCGAAACTATGAGATATATCTGCTAGGTATAGCGGGTTTGCGGATTTCGCAACAGGGAATTTAACGTTTGGCGCGAAGGCCGGTCTCTGATAGCCAATATCGGAGCCAGAAGGCAGACGTCCGGAGAAGCGGAATATGTCCTGATCGGACAAGAAATCGCTTCATTGCTTCCTCATCGTATCCTACGTTGCCCGTTGCCTCACATCATTGCGTTATTGTTTGCTTCAGTCTGATCCGCAAGGTGCGATTTGCATCATTGGAAAGCGCGGCTGGCCTCGGCCGCACCAATAACGCCAACAACGATCACGAGAACGCTTGATGTCACCCGCCTCCAACAAGATCGCGCTCTTTATCGATGGCGCCAATCTTTACGCAACCGCCAAGACGCTCGGCTTCGACATCGACTACAAGCGCCTGCTGAAGGAATTCCAGTCGAGGGGCACGCTGGTTCGCGCCTTTTATTACACCGCGATCATCGAGGACCAGGAATATTCCTCGATACGGCCGCTGATCGACTGGCTCGACTACAACGGATACACGGTGGTCACGAAAGCCACCAAGGAATTCGTCGACACCAGCGGCCGCCGCAAGGTCAAGGGCAACATGGATATCGAACTTGCGGTCGATGCGATGGAGCTTGCCGAACACGTCGACCAGATGGTGCTGTTCTCGGGCGACGGCGATTTCCGCTCGCTGGTCGAGGCGGTGCAGCGCCGCGGCGTGCGCGTGACCGTCATTTCCACGATCGCAAGCCAGCCGCCGATGATCGCCGATGAACTGCGCCGCCAGGCGGACGTCTTCACCGATCTCGTCGACCTGCAGCCGAAACTCGGCCGCGATCCGTCGGAGCGTCAGGCGGCGCGCGACCCGCGCCACCATGCGCCGCAATTCCTGCAGCGGTCCACCGCCATGGCGCATCGGGGTGATGAAGACGATTTCGAGGACTGACGCGCAGTCGCGCGCCGAACCTGCTCCCGCCGGCGCGAACCCCGCAAACGCAGAACCCGGCCGCGATTGCCCGCTCTGTCCGCGGCTGGTCGACTATCGCTTGTCGGTGCGGGCGCGCGAACCGGACTGGTTCAACGCCCCCGTGCCCTCTTTCGGCAGCCCCGATGCGTCCTTGCTGATCGTCGGCCTCGCGCCGGGCGTGCAAGGCGCCAACCGCACCGGACGGCCCTTCACCGGCGATTACGCCGGCGACCTGCTCTATGCAACGTTGCTGAAATACGGCTTCGCCGCCGGCCACTACGGGGCGCGCCCCGACGACGGCCTCACCTTGCTCGATTGCCGAATCAGCAATGCGGTGCGCTGCGTCCCGCCGCAAAACAAGCCGCTGCCGGCCGAGATCAACACCTGCCGCACGTTCCTCACCGCCACGCTGGCATCGATGCCCCGCCTGCGAGCGGTTGTCGCGCTCGGCCGCATTGCTCACGATTCCGTGGTGAAGGGACTTGGGCTGCGCGCCAATGCCGCGCCCTTTGCGCATGGCGCCATGCATGACGCCGGCGCGGTCCGGCTTTACGACAGCTATCACTGCTCCCGCTACAACACCAACACCCGCGTCCTGACGCCCGAAATGTTCGAGAACGTATTCGCGCGGGTGCGCGCCGACCTCGAGTCTTGATTAGACGCGCGTTTTCTCCACGCCGGATTCCACGTCGCTTGAAAACGCTAGAGTCTGCTTCAACTGAGTTGAATCAGACTCGTCGCTTATCCTTTTGTTTGAGCATGATCTTTTTCCGAAAACCGGTTTCCACTTTTCGGGATCCTGCTCTAGCCGGCTGCTGAAAAATCAACATCGTCATTCCGGACGCCGCGCAAGCGGCGATCCGGAATCCAGAAATACGAAGAAAATCAGTGTGGCTGGATTCCGGGTTCGCACCTTCGTTGCGCCCCGGAAATGACGGTTGGAGACTTTTTCAACAGCCTGCTAGCCGCTGCTGATCCTACCGCGGCTCGGTGAAACGGACGCCCATCATCTCGCCATTTCGCCAGACTCGTTCACACTCCCGCGGCGGCGAATTCGGGACCAGCGCGACGCCGAAACGCTTTGGCAGGGTCAACCCCGAGGCGATCACAAGGCGCGCGCCATCGCTGGAGATGTCCATGACCTCGCATTCCGATCTGCCTTGGACCGAGTCGAGCACAAGCCAGGCCCGTTGATGCCGCCGCCGCATGCGCCGAATGGCGCGCTTCTGTTTGATCCGCATGCCGAGAGCAAATCACGGTAAACCTGAAATAACCTTGAATCGATCGATCAAAATTTAACGGCCGGGGCCAAAACCCGCCGAGGCAAACGATTCTCGCTCGCATCTATCACGAAACGGGATTCGCCCTCAGCCACGCCAATACCTCGCCCGCATTCAGGTCGGGTGGAAATACCGGGTAGAATACGTGATTGATCCGGCCGTCATCGACGATCAGCGTCATCCGCCTGATCAGGGTCAGCCCCGCGACCGCCATGGTCGGCAGTTCGAGCGCGCGGGTCAGCGAAAGCCCCTCGTCCGACAGCACGGCGAACGGCAGATGCAGCCGCGCAGCCATTTCGCTCTGGTAGTCGTGATCCTGCGTCGACAGACCAAACACGTGACCTGCGCCGGCCGCCTTCAACTCGGCGAACAGATCGCGGAACGCGCAAGCCTGCGGCGTGCAGCCTCGCGCGCCCGGAATCATGTCCCAGTCGTCGACCGGACCGATCTTGCCCGGTTCGCCGGTGCGCGGATAGGCGAACACCACCGTTCGACCTTTCAACGCCGACAGCCTCACCGACGAGTTGTCGGTCGCAACCAGATCGAGAGGCGGAATCGTTCTTCCGGGCAAGTGCCGCGCGGCGCCGTCGTCGGCCGGGGCCGGAATCTTGCTCCAGTCGACCTCGAACAGATTCCTTTGATTCATCGGGAGGTTCTCCCTGGCGTTCGCGACCATCGCCGGAAAGCGAAATGACGAAACGGTCGAACCGGATCACTTCGCAGCGTCTTCAGCGATGAAGGGGATTCTCATCCCCTCGCCCGCAGCAACCGGCCTTTCTCGCGGCCCCAGTCGCGCTTCTTCTCGCTCTCGCGCTTGTCGTGCAGCTTCTTGCCCTTGGCGACCGCCAGCAGCAGCTTGGCCCGTCCTCGTTCGTTGAAATAGAGCTTGAGCGGAATTAGCGTCATACCCTCGCGATCGACCGCGCCCATCAGCTTGTTGATCTGCTTCCTGTGCAGCAGCAGCTTGCGCGGCCGCTTCGGCTCGTGATTGAAGCGGTTGGCCTGCAGGTATTCGGGAATGTTGGCGTTGATCAACCAGATCTCGCCGTCTTTCGAATCGGCGTAGGATTCGGCGATCGTTGTCTTGCCGCGGCGGATCGACTTGACCTCGGTTCCGGTCAGCGCGATGCCGGCCTCGACCGTATCCTCGATCGCATAGTTGAATCGCGCCTTGCGATTTTCAGCGACGACCTTGATCGCGCGTTCGTTCTTCTCGGCCATATCTGAAAACCTCCGGACGTCGCCTTTTCATGGAATGGCGGCGACCCCCGATCCTTCTAGTGTCTCGATTCCGAAGTTCGTATGTCGTTGCAGCTATCTCTGATGCGAACTTCGAAATTTCGATCCATTATACCAGCCGCCGCGCCTTATCTTTTCGCTTTCAGCAGATCGCGGATCTCGGTCAGCAGTTCTTCCTCGCGGGTCGGCTTCGGCGGCGCCGCGGATGCCGCCTCTTCCTTGCGCTTCAGTCTGTTCATGCCTTTGATAACGATGAACAGCACGAAGGCGACGATCAGGAAGTTCAGCGTCAGGGTCAGGAAGTGGCCCCATGCCAGCACCGCGCCCTGTTTCTTGGCGTCAGCCAGGTTCGAGGCGTTCACCGCCTTCGACAGCGGCGTGAAATGGTTCGAGAAGTCGAGGCCGCCCGTGACGGCGCCGATGATCGGCATGATGATGTCGGCGACCATCGAGGAGACGATGGCTCCGAACGCAGCGCCGATGATGACGCCGACAGCGAGATCGACGACATTTCCCTTCATCGCGAATTCGCGAAATTCCTTCAGCATCGCGTTTCTCCCCGATATTTCGCCGCTTCGCGCAGCAGCGGCAACCTAAGTGAGAGACCGGACCTCAGTTAAGCAAGCCCGCATGCACCATGGCGTCGCGAATGATCTTTCCGGTCGCCGGCGTCACCGGCATCAACGGCAGGCGCACGATTTCATCGAGACGGCCGAGCAGCTTGAGGCCGTGCTTGGCTCCGGCGACGCCCGGCTCCTTGAAAATGGCGTCGTGCAACGGCACCAGCCGGTCCTGAATCTTGAGCCCGGTGGCATAGTCGCCGCTCAGTACCGCCGACATCAGGCTCGCACACAGCTTCGGCGCCACATTGGCGGATACCGAGATGCAGCCGTGTCCGCCTGCCGCCATGAAGGCGAGCGCCGTCATGTCTTCGCCCGACAACTGGATGAAGTCCGAACCCATCGCACGGCGCTGCAGGGAAACCCGCGCCACATTGGCGGTGGCATCCTTGACGCCGGCGATGTTCTTGAGTTCGAACAGCCGCGCCATCGTCTCCACCGAGAGATCGACGACCGAGCGCGACGGAATATTATAGATGATGATCGGGATGCCGATCGCGTCGTTCACCGCCTTGTAGTGATGGTACATGCCCTCCTGCGTGGGCTTGTTGTAGTAGGGCGTCACCACCAGCACCGCGTCGGCGCCGGCCTTCTCGGCGTGGACAGCCAGATCGACCGCCTCGCGGGTCGAATTCGAGCCCGCGCCCGCGATCACCGGAACCCGGCCTTTCGCCTCGTCGACGCACCATTCCACCACCTTGCGGTGTTCGTCGTGGCTCAGCGTCGGGCTTTCGCCGGTTGTGCCGACCGGCACGAGCCCCTGGACGCCTTCGCCGATCTGCCAACTCACCAGGCCGCGAAAAGCTGCCTCATCGACGGAGCCGTTCTTGAATGGCGTCACCAGGGCCGTATACGACCCCTGGAATCTCGCCTTGCTTGCCATGATCCGCTCCAACGCTGCGCGGCTTCGCCGTGCCAAATTCGATGTTGCATCAGTCATATCGGGTCTGACGCCGCGACGAAAGGTCCGCGCCTGCGAGCAGACAGCCGCGATTTCGCCGCGGTTGGGGCGTATATAAGTCCGTCACCCGAATTTTAGTGCTTTGTCCACATTTTCAATGAAATAGTCATGGGATTTTTGGGGTCTGCGTGATTTGCCGAGAGGGGTTGCCGTGACATTGCCTGCCCGCGCATCAAGGTTGCGAACCGCTATTTTCGGCGCGGGCGTGGCGTTGGCGGCCGGGCTTTTGACTGTGGCTGCAAATGCCGAGAAGGCCGCGAAGACCGAGAAAGCCGCGAAGACTGAGAAGGCCACCAAGACTCCGGCACCGAAGCCGCGGCCGACTTCACGCCACGCCGCCCCGAAGACCGCCGCCGGCCATGCGCATGGCAAGACCTCAACTCCGGACAAGGACAAAGCCACCGCAGCCCCGGCAATTCAACCGGCCACACGCAAGCACGCCGTGCTCCCGCCGCCGCCGAAACGCGTGCCCGTTCCGAGGGCCGCGATGGCCGCGATATCAGCGACGTCGCGCGCCGATCTCGAGGCGCTTCAGAACGTCATCGATCTGAGCCGCAAGCGCAGAACGTCCGACGCCACGCAGGTCGAGGCCGGCATGGCTGACCCGGTGGCCCGCAAGCTCGCCGAGTGGATCATCCTGCGCAGCCAAGACAACGGCGCGCCGACCGAGCGTTATCGCGCCTTCATCGAAGCCAATCCGAGCTGGCCATCGCAGACATTCCTGCGCCGGCGCGCGGAAGCTGCGCTGTGGGACGACAGCCGCGACGATCGCACTGTGCTGGCCTGGTTCGAGAACGAACGACCGTTGTCGGCCAAGGGACGGTTCGCGCTGGCACGCGCGTTGCTCGCGCGCGGCGACCGCGCCAACGCCGTGCAGTTGATCCGCGAGGCCTGGCGGACGGATTCGATGTCACAAGCGCTCGAGGAGAAAGCACTTGAAGTATTCGGTGCGCTGCTGACGCCGGGCGACCAGAAAGCGCGGATGGATTATCTGCTTTATGGTCGCGAAAGCGATGCGGCGCTGCGTGCGGCAAAGCGGCTCGGAAGCGCCGAGGTCGCCCTCGCCAGAGCGCGGATCGCCGCCGACCGCAAATCGTCCAGCTTGCGCGCGCTGCTTGAAAACGTCCCGCGCGAGCTGCACGGCGATCCCGGCTATATCTTCGCCCGCATCCAGCTTCTGCGGCGCGAGGAGAAGTTCGAAGAAGCCGCGCGGCTGATGCTGAACGCGCCGCGCGATCCCAACCGGCTTTACAATGTCGATGAATGGTGGATCGAGCGGCGGCTGCTTGCACGCAAGATGATCGACGTGGGCCAGTATCGCACCGCATATCTCATCGCGCGCGATGCGGCGCTTCCCGCCCGGGATATCTACAAGACCGAGCAGGAGTTCACCGCCGGCTGGATCGCGCTGCGTTTCCTGAAAGACCCCAACACCGCCGCCCGGCATTTCGCGCGCATCGGAGTCGGCAGCGTCAATCCGACCGCGTTGGCGCGAGCCGGCTACTGGCAGGGCCGCGCCGCCGAGGCGGCAGGCCGTATCCAGGAAGCCCGTCATGCCTATGCCGCGGCAGCCGAGCATTCCACGAGCTACTACGGCCAGCTCGCGCGCGCCAAACTCGGGCTGCCTCAGATTGAACTGCGCGGCGTTCCCGGCAGCCGGACGCGCGGCGTCGAACGGCTGGAGGTCGTGCGCGCCGTGCAGCTTCTTTATGCGATCGGCAACGGCGAATTCGCGCTTCCGATCTTTGCCGATATGGGAGAAAACGGCGATCCGGACGCGGTGCTCGGACTCGGCGAACTCGCCGCGCGCCATGGCGACGCACGGGGAATGCTGCTGGCCGGCAAGGCCGCGCTCAATCGCGGGCTGCCGTTCGATTTCTATGCCTATCCCGTCAGCGGAATTCCGTCGTTCAAATCGATCGGACCGGACATCGAACGCAGCATCGTCTATGCGATCGCCCGGCAGGAAAGCGCCTTCAATCCATCGGTGGTGTCTCCGGCTCACGCCTACGGGCTCATGCAGGTGACGCCGGACGCCGGGCGCTATGTCTGCAGGAAATACGGCGTCGGATTCGATCTTCAGCGCATGAAAACCGAGCCCGCCTATAACGCCGCGCTCGGCGCGGCAGAACTCGGCGGCCTGCTCGAAGACTATCGCGGTTCCTACATCCTGACCTTCGCGGCTTACAACGCCGGACGCGGCAGCGTCAGAAAATGGATCGCGCGCTACGGCGATCCGCGCGATCCCAGTGTCGATGCGGTGGACTGGGTCGAACTGATCCCATTCTCGGAGACGCGCAACTACGTGCAGCGCATCATGGAGAATCTGCAGGTCTACCGCGCCCGCTTCGGCGGAGGCTCGAAGTTGCAGATCGAGGCGGACTTGCACCGCGGCTCTATCGAATAAGTATAGGACCCGCGCGCCCATTCGTGTAGCTCCGCGCTGAGAGTCATTCCCCATTTGACGGAAGCAGAGCATGACCTCTACGGCAGGTTTGCTCGCGTTCTTCGAACGGCTATGACGGCCGCGATGGAGCGGGGTGTTTCATCAAAACGCAAACCGCTTCAGATTTGATTCGAAGCATCGTCTTGATCCGGACCGAAACGCCGAAGGGCGCGAGCCGCGCCTGCGCGTAAAAGTCACGGGCGCCTGAATTATCGCCGGAAATTCCGATGCATGTCGGGGTATGCAGGGCCGTCTTCCGGAAAGCGATAGAACGGATTGACGTCGCAATAAGCGCGGCGGCCAGAAGCGGTTGCAAGACATTGCTGGTAGGTATCGAAACTGCAATCTCCGGTACCGCTCATGTAATACTCGCCCTTGATGCAATACGGATAATCTCGGGCCTGCGATGCTGACGGAACTGCAATAAGGAACGAAATAGCAACACCGCCGCATACGGTCATCAGCAAAAAAGGGGGAAACGCAACTCTTACTCGCATTCTGCTTATCCATTCGCTCTAAATTAATTATTATTTATATTACGAAGGCCTCGGCTTCACCATCGTCGCTCGATAATCACGGCAATGTGCTGAGACCTCACGGCTAGGGCGTTCAGGGGCTGAAAACTGAATGAGACCGAGGATCGAGCGTCGGGCAAGGGCCAGGCCTCGGTTAACGACAAACCCGGCCCGAAACGCCAAATGCGTCTCCATCCCGACGCGCCAAGCGCCTCTTGACCCGATGGATGACTTACGGGGATTTTCCGCCGACTTCGCCTCGCCGACAAACAGCCTCCGGCAGCTTCCAAGGGTCCAGATGGCCGGCGTTACCAGCTACGCTGGGCGCGGAACATCAGGGTCCAGGTATTTTGATCCTTGAGGTTGTAATTCCCCGCAGGCTTGCCGACGGCGTCGGCCGCAGGAAGGCTCGCAACGCCGGCATACTTCTGATCCAGCATGGTGTAGAGCGCCTCGGTCGTGAACGTCAGATTCTTAACCGGAGTCCATCGGAGGTTCGCACCAACCTGCCCGATATTGTAGTCAGGATTGCAGGTGATGACGCCCGCACCAAGTATTGTAGGAACTGTACCGCCCACGCCGCACATCAGGCTTTTGGCAGCGCCGGTGTACCTGACCGATGCGTAAGCGCCGAAAACCGACGTGGCCCAGTAAAGGTTCCAGTTGTGGTTGAATGCACCGCGCATGCCCCACGTCGAGACCAGCTCAAGCTGACCGCCAGGACCAAATACCGCATCCGGCGCAAAGCCGTATCCAATGCCGGTTATGCCGGTGTAGATCGTGTTGAGACCCGCCGCCGCGGCCAGATCCTGGATGTTGTAACGCGTCGCGCCGTTGGTATAGACGCCCTGAAAGTCGACCGTATCGCCCGGACCGGTCGGAAGGTTCTTAATCGATAGAGCGAGCTGACCGGCCCAACCCCACTTGTCTCGCGGACCGCCACTTGCTTGATCGGTATAGTAGGCGGGATTGTTGTTGTGGGCCGCAACCGACGCCTGGAACGAGCCCCAGGCCTGGTCGACGCGGAGTTGGCCCACGACGTCAGGAACGGTGGTCCCACCGTAATCATTC